>CAYSJO010000528.1:0-30313 GCA_964431285.1 uncultured Planctomycetaceae bacterium
TCCTCCGTTCCACCAGCCCAGCGGTTCTTACCTAACCAGACCTTCATAAGACCTGGTACAGGAATTCAAGGCATCCCAGAATCATCGCGGTTTCCCCGCGCCGCAACATCAAGCGTGCAACAGATTCCGTGGCCCACCCAGCAGATTGCGACAGGATCATCTCGACTTCCCGGAAATCGCCGTGGTGATGTGCTATCAATCGAGACCGCTCTGAGTCCCGCCGTCTCGAAGGGAATCGCCACAATGCAGCTGCTCAATGATCGACCGGCCGTCTTTCTTTTCGTGCTTATCCTGGTGACGGCTGCAACCGGCCCGCTGTGTGGTCAGCCGCCGACCGCCCATCCGCTGGACCCACTCAGCACGTCGGAGATCGCGGCCGCCGCATGAATCCTGCGAACCGCCGGCCGGTTCGATCAGAACAGTCGCTTCTTTGCACTGCATCTGGACGAACCCACGAAGGCGGACGTGCAGCAGTTTCATCCTAGCAGCCCGATCCGTCGACGTGCGTTCGCAGTCGTCTACCACCAGTCGTCGCGTCAGACGTTTGAAGCCCGTGTCGACCTGACCGACCGGAAAGTCACGTCCTGGAAACATATTCTGCATGCCCAGCCAGGCCTGCTCGCCGACGATTATCTGCAGATGCAGAAGATCGTCCGAGCTGACGCCCGCTGGCTGAAGGCCGTGCGCGATCGCGGCATCAAGAACGCTGATCTGGTGCAGATCGATGTCTGGGGAGCTGGTTCACACCTGCCTGAAGACACCAGCGGCGACCGTCTCTGGATAGGCATCTGTTATCTGCGGGAAACGAAACGCAATCCACATGCACGACCGATCGGACTGATCGTCAAAGTGAACCTTGACGATCAGAAGGTCGTCGAGGTTCTGGATTCGGGCATCCGCCAGCTGTTGCCGGCTAACGACTTCGACCAGAAGTCGATTGGGCAAGAACGTCCCACGCCAAAGCCGTTACGAATTCAGCAGCCTCAAGGACCCGAGTTCTCGATCATCGGCAACGAAGTCCGCTGGCAAAACTGGCGTTTTCGATTTGCCGTCCATCCGCGTGAAGGGCTGGTGCTGTATGCCGTCGGGTATGAGGACGGCGACGACGTGCGGTCGATCATGCATCGAGCGTCGCTGTCCGAAATGGTCGTACCTTATGGAGACCCGCACGACGCCTGGTTCTTCCGCAGTGCCTTCGACGAAGGTGAGTACGGGCTGGGCTACTACACGTTATCACGTCAGCCCGGGGAAGACGCTCCTTCGAATGCGGTGTTTCGCGACGTCGCACTGGCGGGCAACTACGGTCAGACGTTGACGTTTCGACGAGCGGTTGCCGTCTACGAACAGCCAGGTGAAATACTGTGGCGACATCAGTTCTGGACGGAGTATCCTCGCGGAGTCGTCGAATCACGGGCAGCGCGGCAGCTGGTCGTGTCGTACCTGACCACTCTGGGGAATTATGACTACGGCTTCCGCTGGATATTCCATCAGGACGGCGTGATCGAGCACCAGGTGCTGATGACCGGCGTCGTGCTGGCGAAAGCTGTGTCGGCGAAAACGACGGTCGACCACGATTCGCGTTTTGGAACGCTGATCGCGGCGAATGTTGAAGGAGTCAACAATCAGCACTTCTTCAACTATCGGTTGGACATGGACATCGAACAGTCGACGACGAACCGCGTGTTCGAAGTCAACGTCGAGCCAGTGGCCGATCCCGTTGTGTCTCGCAATGTGGCATTCACAATGCGGCCCACAGTGCTGTCCCTCGAGCTACAGGCCCGACGGAATGTTGATGTCGGCACTGCCCGCCGCTGGAAGGTCATCAGCACAACTCGACAGAACGCGCAAGGATACGCTGTGGGATACGCACTTGTGCCGGGAGCAAACGCATTCCCGCTCTCGGCCGCGACTCGCAAGCGTGCGGGATTCCTGGATGCCCACTTCTGGGCGACGGCATATCAACCGGACCAGCTCTACGCGGCCGGCAACTACGTCAACCAGAGTCCCGCTGGCCGCGGATTGCCGGAATGGACCCGGGCTAACCGGTCACTCGACAACAAAGACGTAGTTGTGTGGTACACAATGGGCGTCACTCACATTCCACGGCCCGAGGAATGGCCAGTGATGCCCGTCCATAAGATGGGCTTCAAGCTGGTCCCCTGGGGGTTCTTCGATCACAACCCCGCACTCGACATTCCATCGGCGAACAGTCAAACAAACCCATAACGCAATTATTTTGATTCGCAGACGATGTTCAAACCGTACGGACTGTCGAGTCGAACCTGTTCGAACAGTGGCTCAGTCAAGTCGATCGACAGGTCGGGAAACTCTGCAATGTGTGAATGAAATGGGCGCAGTTGATTCAGCTCGCACAGGATTTCGGTGGAGTCGATTCCCGTTCGTGCCGCAACGCTCGGGTGCGCCTCAAATGCAAGGACGACCTGTTGAGCACGGGAAATCGTTGCATACGCGCCGCGAATGACAGTCTGCTCAGCACCTTCAGTGTCGATCTTGATCAGAAGTGTCCCTTCGGGAGCGAGTTGCAGCGCGTCAATCGTCGTGACGGCGATCTCGCCGTCCGTGGCCGGTACCAGATACATCGTGTGCGGACTGTCGTCGTATTCCGGGCATTCGAGACGGCCATGTCCCTCAAAGTCGCTGACGGCCAGGTCAAAGACCTCTGTCGAAACGGGCAGCCGGCCGATGTTTCTGCGAGCAAAGACGCAGGCCTCGAGATTCGGCTCGAACGCGATGATGTCGGACAGATTCGGGCAACGGGAAAAGAGCACCGTCGAGATCGTTCCGATATCGGCACCACAGTCAATCAGCCGAACAGGCCCGGTTGCGTTTTCGGCAGATTCTGCCAGAGCGTTGATCAGTTCCGGTTCATACTCATTCAATTCTCGAGCGGTCCAGCAGTTTTCAAATCGGTACAAGGGCACGTCGATGTGGACGTTGCGAGGCAACGGATACTGGACAACACGATTCAGCTGGCCGAGCAAGCGTGCCAGACTGCGAAGCCGATGACTACCTCGTAAACCCCGTGCATTGAGCCAGCTTCCGACACGCAGGGCAAACGGGGTTGGTTCTACCTGAGGAGGTGCGTAACTGAGCAGGGCTGACGCAATGACAATCTCATTGCTGATTTTCTCATTGCTGTTTTGAAGAGGAACGGGACCAAAGAGAGGAGGCCACCGTATGCAGACAGTCAGGATGTTTGTCAGCCAAACCTGCCGGGAGTTCAGTTTCTCGATGTGCGTCTTTTCAACGGACTCATCAGATCCCTGCAGACCATATTTCATGACGGCCGTTTCTGTGCCACTGACTGACGACGTCACCCGACAAGGCCGTGGGACCGATCAGCGGTCTCTGATACGATATTGCTTGAGCTGGCTGAGCCACGTGCCCATCTCTGGGGCTGGCAGATTTCCATGGTGAGGAGTCACAGATGCTGACACTGACTGGTCGACGGACTTCCGATTCAACTTCGTTTTGCGACGGAATGTCCCGCCGCAACTTTCTGCGAGTTGGGGCTCTGGGAGCGACCGGATTGACGCTGCCGGGCCTGCTGCGAGCCGAAGCAGAAGCCGGCATCGGCAGTTCGCAGAAGTCCGTCATCATGATCTATCTGGTTGGCGGGCCGCCGCATCAGGATTTGTTGGATTTGAAGCCGGAAGCTCCGAAGGAAGTCGCTGGCCCATGGCGTCCCATCGAGACAAACGTACCCGGATTCGAGATTTGCGAAGCGCTTCCGAAGCTTGCCAGCATGTCCGACAAGCTGGTGTCGATCCGTTCCCTCGTCGGATCGCAAAGCGGCCACGACGCGATTCAGGTCTTCAACGGCCACAATCCGCGTAAGCCGAAGCCATCTGGCGGTTGGCCGCAATTCGGTTCGGCCGTGTCGAAGGTGCAGGGGTCGACACATGCAGCCGCGCCCCCGTTTGTCAGCCTGTGCTACCAATGCACTCATGGGCCATACAACGAACCCGGTCCGGGATTCCTTGGTACATCGCACACACCGTTCCGGCCAATGGGTCCGACCAAAGATGACATGGTTCTGAACGGAGTCACGCTGGAGCGTCTGGCGGACCGCCGGTCTCTGCTGAAGAGCGTGGATCGACTTCGCCGGGATGTCGACACATCCACGACGATGAAGGGGCTGGACACGTTCACCGAACAGGCCATGGGGCTGCTGACATCTTCGAAACTGGCAGACGCACTCGACCTGTCCAAGGAAGACCCGCGAATCGTCGCGCGTTACGGCACGGGCGACCCCACTAAGTTCATGGACGGCAACGGTGCCCCGCGTGTACCGCAGAGTCTCCTGGCTGCTCGCCGGCTGATCGAAGCCGGTGCCCGGGTTGTCACATTGAACTACTCGAAGTGGGACTGGCACGGCGGCAGCTACAACACAATCTTCAATCGCGAGGCCGAAGATTTCCCGGTGTTCGATCAGTGCGTCAGTGCCTTGGTGGAAGACCTGCATGTGCGGGGTCTCGACAAAGACTGCACTGTGATCGTTTGGGGCGAATTCGGGCGGACTCCGAAGATCAGCGCACAGGTCGGCCGCGACCACTGGCCGCGAGTCAACATGGCTCTGATGGCAGGGGGAGGTATGAAGACAGGTCAGATCATTGGCGCAACCGATCGCCTGGCAGGAGAAGCGGTGTCACGTCCCGTGACGTATTCCGAGATCTACGCGACGCTGTATCGCAACCTCGGAATCGACACGAACCTCACGACAATCGATGACCTGAACGGTCGCCCACAATACCTGCTCGAAGAAAATGCCTCGCCGCTGGCTGAACTGGTTTAGTCCGAATGCACCCGAGTCTGTTTCGCACCGTAATTTGCGTTTTCTGCGCAAGCGTCGTCCTTTCGTTGGCACGAGCTGACGAACCGGGCAACGTGTCGCTGCATGAACAGGTCGATCAACTCGTCTAGGGCGGCTTTTCCCGCTGGGAAGCGACACCGGCGGAACGCTGTTCCGATGTAGAGTTCATCCGCAGGATTTCGCTCGATCTCACTGGGACGATTCCCTCGGCTGAGGCGACTGCGGCATTCCTGGCAGACGCGAGTGCGACTAGGCGAGTCGAGCTGATCGACAGCCTGCTGGCCAGCCAGTCCTTTGCACGGCACATGGCGGTCGTGTTCGACTTCATGCTGATGGAGCGACGGCCGGACAAGTACGTCACGAGCGACGAATGGCGTGCATGGCTGCAAACAGCCTTCGCCGAAAACCGACCACTGAACACAACAGTGGCTCAGGTTCTTGCGGCCAATGACATCGACGATGATGGGCGTCACGCTGCAAAGTTCTATCTGGACCGAGCGGTCGATAAAGACGTGCTCGTTCGTGCGCACAACAACTACGACTCGCATATGGAGAACTTCAACTTCCATCTTGAGCAGCTCGGCGAGTTCGATCGGCCGTTTACCACACTGATTCAGGACCTTGATTCACGCGGCATGCTGGAGCACACGCTTGTGCTGCTCATCACCGAGTTTGGACGCACACCCGGGATTCAACCGGACCTTGGCCGCGATCACTGGCCGCCGAACTGGTCGGTCGTGCTGGGCGGTTGTGGAATTCAGGTGGGTGGTGTGCTGGGTGCAACAAACGAGAAATCTGCCGCGATCAGACGTATCAGTGCTCCTCGGACCGAACCGCGTTCGGACTGGCTGGTTTCTCTTCCCGATCACTGCCACTGCGACAACTTAAATGAAGCAGTCTTTTGAATGCTCATTCCGACACAATTTCGCGGTGGGCAATGCGTCAGACACTGAGGCAGTGATTGTTTGTCCGGTCTGTGGTTCCGTCAGGACACGACCTTCCACGGGAGAGACATCGGACTCTCTCTGGGCATCACTGCAGGACGACGCGACGGTTGTACGGGTCGCGGATGACGACAGCGTCGCCGCTGCAGACTATGTGCGGACGCAGTCGCGACCTGTTCCGAATCTGTCAGATCAGGAATTCAGTAATGCGACGATCTTCCGTACAGCCATCACAGTCGATTCTGAAGCTTGCGCACCTGCTGTCGGTCTGGATTCGGATTTCCAGTCGCCGCGATATCAGTTGATTCATGAACTCGGGCGTGGGGCTTTCGGTGTTGTGTATCGCGTGCGCGATGAATCGGTCGGACGCGATGTTGCCATGAAGCGAATGCTGAACATCGATCCCGCCGGGCTGCGGATGTTCAAACAGGAGTTCCGAACGCTTGCCGATATTGCTCATCCCAACATCGGCACACTCTACGATCTGCATTCCGATGGCGAAGACTGGTCGTTCACGATGGAGTTGCTTGAGGCCGTCGAATTCAACGAGTTTGTCTGGTCGGGATTCGACGTCAAAGACGAATCTCGTCTCGCCACTGCGGCCAAAGTGACACCAAATACGACTCGTCTTTCGGAAGCAGTCAAAGGCCGGCTGTGTGAAGCGCTGAAACAGTTGGCGCTGGGGCTGAATGCCCTGCACGAGGCCGGCGTGATGCATCGCGACATCAAACATTCGAACGTCATGGTCACGACAGAGGGGCGTGTTGTTCTGCTGGACTTTGGCGTCGCTGGTGATATGCATGCAGACGACGCCAAAGAGATTCGGGGCACGCCGAGCTACATGGCTCCCGAGCAAGCAGCAGGACGTGAGACGACTCCAGCCAGCGACTGGTACGCTGTTGGCGTCATGCTCTACGAGATACTGACGGGGCAGGCTCCCTTCCTGGGGCGGCTGAGTGCCATTCTCGAGAAGAAGCAGACCGAGCCGGCTAGGATGCCGTGTCTTCTGGAGCCCACAGTTCCCAGCGAACTGAACGATCTATGTTCCCAGTTGCTCCAGATCGATCCGGTAAGACGTCCCACAGCCGTCGAAGTCTTAAGAGCGCTTGGCGCAGACACGGAATCCGTTTCGCAGGTCGATATTTCGGCGGAGACTGGACAATCCGTGATCGAACTGGTTGGACGGGAATCTCCGCTTCAAGTGCTTCGCGACCACTATGCCAGGGTGGCGGGAAATCGACCGGCAAAGGGAGAAGTGCCATCGAAAGAACGCGAGTTGGTCACGGGGGCGGACAGCGTCTTTGTTCATGGCCACTCGGGGATGGAAAAAAGCATCCTGATCGAGCGATTCCTGGAAGAGCTGCGTCGGAACACAAACGCCCTGATTCTGCGGGGCCGCTGTTACGAGCAGGAGTCGGTTCCGTTCAAAGCCCTCGACAGCCTGGTCGATTCACTTGCCGGCTATCTGGGAGGATTGCCAGATGTGGTCGCGCGTGTCCTGATTCCACATGACTGCCGTCCGTTGGGGCAGGTGGTTCAGGTGCTTGGTCATATGCCGTGCATCAACGAGCCCGAGCGTCCTTCCGTTGACAACATAGGGCTGGAGGAACTTCTCCAGCGAGCCGTACAGGGCCTGCGTGAGCTCCTGAAGCGGATCGGTCAGCGTAAGCCGCTTGTCCTGCACATCGACGACCTGCAGTGGGGTGACGGAAACAGTGCACGGTTTCTGGTCGACCTGGTACGTCCCCCCTATGCGCCGCGTCTGCTACTGGTGGTCTCATTCCGATCTGAGAACCGCGGCACGAGCCCCAGTCTCGTCGCCCTCGACGAAGCGTACTCATCCGGCGAATTTCGCCCGCCGCGCGAGCAGGTTTCGGTTGATTCGCTGACAACCGACCAGGCAACGGAACTGGCACTCAAACTGCTGGGCCGCAACGACAAACAGACGCGGGCAACTGCCCGGCCATTTTTCGTGTGGGAACTCGCATTGCACGTGCAACACGATGCCGAGATGGAAAGCGGATCGCTGGAACTCGATGACGTCATTTGGTCTCGCGTCAGCCGATTGCCCGAGTCGACGCGACGCTTTCTGGAACTGGTCGCGGTTGCGGCCCGGCCGATTCCGGCACAGGAAGTGGGGGAGGCGCTTGACGAGATCAACCGTGAACAGAGTCTGCTGGTGCAACTGCGCTCAGCCAGCTTCATTCGTACGACCGAGTCCGAACAGGGCATGCTGGTTGATACGTATCACGAACGGATTCGTGAGTGCGTCGTCGGTCGACTGAGCGAGCAAACTGCCAGGTGGCACCACCTGCGCATGGCCGAGACCATTGAGAGGCTCAGCGGAATCAGTGCCGCTGATCGCGAGGACTGGACCAGCCGAGCCGAAGTCGCGTCTGTCAATCTGACCCCTGGCGAATGGAACCGTGTCTATGACCTGACGTACCACTTTTGTGAAGCCGATCGAGTGGAACGGGCCATGCCCTATGCCCTGATCGCGGCCGAACAGTCTCGACAGCAGGATGCACTCACGGGCGCCGAGCAGCAGTTCCGGATCGGGGAACGGGTTACTTCCGACGCTCCACGGCATGTGCGTTTTCGGATCACCGATGGGCTCGGTGACGTGCTCATGCTGACTGGCAAGTTCGATGCGGGCCGAGAGAGACTGACCGCGGCCCTCAAGCTGGCAGACAGCCATCGGATGCGCGCCGAGACCCGTCGCAAGCTGACCGATGTAGCCTTGAGATGCGGTGATATGAAACAGGCCAAAGAACTTGCCGAGGCGGCCCTGCGTGATCTTCGGCTGTGGGTACCGCGTGGCCGCTTCACTCATGCCACGGCAACGATCTGGCAAGCCCTCGTACAGACGCTTCATTCTGTCTTTCCGACGTTGTACGTGTATCGGCGGAAGACGGAACCACCGGTGGAAGAGCGTGTGCGACTCCGCCTGCTGAACAGCCTGTCGTACGCGAACTGGTTTTCTGGTGGAGCCATGGTGGCATTCTGGCCGCATCTGACGGAGATGAACTGGGCGGAGCGGTATCTGCCAGCGCTCGAACTGGCTCACTCGTGGTCCAAACACGCCGGGGCAATGTCGACGGTTCGACTGCATGGTCGAGGACTGCGTTACGCTCAGCGGTCACTCAAGATTCGACGGATGTATGGTCACCTGTGGGGTGAGGGCATTTCGCTGCTGTATGTCGGCATTGCCCTTTACTCCGCGGGTCGTGTGCGTGAAAGCGTTGAAGTCTGGGAAAGGTCGATCCGAAGATTCGAGAGAGCGGGAGACGCCTGGGAGGCCAACAGGGCGCGGTTTCAGCTCGCCTGGGCCTTCTACCAGTTAGACGATCTTGACCGGACACAGGAACTCGCCCGGCAAGTCTATTTCTCGGGATTGGAACTCGGGGACGAACAGGCCCAGGGCATTTCACTTGACTGCTGGTCTTTGTCGACACAGGGGCAGGTTCCGATCGAGATTCTGGAAACGCAACTCGGACGGGAGCGGGTCGACCAACAGACCAGAACTGCTACGCTTCTCAGTCGCGAGTCGTCTGACACTGATCAATACTGCAAACTGCTGAAGCAAACGTCTCGCGCCATCCGTGTGGCACTGCGGTGTGGCTAAGCTTACCGAGTCGAAATGTCGCATGCGCTGCGGGAAGCTGGAGAACTTTCCGTGCTGCGAAGCTAGCCCCGAAAGGCCCATCAGCGATTCAACAACAGCCTGAGCGAAGCCGAACGCCTGGGACTGAATCACCAGGTCCGCCTGACCCGCGAGAGGATTGAGGTGTTCCAGGCAACTGGCAAATAAATGTCTACCGACAACTGGTTGGGCCTTTCGCGTCATCGGCCAGAGAACGTGTTCCGAGCAACCACACCCATCACTGACCGGCATTCGATCCAGGCTGGACCGGCACCAGACCGGATCAGGTATACACGGGTATGAGTGGGGTTGGCCAGATCGCTTCATGCACGAAAGGCACGATTCGCAGCGTCTTTTCGACTGGTCCGCCGACTCGCATGACCGGGTGTCTCGCGTCATAGAATCCCGCGTCGTCGTCCGCCGACCCTGTTACGTTCAGTGCACCGCAAGTAACCAGGAGAAGCGACAGTCCCATGCCGGACAGCCACAGTCTTCGCTTGTTCATGTCTTGCCTCGTGTCTTCGACAGGAGCCCGGTGGTGCCCAGCAGTACGTTCGATTCGGAAAACTGCTGGCGAATATCTCGTTCGACGAACGCGAATTGTGCCCGCAAGCCCCGCGGCACATCAAGAACGATTTCTGACGGAGGGCATTGCCCATTTCCAAGGGCAACCGAACATCCATCACAGTCGCTGAAACACAGCTCCGAAAGCTGCCGGATCGGGTGTTTCGCGAGCTTCAAATGTTCGACCAGCAGTTGTGTATTCCGAGACGTCCACCACACCCCCTCCGCTGACGGCGCTCTCGTAGCCGGCCATAAGTACGGCCATTGTGTCCCAGGCCATGAGTGCACCTGACTGCGGGTGTCGGTCTGCGATCAAGGCACAGTCGACGGCATCGCTCATCTCGCTGACATAGCCGTGCGAGTAGAACTGATTGGGTCGCGGGAAACTCGTCCCCTGCGCGGTCGGCAGTTTTTCACGCACAAGTAGATTTCCGGCGTGATCGGAGTTCGGCAGGAACAGCTCGTTCTCGTTGTTCGGATTGACACGAAGGTCGTACTGCGCGAAGTCTGTGATGACAGAGAACTCGTTGCGAATTCCGCTGATGCTGAGGTCGTGTCCAATGACTTCAGCCACCGTATGATCCTCGAACGTCACAGTCAGGCGACCGAAGTCGTCGACGTTCTGCATCACGCGAAAGAACTCGCCACACGTATCGGGTTGATGCTTGAGCACTTGCAGCGCGACCGCGGACACACCGACGGGTCGAATCGGCGTACCGTTGGCGATGATGCCTTCGACCTGCTTGAGGAACAGTGCCGGACCCAATGGGTGGCACGCTTTGTTGAACAGCGCCCCACCTCCGGACTTCGACGGCGTATCATATGCCGGCGCATGCGATCCCTGATGAGCACACACACCTCGCTGATACAGCACTTTACCCTTGCCGTTTTCGCGGGCCTCGAGCAGCAACTCGACGATGCCCTTCAAACCGTCGAAGTACACGAAGTCCTCGGCATAAAGCAGCTTTGACCCGGCAGAACGTACGGCGTCGAGCACCTCGGCCAGGTACTCCATGGACTCGCATTTGCGCGTCGCCGCATCCGCTTCACGTCCTTCGGGATATCCCGGCCAGATCACCGGTGGCTTTTCCAGAACGATGACCGGCGTACCCGCGTTCGCCGACTCGATCGTGTACGGGCCGTGAGCGAAGTTAGCGCAGCAGATGTTGTCGATGTCCGGACAAACGGACTCGATCATCTCGGCATGGTTGCTGAAAGCTGCCTGCACGCCATGCGTGTCCGCGAACCGTTCCGCGTTCTCAAGTTTTCCGGACACAATCCCGGATAACTCGATGTCCACACCGTTGCGGTGCGGGATCATGGAATACGTTTTCGCAGTGTAGTCACCGGCGAATCCAGTACCGTTAATGGCAACTTTGAGCGTGCGGTCGGACATGAGACATTCTGACTTCCTGGTAGTGGTTTCACACGAAGACACAAAGGGGACATGTACCAGTCTTTGCGTCTTCGCGACTTTGCGTGAGCCTAAAGCGCGAGACTTCAATCGTCCGTTTTCCCGATCTCTTCATGGAGCAGATTCGACAACGTGACGAGCTGGCACGACTCAAGCTCTTCAGCTCGGGCTTCAGTATTCATCTGCAGCCTGGCCAGCACACCATCGACCTGCGGCTTCTTGAGTTGTTTGCGATACATGCCACAGACAACACCGCGCAACAGCTTCCGGCGATGGTGAAACAATCGTCGCACAAAATCGTGATAGAAGGACCGGTCAGCAATCGCGGATCGTTTGTCCGGTCGTGGCTGAATCTTGACGACGGCCGAATCCACTTTGGGTCGCGGCCAGAATACACTCGGCGGCATGCGGCGGACGATTTTCACTCGGCATTGCGCCTGCAGCCAAGCCGACAACGCTCCGTACTTTGAGTCGCCGGGCCTGGCCGCCATGCGTTCGCCCAGCTCAAGCTGGATCGTGGCTACCATCCGATCCCATGGCAGGTCGGTCGCGACAAGATTCGCGATCACGGGTGTGGCGATGTTGTACGGAAGATTCGACACCAGTTTGAGCCGTCGATCTGGATCCGCGTCAAGCTGCTCATCGACAGCCTCAATGACTGCCGGCGAAAGCTGGCTCTTGGTCTTCAGTGCGTCGGTATTAATCAGCGTGACGTTGTCAAAGGCAGACGTTTGATCGCTGGCGAGGCCATACATGTTGCGGTCGTACTCGACGGAAACCACGTGTCCCGCTTCGACCGCCATGAAAGTCGTCATGCCACCGGTGCCCGAACCGATTTCCAGCACGACATCGTCCTTCGACAACTCGGCTTCGCGTACGATGAATTCAATGATGTTGAGATCGATCAGAAAATTCTGGCCCAGATCACCACGCGGATTGAACCCGTGCTGTTTAAACAGCTGCATCAGATGGGATCGGGTCTGGCGTACGGCGTCCTGCATGAATTGATCAATCTGAAGAACGCGTTGGCAGCCTTCTGTGAGCCCACTTCTCTGACAACTGATTTATTCGAGAATTCCCAGCGACCGGAGCTTGCTCGCACACTCGTCGCGTTCTCGAGCCCTTTTCAACGGCTTCCATTTCTCGTCCTGGGCCTCCAGAAACAGATCCTCACTGAACGGCGGTGCCACACCTCGGTCGGTCGCCATGGCCATTAGACGCTGAACCACTCCCTGATCCAGTCGAGTCAGAAACTGCCCGTTCATTCGGTAGTCGACGAACGCCTCCCAAACGAGCGGAAACAGAGGCTGCACAATCTGATGCCCGATCGCCGCGGCGTAGTCGCGGATTTCGAGCTGAGCATGCGAGTCCATCCGCAATGCCAGAAAGTGCAGCAGGTTGTGCAGGTCGACCTTCCAGTATGCCTCGGTGTATGTGGACAACGGCAGGTCTTTGCGGGCCTGTTCGCGAGCGATTCCACGGTCGATGCGTTCTTGATACACACGCCGGGCCATTTCCTGCAGCTCTCGTTCGGACTCCGTAAACTCCTGTCCGGCCTCTGTTTCCAGCAGGCCAGCGCTTCCCTGGCGGTTTGAGTCCGACTGTGTTCGCCATTGATCCGGCGGAGTTGTCTGCGAGGCGCCGATCGCCAGCGAATAGCGCGTGCTGTACTCGTTGACGTTCGCCGTGCGGTGCCGAATCCACTGCCGCCAGCAGTCCATCGGAACGCGCACCAGGAACTTCAATTCGGCCATTTCGAACGGCGTTGTGTGCCGATGTCGTAGCAGATAGCGGATCAGTGTGCGGTCGTCGGAGACTTTGCGAGTTCCGGCTCCGTAACTCACGCGAGCCGCCTGGGTGACCGAGCCGTCATCGCCCATGACGTCGACTAGGCACACGAATCCGTCATCCAACACTGGGACTTTCTTCCAGCGCAGCTCTTCGACGAGCGTCTGTCGATCGGAATTGTCGGGACGTTCAACAGCATCAGTCATGAGAAATCCGTTGGTCAGAAACAGCACTGGTCGGGGTCGGGATTCTGGGGATCACCCGACGCAGCGTCCAGTGACCGACCGTTCCCATGGTCTCACTCATCCCGCGGATAGATGGGCCGCCGGACATGCCGCCAGGGAAACGACTTCAGGTCGCTGGAGCAGGGGCCAGGCGTTCCCACCGTATAGGTCGCTCCCGTGATCGGGTCATATGCCCGGCGATGTGCGACGGCCGCTTTGACTCCGATGACATCGCACTCGGTCGGTTCAATGCCCTGGCTCCGCAATTGTCCGAGATCGAATGGCGGTGTCTTGCGCGTCGTCAGCAGAATCCGTGTTGCACCGCTGCGAACGACGGCACTCGGACCCATATCGATGTGGACGCCGCACATCGAAGCCAAGTGGCTGTTGCGGTCTTCCAGCTCGAACTGTCCATCACTGCGAAACAGCAGTTCGACGTCGGCTTCGACCGGGACGCAGAACGCGCCGCTCACCTGCCCTCCAATCCACAGCCGCATCACTTCGCCGATTTCGATTGAGTCAAGCCGCTGCACAGCGTCAGGGTCGTTAATTACAACAACGGATTCGCCGATTGGATCGTCCAGCAGGCAGCGCAGAATTCCGGTCGCATCACCGGGCGCGCCTCCGCCGATGTTGTCAGCCGGTTCGACAATGATGACGGGTGTGCGGCCGGCCGCAACGTCGGCTCTCACATCGGGCAACACGTCAGTCAAAGCCGTGTCGACTCGATTGCCGAGCTCCTGATGCTCCATGCTCCACTGCATGAGCGAACTCAGTCCCCGCTCGGCCTCTTCAACATCACCGAATGTCACAACAGAAAAGGACACGCCCGTGTCTGGAGTATCTGCGAAGGAAAACCCGCCGAAGACATTCACCGCCGCAATGTCGGGATGGCTTTCTTCTATTTCACGAGCCATCTCTGTCAGGGTCTTCATAGGATCGTCTGCTGTGCCGGTGCCTGTCGGCGGCCACATGATGGGCGGCTGCGACCACACGCACTGCGGCCGGACTTCGTCGGTCAGAATCCGATCGAGAATCTTCGCTCCGCGATTTGCGGATTCGCAGGCGTCGGTGTGGGGATTGCAGCGATACGCGACCAGTCCCTGAGTCTCGACAATCGTGCGGCGTGAAATGTTTCCGTGAAGGTCGAGCACGCCGCAAATCGGAACATCGGCACCTCCGTCCAGCGCCCGGATGCTCTGTATGATCTTGCCTTCGATGTCGAGGATTTTCTCAGTCGCCATTGCGCCGTGCAGGACCAGGTAGATTCCATCCACCGTCCCCTCGGCCAGCCGCGGAGCCGCGACAGCCGCAAACTCGTCCCAGAAATGCCGCGGCACGATTTCGGCGACCGTGCCGCCAGGCGTCGCTCGCATGTCGATGATCGGAGTCACATCCCAACCGGATCCGTCGGCAACCTGCAGGATACCCGACAGCGGTGAGCCGTCACCTCGCGTCTCCAGCAACTGGTCGCCGACGCGCACTTCAAACTTGTCGAGGGGGGTTACCGAGTCGAGAAACGTATGTGTTTCGTGAAACAGCCCGGCCAGCAGAACTCGCTTCGTCACCATTCCGCTCCTCGTCCAGCCTTCATGAAGTGACCGATTCCGGTCGAATTGTCCCATCGACACGCGTGGACCATAATCGATCGTACGTGCGATTTATCTCCACTGCAGGACGAATCCGCCACAATCCCGAACAGACACGTTTGCGTTTTCGGAATCGCCCCGTGTGAACTCAAATTTGAGGACAGATGATGCGACTGGGGATCTTCGGTGGGGCATTCGATCCGATTCACAACGGCCATCTGCTCCTGGCCGATCAGTGTCGGGAACAGTGCGCACTCGATGAGGTCTGGCTCGTTCCCACTCGCACTCCGCCGCACAAAGATGCTTCGCAACTGACACCTTCAAAACATCGCGTCGAGATGCTGCAGCTTGCCACAGCCGGTATGCCTGAGTTTGTCGTGAGTCGCATCGAACTTGACCACGACGAGGTCTCCTGGACCGTGGACACATTGCGACGAATGCGACATCAGAGGCCTGGCGATGAACTGTTCCTGATGATTGGTGGCGACTCGCTAGGCGACTTTCCAACCTGGCGAGAACCACACGCAATTGCAGAGCTGGCTACGCTGGTTGCCGTCAATCGTGGCGAAACGTCACTGGAAGAATTGTCGGCGGGGTTGGATTCGTCAATCCGGTCGCGAGTTCAACTGGTCACCATGCCTGGTGTCGAGGTTTCAGCGACCGACGTGCGGAGCCGTGCTACCGAAGGCCGTAGCCTGCGGTTCCTTGTCCCACGGGCCGTCGAGCAGTACATCCGCCAGCACGAACTCTACTCAACACGGCAGACAGCGGGTGATTGATCCATGGCAGAAACACATCTCACAATTGACGGCGAAGTCGAAACGCCTCTGTCACTTAACCGGAAGGACATGGCCGCACTCCCGGATGAGTTACTGGTGCCGGATGTCAGCCAGATTGAACCACGACGTCAGGGGCGAGCCGTGCAGCTGACCGCATTGCTCGAGCGAGCAGCACCCACGGCAGCAGCAACACACCTGACTCTGCACGCATCCAGTGACGACTTTGCTGCCAGCATTCCGCTGGAGGCGGTTCGCAGTTCCGGAGTTCTAATCTTCGAGATCGACGGAGATGCCATGCAACCAGTGCAGGGAGGACCGTATCGCTTCCTCATCCCCAACGCGGCCGCCTGTCAAACGGCGGAGCTCGATGCCTGCGCGAATGTCAAATTCCTCGATCGGATCGAGCTGACGGCCGGAAAAGGCCGCGACACACGATGACGCCGCTTCGGGCGTGGCACACTCACAACACAAACGCGACACGAAACAGCAGGGTCTTTAAACGATGACATGTCAACTTGATCCCCAACCTCAGCACATCACCTGGTCGCGAATGCCCACCGTTGCTTTGTGGACGGCCTGCTGTCTTCTTCCTCAGTTGGTCGCATTGCAACAGGTACGGGCGGATGAAACGAAGCCAGCAGAACGACCTCGCGTTCTGATCATCGGCGATTCGATTTCGCTGGGATACACCCCGCATGTGATCGAGTTGCTCAAGGGCGACGTGGACGTGCGGCACAATCCGGGTAACGCACAGCACTCAGGCACTGGGCTGAAGAAGATCGACGGGTGGCTGGGCGACACAGATTGGGATGTGATTCACTTCAACTGGGGGCTTTGGGACTTGTGTTACCGCAATCCGAAGTTGAAGACACAGGGACGCCGCGACAAAGTCAATGGCACAGTGACGTTGTCGGTCGAGCAGTACGAGCAAAACATCGAGAAGCTGGTCGCCCGTATGGCGAAGACCGACGCTGTGCTGATCTGGGGCAGCACGACGGTCGTCCCTGAAAAAGAAGCCGGGCGGATCGTCGGTGACGATCTGAAGTACAACGCCGCGGCTACAAAAGTCATGAAGAAGTACGGTGTGCAGATCAACGATCTGAACGCGCTGTCTCGCACGTTTCCGCCTGAACTGTTCACCGCTCCGGGGAATGTCCATTTCAAACCGGATGGCTCGAAAAAGCTGGCGGATCAGGTCGCTAAGAAAATCCTCGCGGCACTCTATCCCAACGCGGTGCACGCGCCACTCTCGCGGATCATGTTCGGATCATGCGTGAAGCAGAATCTGCCCGCGCCGATCTTCGACTCGGTCATTAGCCACCGCCCCGAGCTGTTCATCTTCCTGGGCGACAACATCTACGGTGACACCGAGGATATGCAGGTTCTGAAGGACAAGTATCAGACGCTGGGTGAGATCCCCGGCGTTGCCAGTCTGCGTAAGAAAGCTCGCGTGCTGGCTACATGGGACGATCACGATTACGGAGTGAACGATGGCGGCGAGAATTATCCGAAGCGTGTGGAGTCGGAGCAGATCTTCCTCGATTTCTGGAACGACGCGGCCGATTCTCCTCGCCGAAAACGACCCGGTGTGTACGACTCACACGTGTTTGGCCCCGAAGGCCAGCGAGTGCAGGTGATTCTGCTGGATACCCGCTACTTTCGGTCACCGTTGAAAAAAGCCGAACGACGCGTCGGCGGTCCGTATGTGCCGGACAAGTCAGCCGACAAGACAATGCTGGGGGAGGCACAGTGGAAATGGCTCGAAGAGCAGTTCCGCCTACCCGCTGAACTGCGAATCGTTGCATCCAGCATCCAGTGTGTGGCTCAGGATGCGGGCCAGGAAACCTGGTCGAATCTCCCCCGCGAACGTGAGCGACTGTTTCGATTGATCCTTCATACGAAGGCCAATGGAGTGATGATCATCAGCGGCGACCGACACTGGTCCGAACTGTCGAGCGCTAGCGACGGCTTGCCGTATCCCGTCTACGATCTGACGTCCAGCAGTCTGAATACCGTGCATGGTCGGGGGACGCCCACTGACAACAGGTTTCGAGCGAACCCAACGACCTATCACCGGGAAAACTTTGGCGCCATCACAGTCGACTGGACCGCCAGGGATCCGTTGGTGACTCTGCAGATTCGCGATATTGACGGAGAGCCAAAGCTCTCGAAGTCGGTTCCGTTATCGTCATTGAAATAACTGGGAGACCAGATGGCCAGTCGGCTTCAGCCGACTGGCCATTCCATTCCTCTGCAGCTGTGCTGTTGGCAGACGTGACGAGGTTCGCGGGCTTGGCCTACGGCGATTGGGCGTCCCCAACCTGTGAGCGTCCCCGCGCGATAGTCAACACAGCAGGCAGCAGCACCAGTGAGACGAACAGGCAGCTTCCCACGCCGATGACCAGCACCATGCCCAGGCTGTAGAGCCCGCGATGGGCTGCCAGCATCATGCTGCCGAAGCCGATCATTGACGTCAAAGACGTCAGCACGATCGCATTCATTGTGCTCGCAGACATGAGGTAGTCGCCGGACCTGTGTTGACTGCGGTAGTCGTGGAGGACATGCACGCCATCATCGACGCCAATGCCCAGAATCAGCGGTAGCACGATCAGGTTCGCAGGATTGAAGTCGACGCCCAGCAACGCCATGACGCCGTACATCAACAGTCCGCCAGCCAATGGCGGCTGTAACGTCAGTAACGTGAACGCCACACTGCGCCAGGCGATTGCCAGGGCGAGCGACACCATCAGGGCCATGAATGATCCCAGCAGGATCATTCCATCAATGTGTCCCTCCGTTGCCAGCTGAGCCCCGGCGATACATGCTGTGATCACAGCAGACGGCAACAGTGTCTGCAGTGCTGGCCGTGGACCAAGAAAGTCGATCAACAGCACAAGAGAGACTGCCGCCAGTGCGTACACGGCCGCGTACTGATAACTCTGCATGATCTGCTGGGACGCCTCGTAATTCTGCAGCGGCGTGCCGGTCACTTCGGGATCGACACTCCGCACGTCAGCCACGAATTGCCGCAGCGGTTCGATATCCCACACAGGATCGCGCGGATAGACCTGCAACAGCCATTGCCCTGTGCGGCTGACGAACCGTGATGTCAGCTCAATCGGCAAATCATCGAGGGCGACTGGTTCCGGATCAGCAACATCACGCAGCATGCGAAACTGGCTCAGCAAAGCGGCCGTGGTTCGCAGCAGAAACAAGACCCGCACGCGAACCAGGTCCTCCAGTTCGAGGAGATCGAGCCGGTCAAGCAGCCGGTCAATCGCCCCTTCGGCCTCGCGGGCCTGAGGAAAGTCGAACGAAGGCAATTGCTCAAGTAACTTTTCCAGGGACTGACCGACCAGAATCGGGTTCACCGTCGGCGCTTCGGGTAACGTGTCCGGCAGGCTTGCCAACTGGGCCTGAAAGCCCTGCACCAGCAATTGAGTCTGGTCCGCCGGGAATTCGGGCAGCCGCGTTGCCAGCTCCTCGACATGATGCACTGTCGGCAGTCTCAGGAACCGCTCACGCAACTGCCTGGCTTCGGCAGACGAATCGGCCAGAGACACCGCGTACAGCAACGAACCCTGACCCGCCCGGTCCTGACCGTCGGCATTGTGAAAGATTCGCTCCTGAACAGCGACGGATTCAAGCCCTTCATCCTGCAGGTTCAGCAGGTTGTAGTCATACACGACCTGCGATCGAATTCGGCCATTCTCAATCGACACACCATGCCAGCCGACTAACCCGACAATCGCCATCGAGAGTAGAGCAGTGAGTTTCGGCCAGCGACGAATCGCGGGCCTTAGCAGGCTGCCTTGAAACGGCGTCGGAAGCTGCTGTGGAGTGAGTTGGCGATCAGACACGGCCACCAGCGCCGGCAGCACCAGAAATGTCGCGGCCGCGCACAGCACGACTCCGCCACCGGCGATGATGCCCAGTTCCGCGACGCCCAGGAAGTCCGTCCACGTTGCGCAGAAGAATGCCAGTGAAGTGGTCACCGCTGCAGTCACGATGCCGATACCGACACCCGCCGAGCTGTTCCCCAGTGATTCGACCATCCCCTCATTGGGTCGCTCATGCCGGAGTTCCAGATATCGCGCCAGATAGTGAATCGCAAAATCGATACCCAGCCCGATCAGAATCGCAGCAAACGACACGGACAGAATGTTGAGATGCCCGACGAACAGTGTCGTGTAACCGAACGCCCAACACATCGCGATGGCCAGCATCAGCATGGCCAGCAGTGGATGTCGCCAGCCGCGAAACCCGGTCAGCAGCAAGACACCCACACCGAAAAAGGAAACCAGTGACGCCTTGATCATGTCGCTTTGCGACCGCCGCATTTCGTCACTTTCAAGCACGGGAATGCCTGTCAGCCCAATTCGGACCGAGCGGTGCCGTGGAGCAGTTTCAGCGATGATCGCGCGGAGCCGGTCGATCGACGGCGTCGCTCCGTTGAAGTCCTGCTCCTGTTGCACGGGCCGGGCTTTCAGAAACCCGATCGTCCCGGCTTCGTTCATCAGGTAGATAACATCTCTCGCCGCATGGCGCTGGTCGTCTTCAACCGAAACGAATTCGGGCCAGGGATTTGCAAAGTCTCTATTGCGCAGAAAGCCCTCCAGGCTGCCCGCCAGGCGTGCGACATGCTCCAGCGTGACACGAGTCCGTTCCTCATCGGCCGCCGCGACCTGATCACCGGCAGCATCAAGCTCACGACGTCGATCCTGTACCTGCAGTTGCAACCGCAACACGAACAGGTCCAGTCGCATCCGATCCCAGCCACCGTCGAGCACCGGTCGAAAGGCCTGAAGGCGGCTCAATGCCTCTTCCAGCTGTTGCGGACTGAGGTACTGCAGCCCTTTCCTGCGCAACTGTCCGGGCTCGATCTTGAATAACACGTGACTGAACCGGTCGGTCTCGGCCGCAAGCCGGCTGCCCAGTTCTTCCATGACGGTCTTAATCGCGTCCGTCTCGTCACCTTCGACAACGACGACAAGGTCCGAACTGGCTCCAAACGCTTCGGTGTAGCTGGTCCAGCGGCGATGGAAGTCCGCATTCGGATCGATCAGGTCCGCGCGTTCCGTCCGGAATTCAATCAGGAGGACTGTCAGCAGGGCAGACACAAACGCGGCAGCAAAAGTTAATGCAAGCGTCAGCCACGGCCGGGACGCCACCGCTCGTGTCAGCGCACGCAACGGTTCGCTCAAATGAAACGAGCGAGCGTCAGACCGCATTCGACAGGTTCCTCCCAGGGAACGTCATCCACGAAAGCGCGATGCACGCGGTCGATGAAGTTCCTGAACCATACGAGTTGGACGCGTCTAAACCGCCTGGCAGTCCGTTAAAAAACGTGTAGGCCGGACCGAGGAGCGAAGCGACGCTGGTCCGGCATCTTTGCTTTACCGCGTATTCCGGACTGCCGGAGCGCCGCTTCGCTTGATCCGGCCTAGTCAAATCACTTTTGCAACGGACTGCCAGGCGGATCGACACAATCAGTCAAATAGCCCGCTGACGGATTCGTTCCGATGAATCCGCCGAATTGCCTCGCCAAGCAGCGGGGCAACGGAGACACACTGAATCTTGTCGATCAACTGCTCCGGATGAAATGGCAGCCTGTTCGTCACGACGACTTCCTTAATGGGTCCATCCTGCAGACGCTGGACGGCCGGGCCGCAGAAGACTCCGTGAGTCGCACTCACATAGACGTCGCGGGCACCGTTTTCGATTGCGATCTCCGCCGCGCCGACAATCGAACCGGCCGTCGAGATCATGTCATCGAACAGTAGAGCAACCTTACCATCGATCCGGCCACCAATCAGATTCGCCTGCTGCGTTTCGGTGGCGCTGGAACGCCGCTTGTCCACGATCACAAGCTGTCCACCCAGATGGCCCATGTGCTGAAGCGTCCGTTTGATACTGCCTTCGTCCGGACTCACGATCGCCAGCTCTTCCTCGGGGATATTCAATGACTGAAAGTAATCGTCCAGCGGTTTGGCCGCGTAAAGGTGATCCACCGGAACATCAAAGAACCCCTGAATCTGTGCGGCATGCAGGTCCATCGTGACAACGCGGTCGGCGCCGGACTTCGTGATCAGGTTCGCGACCAGCTTGGCCGTAATGGGAACACGGCCAGCATCTTTACGGTCCTGGCGGGCATACCCGAAATAGGGAATCACGGCCGTGATTCGTTCGGCACTGGCGCGGACGCAGGCGTCGATCATCACCAGCAGTTCCATCAGATTGTCGTTGACCGGCGGTCCCGTGGGCTGGATCAGGAACACGTCGCGGCCACGGATGTTCTCGTTGAGCTGGCAACTGATCTCGCCGTCTGGAAAGTCATCCAGCCGCACGGCTCCAAGGCCCAATCCCAGATACTCGGCGATCTCGGCCGCAAGGGCACGGTGAGCCCGTCCGCTGAGCAGAACCAGTCGTTCGTGCATGATGTCTACGCGCCAATTGGATTGATTGATGATTGTCGATTGATGATTGGCGAAGTTCGGGACCTGGTGTCAGTGGTACTTCGAAATTCAACACTCACCAATCGACAGTCATCAATCGATTCTGCAGTCATCATTCTGTGACAACATGATGGTTCGCAACGGCCTGGTAAGTTCTACTTGCCGTAAACCTCTTTGGGATCAAACACGCGGTCTCCGACAACTTCCACGTCGCCACTCGCCGGATCAATCTTCCGAAAGAAGCAGCTTCGATACCCCTCGTGACACGCTGCCCCGCCAATCTGATTGACGCGAACCAGCAGCGTGTCCGCATCACAATCATAGAAGATGCTTTTCACTTCCTGCACGTTGCCACTTTCCTCGCCCTTTCGCCACAGCTTCTGCCGGCTGCGGCTGTAATAGACGACTCGACCCGATTGTCGAGTCTCGTTCCAGGCTTCTTCATTCATATACGCGAGCATCAGGACGTCGCCAGTGGCATCGTCCTGAGCGATCACAGGGATCAGGTCTGACTTCGCAAAATCCGGGCCTCTCACAATCGTATTCCTTTTGTGCTGATGATGTCCCGCTCCTCTGGGGAGAGGGTGCCCGAAGGCTGCCCAAACAAAATCGCCCAGGGCGAGGTGTCATCGCTGGGGGAATTGATGAGTCAACAGTTTGAACGGGAAAACTCCTTGAATTCCCGGTTCCGGGGAAGCTATCGAAAACGGCAGTGGGCTGTCGACCCACTCGGCAGCTTGACGTCCCTGACCCGATTTCCCAGTCTGCGGTTCGTTCCAGGGTCAGCGTCGAACCGTTCCGAGGCACTCCATGAAGAACATCCTGCCGTTAGTCGTTCTGTTCCTGTCCGGTACGGTTGCCTCAGCTCAGCAGGCTCGGACTGAGCGTGTGAGTGCCGAGACCCGGCTCGACTGGGTTTTCGCCCTGGCGAACCAGAGCCCCGCAGAGCCACCGGCCGAATGGCTGGAGGGCTACACGTCGACCGAGCAGTCCTACAGCCTGTATGTGCCCGAGCGATACCAGAAACGAAAAAGCTGGCCTCTGGTCATCTTCATCTCGCCGGGTAATGGACCGACCGGATTCGCTCAATGGAAGGCCGCCTGCCAGAAACTGGGAATTCTGTTTGCGAGCCCAGCCAGGGCCGGGAACAACGTGCCTCCCACACGGCGAGTCCACATCATCGCCGACGTGCTGGATGACATCCGGCGCAAGTACAACGTCGACACCGACCGCACCTATATCGGCGGCCACTCCGGCGGCGGACGTATCGCCTGCTCAATCGCATTTGCATTGCCCGAGTACTTCGGCGGCGTGATCCCTGTCTGTGCCGGCGGCGAGTTGCGACCCGAGTCATGGCTGCGGCAACGCGTGATCGATCGGCTCAGCGTCGCGCAGCTAACAGGTGAGACGGACTTCAACCGCGGCGAAGTCAATCGCATGCACCAGACACGGCATGCGTCGGTCGGAGTTCGCTGCAGGACATGGGTCGTCGACGGTCTTGGTCACAGCATTCCGAACAGCAACGTGTTCGCCGAGGCGTTCGCCTGGCTGGAAGACGACCTGCCGCGCCGTCACAAGCTCGCTAAAGACTGGCCGGCGTCACGCATCTTTGACACGCCCACACGATCGGAATGGGCCGCGAGACTCACGCAGGAGGCGGAAGCCAGACTCAAGCAGAAAGACCTAGTTTATTCGGGACTGATGCAACTCAAGGGCATCCACACACGCTGGAACGATCTGCCCCAGGCAAAAGCGGCTCTCCGTACGCTGACCGAATACGACGGTCGCCCGGAACGACCGTGGGATGTCGACGACATTGCCGAACAGCGGCGTTTCCTGATCGCACGGGCTCGCGGAGTCGACGCGTACGCATCAGGCGAGATTCCACGGCAGTACCAGAACCAGCGAGAGGCCATGCTGCAGACGGCCATCAACCTGTGGGCCCAGGTCTTTCAGGATGGCCAAGACAAGGTGGCCGTCGCCGAAGCTCTCGAACGGATTCCGAAGCTCAAGGAACTATTGGATTCCCAATGAGACAGGCCATGGCAGAACCCGAAGAGCAGTGGCAGCAGATAGTGCGAAAGCACGATGACTATGAGGAAAGGGGAGGGTGGGCTCGCCCTGCCATCAATGTCGGCGTGTCAATCTGGTGTCTGTTCGTGATCGTTATGGTGGCGAACTGGTACACCAGTCGCGGGCCCATGCCCGATTATTCAGGTGGCACAGCGCTGATTGCGTTCGTTTTCAATGTACTACTTGGGGCCACAAGCCTGCTGCTGTTTGCTCTCACACTTTTCCGATTTGAAACCCTGTCCGGGCGTCATCGTGTTCTGGGGCTTTCTCCACTCCCGATGACAACGGCCATTACGTTCGTGATCTGGTGATCGACCGAATCCGACGACCCCTGTTTTCAGCCTTCCAACAGCCTGCTCACCGTCAACGAGATTCCATCATGAAGACAGCTTTCAAACACGGGATTCAATGTGCCGCAATCCTCACGGTGTCTGGCCTGGCAATGCACGCATCAGCCAGCGACCTGAACTGGCCGCCAAAGCTGCCCGGTGGGAAGGCTTCGGTTTCCGATACGTCTCCTGACTTCCTTAAGTCACCCGCCAATCTGCTGCCCGGCGTGACCGTGGCGAAGATGACGCCGCGCGTTGACCTGCTGTACTACCCCGAGCAGGACTATCCTGGCTCACCCTGGAGCGTATGGGGAGACAGTCTGGCCGTCGGCGACAAGTACTATTCGGCCATTGGGGATCATGCCGCTCCGCAGGGAAATGGATACGTCTACGAGTACGACTCGACGACCGGCAAGCTGGTCACTCTGGTCAACACGACCGACATCCTGCGTCTGCCCGAAGGCCACTATATGCCGGGCAAGATTCACAGTCGGATCGACATGGGCAGCGATGGCTGGCTGTATTACGCGACACATCGCGGTTCGACTCGCGTTACGACAGACAAATACCACTACTAAGGCAACTGGATCTTCCGCACTCACCCCGAGACGAAGAAGACCGAGATCGTCGCTCAGGGGCCCGTGCCAAAACACTGCATTCCGACCAGCCTGCTCGACCCCGATCGACTGATCTTTTACGGGGGCACGGCTGCAGGAGAGTACTCCGACAAGACGGTCATGTTCTTCGCTTACGACGTGCGGAAGAAGAAAGTCCTGCACACGGCCGTCAACGGGCCTCGGCGGTACATCATTTTTGCTCGTTCGACCGGTCGCATGTACTACATGGACGAGGTCAACAATCGCCTGATGCGCTACGACCCGGAGTCGGCCAAACCGCTTCAGGTCATTCCGGGCACGATTGGCCCGAGAACGGCATCGGAAGAGACCGCCGATGGCTTCGTATACACAACCGGCCAGAAAGACGGACGCATCTGGCGATTCAACACCAGGACCGAGAAGATTGAAGATATAGCCGAGCTGCCGGTTGCTTCACAGACCTACACGACGACATTCGATTCGATCCGACCGGTCGGTATCTCTACTACATCCCGGGTGCCCACGGCGGCAGTGAACGTGACGGGACTCCGGTCGTGCAGTTCGATACTCAGAAACGCACGCGAAAGGTGATCGCTTTCCTGCAGCCGTTTTACGAAAAGAAATACGGTTACGTGACACTGGGCACATTCGGATCGGCCGTCAGCCCGGACGGCAGCAAGGTCTACGTCACATGGAACGGCAATCGGGGCGGTAAAGACCCCCGACGTGGACGCTACGCATTCGACACGTGTGCTCTGACCGTCATCCACGTACCGGAATCCGAGCGACAGTAAACGGTGCGAACTTTGTGAGCCGACGGCCGCAAAGAGTGGGACCTCGACATGTTCGGCAGACCCTTGTCGACTTCCACGGCAGTGGAGTCAACTTCACAGCGACCAGTGATTCTTCTCAATCATTTGTCTGACGACTTCCTGGCGAGAGCCTGTCTCTTCGAAAATCTGCAGTTGCTGCACGGCTCCGGTGGAATCTGGAATCGACAGTACTGATTCCAGTTCTGCGACGCAGTCCAGGCTGACTGCCGCCGGACGTAACCGAGTGACGATGTTCGCGACAGTTTCCACCACCGATTCCTGCTTGTAGTCGATGCCGGTGACCAGATTAGCCTCGGCGCCGAAGCGGCTGGCTCGCCATTTATTCTGCTGGACCATCATGGGGTGATAGTCCAACTGGTACGTACCTTCCTCGACGTCGAGCGAAATGGCATGCACCAGACACTGCACCAGTGCGGTGATCCCCAGCACGTGATCCAGATTCGGAGGCATGTCGCAGACACGCACTTCGACTGTGCCAAAGTTGTTGTGCGGCCGAATGTCCCACCAGATTTCCCGGATCGAATTGATGAAGCCTGTATCGATCAGGTGATTCACAACCCACACGTATTCACTCCAGTTTCGCATCTGATGCGGCAGACCGGCCGTGGGAAGCATCTCCATGATCTTGGAACGGTTGGACTGTAGCCCCGTGTTGCGGCCTTCCCAGAATGGTGAATTCGACGATAGTGCCAGCAGCAGTGGCAGGTAGCGGAGCATGCGGTCGCATACGTTGATGGCCTTATCGCCCGTATCCACACCCACATGCACATGAAGTCCGAATGTCACCAGCCGCCTGGCGATGTCCTGCATCGATTCCACCAGACGGTAGTAACGATCGTTCGGGGTAATCTTCTGTTCCCGCCACGACGAAAACGGATGACTCGCCGACCACAGCGGTTTCAGACCCAGGCCGTCGAGGACTTCTTCGACCGCTTGTAGTTTGCCTGTCAGATCCGTTCGAGCATCAGCCACCGTTTCGCAAACTCCGGTGTTGATTTCGATGTAACTCTGCATCAGTTCGGGCTTAACGACATCTTTCAGCGAATCCGGCAGGGCCGCCAGAACGTCTTCGATGCGGTTGGCAAGGGCATAGGACTCAACGTCAATGAGCTGCAGTTCAATCTCGACACCCAGCGTGGGGCGATCGTTGCGAGTGAAGTCGAGTCCGGCCATGGCGTCGAGCCTTCAGATTGGAGCCTGAGGTTGCAGGTGACAGAGCATACTGATTGAAAGTGGGCAGCAGTATGTGCCGGCCCATAGCTGGGTGGAAGCCGGCTCGGGTCACCGACATTTCGGGGCGTCGATCGGACAGATTGGCCTGATTTCCGCTGCTTGCCGCTCTGCGGAACAAGCGTTAATCTCTCTGACCTTCACGATTTGCCCAGCGTTCGAGGGCATTCTGATTAACCCGTATTGACGATTCCGGCAGTTTTATGAGCAGTGCGGAACACGACCAGAACCGGATCGTCATTACAGGCGTCGGGCTGACGAGTCCGATTGGAGACTCACTGGCGGATCTGCGCGCAAGTCTGCTGAGCGGGAAATCGGGCGTCACCGAGTTTGAGACGCGATACATGCCCCCCGTGCTGGCGGGCGTGTGCCACTTTGACGCCCTCAAATACCAGAAGCGCAAAGAGGTACGCCGCGGAACCCGGGCCGGTTCCATTGCTGTGTACTGTGCGAACGAGGCCGTCGCCGATGCCGGTTTCGACTGGGCGGGCGTCGAGAAAAGCCGTGTCGGCGTGTATCTGGGCATCACGGAACATGGCAACGTCGAGACCGAGAACGAAATCTACGAGATTTCGCGGTTTGGCTACGACACATCAGTCTGGTCGCATCACCACAATCCGCGCACCGTGGCGAACAATCCGGCCGGCGAGGTGACTCTCAGTCTCGAAATCACCGGTCCCCATTTAACGGTGGGGGCCGCATGTGCTGCCGGAAACGCTGGATTTATCCAGGGAATGCAGATGCTGAGGCTAGGTGAAGTGGATATGGCTCTGGCCGGCGGAGTTTCCGAGAGCATCCACACGTTCGGCATCTTTGCCAGTTTCAAAAGTCAGAACGCTCTGGCCACACACAATGATCCGACGAAAGCCTGCCGGCCGTTTGACGAGAACCGCACCGGTATCGTGGTGGCAGAAGGCGGTGGCGTCTGTACGCTCGAACGCCTGCCCGATGCCCTGGTGCGGGGCGCGAAGATTTACGGCGAGATTGTCGGTCACGCCATGAATTCCGATGCGACCGATTTTGTGCTGCCCGACAGCAATCGACAGACTGAGTGTATGACGCTGGCTCTGGAGCGGGCCCGCCTGACTGCGCAGGATATTGACATTATCAGTAGTCATGCCACAGCGACCGAGATGGGTGACATCGAAGAGTCGACGGCGATTCACACGCTTTTCAAGGACAACGAACGGGTTGCCGTCAACAACGCGAAGAGCTTCATCGGACACGCAATGGGAGCGGCCGGCGCCCTCGAATTGCTGGGCAATCTGCCCGCGTTTGACGATGGAATCGCCCACGCTACAATCAACCTCGACAGCCTTGATTCCCGAGTTCCGCTCACATCAATTGTGGCAAATGAGCCACAACAGATGGGTTCGGTGAGCTGCATTCTGAACAACTCATTCGGTATGCTGGGCATCAATTCAGCCTTGATCGTCAAGAAGTACGAGGGCTGACGCTTTTCCGACCACAACTTTGGGTCACTCGTTGTTTTGAAGTCGGTCGTTTTGTTTCTGAAGACAGGCTATCGGGAGTTGGGTTACATGACAGCGGAACAGATCAGACCGGTAATCCTCGGCATCCTGGCTCGCATCGCGCCGGACGAAGATCTGACTTCGATCGATGATTCGGTTCCGCTCCGTGAACAGATGGAACTCGATAGCATGGACTTTCTGGATATCGTGATGGAATTGCGGAAAATGTACCGCGTCCAGATTCCGGAAGAGGACTATGGAAACCTGGGGACCATGTCGAGCACGGTGACTTATCTGGAACCATTGCTCAAAGATGCTGCGGCTCCGGCGTAACTGCGTCGCACCATGCTGAGAAATCTTGCAACACCCCGCCCGCCGGTTTCGGCAACGGGGTGTTTTTTTATTTCGGGCGGCCGGACTTCGACCAGGCAACATAGGAAGAGGAACGACTTTGACTGACATTCTTGCCGAGATTTGCACAACAAAACGTCGCGAGATTGATGAGTCATGTCAGCGCGTCCCCGAGAGCGAATTGCAGGCGCAACTGAAAGATGCTCCGCCGGTCCGTGACTTCGTGGCTGCTCTGCGGAACACGTCGAATATCGCATTGATTGCTGAGGTCAAGAAGGCCTCGCCATCGGCGGGGTTAATCCGGGACAACTTTGACCCGGTCTCGATTGCGAGCATCTACGAATCGGCCGGCGCGGCATGCATCAGCTGCCTGACCGATGAGCCGTACTTTCAAGGACGACTCGAATACCTGACCGCCATTCGCGAGCGTGTCAGCCTGCCCGTCATGCGGAAGGACTTTCTGCTGGACCGTTATCAGGTCTTTGAAGCGAGGGCAGCGGGTGCGGACTGCATTCTTCTGATCGCCGAATGCCTCGATGACTGCCACCTTCGCGAGCTGTATTTTCTGGCATCGGAACTGGGCATGGAATCACTGATCGAGGTCTATGAGCCAGAAAATATGGAGCGTGTCCTGAAGCTTGATCCTCCGCTGACAGGCGTCAACAACCGGAATCTGCGAACGATGCAGACCGACATTTCCCACACAATTGAGCTGGGGACACAGCTGCCAAAGGACACACTTCTCATCAGTGAAAGCGGCATCCGGACGCGCGCGGATGTTGAGCGACTGGCTGGAGCAGGGATTCACGGCATTCTGGTTGGGGAGACGCTGATGCGGGAGGACGACATTGCCGGCAAAGTGCGAGAGTTGATTGGCGGGAAATTGTGAACATGCCAACTCTGGTGAGCGCGGTGGGGTTGATGCGTTTGGCGATCCGTATTTACGAGACCGTGGCACGAGTCCAAGCTGTGTCGAGAATCGTTCTGGCTTACGACTCTCTCGTGCTCATGGCCTCTCGGGCATTGCTCCCCAAAGAACTTCAGAAATCGGGCTCGTATGAAAGCTGCTGTCTTCAAGTCGACGGGCGAGCCCGAGAACGTACTGAGTTACCAGGACATTGACGAGCCCGTTCCCCGACCGGGTGAAGTGCTCGTTCGCATGCTGGCCAGTCCAATCAACCCATCGGACCTCTTG
>CAYSJO010000529.1:0-9126 GCA_964431285.1 uncultured Planctomycetaceae bacterium
AGCAGTGTGGTAACGAGCATTCCGAGGCCTCCGGAGATGATGCGATGTCAGAACAGCACCATCATTCCCCGAACCGTCGCGGTATGCTCTCCTTCCTCTTCTTGAGGTGATTCGTACCTCGTTCGACTCAGGCCGGCTCCGGCCGGCCGACTGCAACCAGACCGCTTTCACCAACACATTTCGGCGACGAACCCTCTTTTAAGGACTGTTCGGTCTCGGACCTGACGCCTCTCGCCGGAATGAAGCTTGCGACGCTGGAAGTTTCCGAAAACCCAGTCACAGACCTGTCCCCCCTGAACCACATGCCCCTGGAGCATCTCGCCGCTGATGACTGTGGAAGTCTCGTCGACTTCGACACACTGGCCACTCTGCATCGCCTCAGCCACCTGACTCTAAAGAATACGCTCATCAACGACTTGAGTGACTTGAAGGGCCTGCCACTGACCACGCTGAATGTCAGTGGGACGCCCGTTACAGATTTGACACCACTCTCAGGAATGAAGCTCACTAGCCTGCACGTACGGTCGAAGGACAAGCTCACCGCCGCTTCGCTCACGTTGCTGGAACAGCTTCAGAAAAAGGGTTGAACCGTCGTTTGGGAGTGACTGGAAAATTCCCAGGGCGGTCGGCACAGAGACAGCTATCGTGAGCAGTTTCGCACTGAGTCTGTTCCCCGATTTTCAGCCACATCGATCGTTAGCCAGACACGCGGCGACGTTTCCGGCAGCGCCGAGTTGACCTCATCGAGTAGAATCCGGAGAACTCCGACGTCAGTTGACGGTGCGCATCGTCGCCAGCGTATTGCCCCAGTCCATTCAAGGTTCACTGTATGCTTCATTCTGTTTTCATGGCCGCCTGTTTTGCGTCCGTTGGTCAGCAGCCTGCTGAGTTCCGATTCGATGTGCGCGAGAAGATCGTTTACTCGACGGTCGGGGATCGTGAACTGCTGCTGGATGCGTTTGTCCCCAAGAAGGACGAGTCATCTCCCGCCGTGCTGATTGTTCATGGTGGTGCCTGGAAATCCGGGAGTCGGCGTCAGCTTCGTGGCTATGCGTACGCACTCGCCAAAATGGGATGCGTCTGCTTCGCAATTGATTATCGACTTGCGCCACAACACCAGTTCCCTGCACAGATTGACGACTGTCGCGCGGCCGTGAAGTGGATTCGAACTCACGCTGACGAGTACGACGTTGACCCGAAACGGCTCGGAGCCATGGGCTACTCCGCGGGTGGTCACCTGGTCTCGCTGCTGGGCACGACCGGAGAGGCGCCAAGCGAGAAGAACGGGAATATCGACACGCGTCTTCAAGTCGTCGTGGCCGGTGGAGCACCGACGGACTTTCGTGTCTTTCCTGACAACGGCAAATGGGCTGAGTTTCTGATGGGTGGCGACCTCACCACGAAGCCGGATGTGTTTCTTGCCGCGTCCTCAGCGGCATTCGTCGACAAAGATGATCCCCCAATGTTCTTTTTCAACGGAACAGAAGACCGGCTCGTTCCACTACCGTGGACCCGATCGTGCTTCGTGGCTCTCAAGAAAGCCGGTGTCAGGACGGAGATGCACACGATCGAGGGAGCGGGGCATCTGCGAGCAGCCATCGACGAGGAATCGCTGAAAAAAGCTTACGCATTTCTCGCCAGTGAACTGCTCAGCAAATCCACGCCAGGAAATTAATGATCCTGCTACCTCGGCGTGTGATTATCACGCGTGTGTGCGGGACACGGCGTGCCGACTGACTGAAAGGTCTCACGCAAAGTCGCGAAGGCGCAAAGGTCTGGATTGCCGTTCTTCGCGACTTTGCGTCTGTACGTGAAACTTGAAATCCTGCACACATGTGACGACTGAAAAATCCAGGAAAGAATTGCCATGACAACACAGGCCGTGCTGACTTGCGCCAATCGCTGTCCCGTAAGTTCACATCACTGCGGGCAAATGCTGATTCGGTTTGCTGCCGCGGCATTAGCCGTCACGTCGATGCCGTTTTCTGCGCGATCACAGGCTGTCGACAACTCGCGCCCGCCAAACATCGTTTACATCATGTCCGACGAGCTGGCGTACTACGAAGTGTCGTACATGGGACACCCGCAGCTTCAAACGCCCCGGATCGATCGAATGGTGGCGGAAGGCCTGATGTTTACCAATGCGCTTGCCGGAGCTCCTGTGTGTGCTCCCTTGAGATGTACGCTGATGACGGGCAAGCACGCCGGGCATGCTTCGGTACGACTGAACGGGGGTGGCACACCACTGCGTGAAGGTGAAGAGACGATCGCGTCCATGTTGAAACCGCTGGGCTACGCAACGGGCGGGTTCGGCAAATGGGGTTGCGGTGGACGCGGTTCAACTGGTGTGCCGGAGAAACACGGCTTCGACGTTTTCTTTGGCTACTACGATCAGGTGCATGCGCACTCGTTCTATCCACCGTACCTGATCCGCAACAGCCAGGAAATTCCGCTGAAAGGTAATCGCGGCGGACGTATCGGCGAGACGTATTCTCACTATGAAATCATGAACGCGAGCCTGGAGTTCATTCGCGACAACAAGGATCGGCCGTTCTTCTGCTATTTGCCCATCACGCCGCCGCACGGCATGTACGACATTCCCGAGACCGACCCGGCCGTGCAGCTCTACAAGGACAAGGACTGGCCGCCGGAAGCAAGGAACTACGCGGCGATGGTGACGATGGTCGACCGTAACGTTGGCGAAGTCCTGGACCTGTTGAAAGAGCTGGACCTGGAAGACAACACCATCGTCTTTTTCGCGGGCGACAATGGCGGCCAGAATCGCTTCAAATCGAAAGAACACCCGCGAGGTTTCTTTGGCCCCAACGTCAATCCAAAGACCGGCGTCGAGTTCCGTGCCGGCAAGGGCAGTCTGTACGAGGGCGGTTTAAAGATTCCATCACTGGTCCGCTGGCCAGGCCGCATCAAACCGGGTCGGGTCAGTGACCTTGTCTGGTACCAGCCAGACATCCTGCCCACGCTGGCCGAGCTGACCGGTGCCAAAGCTCCCGCCGACATCGATGGCATGTCGATCCTGCCGGAAATCCTGGCCAGCAGTACAACAGGATACGGTCAGGAGACGCACAAGTATCTCTATTGGGAATTCGTCGGTCAGACGGCGGTCCGTATGGACCAGTGGAAGGCCTATCGCGGCCGTGGTCCCAATGCAAAATGGGAGCTGTACGATCTCGACAAGGACATCAGCGAGACCAGCGACATCGCGAAAGAGCATCCCGACATTCTGGCAACAATGTTGAGCTACGCCGACGAGGCACATACGGACGTCGTCGAAGGAGTGTTTCACAGCCGGACGGAACACGAGCGAGATCGGTGGGCCAAATACGGAACATCACAGGACGCGAATTCAAAGCCGCCGGGAAAAGTGAATCTGATACCACCCGAAGGCCTGATCACACCTTCGACTCTGAAGCTCGTTCGGTTCAGCAGCGAAAACCGCGGCAACCGTAAGTTTGCCCGGAACGCAATCGACGGAAACCCCTACACGATCTGGCACACACAGTTTCAACCTGAAGTGAAGAAACACCCTCACGAGCTGGTCATCGATCTCGGCGCCCGTTACAGCGTTCGGGAGCTTCGATACCTCGCGCGGCAGGACAACGGTTGGAACGGTGCCATCGCGAAGTGCGAGGTTTACGTAAGCGATGCAGCGGACGGATTTGACGAACCAGCTGCAGTCACAACGTTTAAGAAGAGGCGAACGTCACAGTCCGTCGAATTCAAACCAGTGACTGGTCGCTATCTGATGATTCGAGCGCTGACTGACCTGATCGGGCAGTCCTGGGCATCGGCCGCAGAATTCGGAATCGTTGCCGACCGCGTCGCGGACTGATCGGTTTCTTTGCAGGCGGGTGACAGTGCTGGCTGCGGGTCACCCGCGTTGAATATGCAAGGCGACCGACAACGCAGCCAGCATTCCGGCGCAGCATGTCGCAACAAGAAATGCTTTCTGCACATTGCTGCGTTTTGCGCAGTAGCCGATCAGTACGGGCACGCCAGTCCAGCCGATCCCGCCGACAGCGAAAAAAACTCCAACCGCACGGCCGTGCAGAGGTTTCTCAACGTCCGTCAAGAGGATCGCGATCAACGTAGGAAAGATCGGTCCCAGGATCAGTCCAGCAGCGATAATCATCACGCAGGTCGTTTGAGCCCCGCGGCTCACGACCAGTCCCAGTGTGAAGACGATGCACAGGAGCGCCATGACAACGACCAGCAGCGTGTCATTCCCCTCTGGCAACAGAAGTGCGGTCGCCAGTCGCGAACCCATGAACGTCAACCAGAAGACGGAAAGTAGTCCAGACGCTCGGCCTTCCTGGACGCCACGGTTGGTCATCAGTGTGGTGGCCCAGGTTGCTGTTGAAGCTTCGATCGGCACGTGAAAAAAGAATGCCAGGCAGCACAACCAAACGGTCGGGTTGGCCGCCAGTCTTGCCAGGCCGCCGGCCACGCTGTCTGACGGTTCGGCATGAATTCGCAGCCAGTCCACGCCGAAACCCTGCAGCAACGGGATCAGTGCGATAGCCGCCAATAGAAGAAAGACCGCTTCAAACTTCATCCACCGCGTGAGTGCAACGACCAGAAGCGGCGTGATGAATGCTCCCATACCGAAAATGAAGTCGCCCATATTCATCGCGTAGGAGATTCGTGATTGCGTTTCTTCGAGGGGAAGAAATGCCGGCGGCGACGTCACGTTGAGGACGTTCACAAGGGCGGACCAACCGATTCCGAGCAGCAGGACCGCCAGCAGGGCGACGCGATAGGTCTTCAGTCGCGACAGTGTGAGAAGACTGACGATAACGATCAGAAATCCGCCGCCGATGACTGCCTGCTTGCCGCTGACTCCGATCAGGTCAACCAGAAATCCGGCGGCGAAAACCATCGGGATAAGCGTAACGCCGAACACGCTGACCAGTCCGCCGACGCGGGCCTCGTCAATCTGCATCTTTTGGGCCAGCGGAACTTTCACGCTTCCCAGCAGGGCATGACACATGCCCGCCACTGTCAGAGCTGAGATCTGCATCAGCGTCAGGTTGGTGTCCATGTTGGCCTTTCGGTTTGTCAGGAGCGTTGCTGCACGCCGTTCATAGAGTTACAGAATGCTGCGGGCAATGCTCCATCTCGCGCCGCTGTCGATTGGTGTCGCGATCATCTGGCTGAAGACTGTTCCTGGGGGACTTCGCCCTGCGCTGAACGGGCGACACGTCTGAGGGCTGCCGACTTCATCCCCACCCCCGCTGCGGTTCCATCCAAAGGGGTCACTACCCGAACCCACTGAAACGAGAGTCTATTGCCGTGACCACTCATATCATTCAACGACTGCGACAGAACGCGGTCAGCCTGATGTCCCGCGACCAGAGACCGTGAAGCAGCTCGCCGACATTGTGGCCGAACTGTGCCTTGTCTGTGAGGACCAGGCCAAAATGCAGGAACGCGTCGACCTCGCAACGCCCGGAAACTGCCGGTTCGGAGTAGTCGTCCCGCCTGTATTGGCGACCGGCCAGGCAATGGGAACGCCGGCTACTCGTCCCAGTCGTCGGCTAAAGCGAACAGTCGGGCGATGGGCAGTTCAAAGCCGGGCAGCAGCGGAGTCGTGTACGTCGCGGTCTCGGCGATGACCTGCGAAGCGCTCTGGTCGTCCTGTTTCGCGTGAACTGTCATGGTTCGGTCGAAGCGATCAATGATCCAGTATTCCCGGACATCAAGTTGCAGGTACTCGTCTCGTTTTTCCTCGTAGTCGCGCTGGCGATTCCGTCGTCCGGCCGAAACGAACTCGACAATGATGGTCGGCGTTTCCGTCGGACCGGGGCGTCGACCGAGTCCCGCCCAGATGGCCCGGTCGGCTCTGCGACGATCACTACCGACATGCACGTCTTCTTCTGACAGTGTCTTGTCGAGCGCCGCTCCATCGGAATGATGGTCCTGGTACGACCGCAGCATGTAGCCCAGTTCTTCGTTCGGATCACGTTCCTGACGCAGTGGTGCTGGAGACACAATCAGGACTCCTCGAATCAACTCGTAGCGCCATCCTCGTTCGAAGTCGGCCGCATCGAATTCTTCGGGATCGAGTCGCATCCCGTTGGCATCCGGGCCCAATACAAGAGGTATCGATGGTGATTGGACAGACATGATTCATCTCCGCAGCATCAGGTCGTTGCAGCAGAGTGTGATTGTAGCATGGTGGCCGCGCACTCAAGTAGCTCCGTTCTCCAGGTCGGGCATCGTCTACTCAATGCCGACCGGTACGGTTGCGACTTCTTCGCCGAACATCTCTTCCAGGAACCGCGACGGGACCGAGAGTCGTTTCTTGCCCCATCTGGTTCGGGCGGATGCTCGGGTGAGCGTCAGATGATCACGGGCTCGTGTGACCGCGACGTAGGCCAGCCGCCGTTCCTCGTCGATCGCACCGCCGTCCGCCACAACATCGACGGAACGCTTATGCGGCAACAGGCCCTCTTCCATGCCGACAATGTATACGCGAGGAAACTCCAGACCCTTGGCACTGTGCACAGTCATCAAGCGGACGGCATTTTCGTCGAGCTTCTGTTCCTTGTCAGTCGATTCTTCGCGACCGTTAAGCGTTGTCTCGTCGAGATAACCGGACAGTGATGGCTTTTTCGCACGCCGAACGTAATCGCCCAGCGACACGACCATTTGCTCCAGCATTTCCTCCCGAGTCGCCTGCATGACTTCGTTCTTGTACTGCTTGCGGATCTCGCTCTGGTAATCGACCTCGGTCAGCAGGTCTTCGCAGATCTTTGGCAGTTCGTGCGGAGCGTGTCGTAACCGGGTGCGATAGCGGCCCAGGAGTTCCGAAAACCGATTGAGTGACTGACCTGCTTTCGCGGTGATCAACTTCTCATCAACGGCCGCCGGAACGACTTGCCAGATGCTGCAACCCTGGCGCACGGCACGCTGTACGAGTTTCTGTACCGTGGCGTCACTGATACCACGCGCCGGAGTATTGATGATGCGCAGCAGTGATGTTTCGTCCCGGAGATTCTCCAGCACCTTGAGATACGCCAGTGTGTCGCGGATTTCTTTCTTATCGAAAAACGACTGGCTACCCATGATCACGTAGCGGACTTCCTGCCGCCGCAGTTCTGATTCAAAAACTCGCGGCTGCTCGTTCGTGCGAAACAGGATGCACACGTCCTGCAGAGCGACCCCCTTTTTCTCGACCAGAAAGCTGATCTCGCGGACAACGTTTTCGGCTTCGGTCAACTCGTCGTCGTACTCGCGAAACCGCACGGGCACGTCCGAGATCTTGTTCGCCCGTAGTTCCTTGTCGTGCCGTCCGCGGTTGTGCTTCACGAGTCGGTTGGCGACTTCGATGATCTGCTCGGTGCAGCGGTAATTCTCTTCCAGCCGCACAACTCTCGCCCCGGGAAAGTGACGGTGAAACCCCAGGATGTGGCTGACATCCGCTCCCCGCCAGCCGTAAATCGACTGATCATCGTCGCCCACCACACACAGATTGGTATGCGGTCGGACGAGTGCTTCGATCAGATCAAACTGCGAACCATTGGTGTCCTGATACTCGTCAATCTGCACATGATCGAAGCGTGCCTGCTGTCGCTCCAGTGCATCCGGATGATTGAGGAACAGTTGATTTGTGAGCAGCAACAGGTCGTCAAAATCAACGGCACCGCAGGCACGCAGGGCCGCCTGGTATTTTCGATAGGCCACCGCTGCAATGAACTCGAGGTCGTTCTCGGTGTAATCGGCTGCGTTCTCGGGACGTATCCCCTGCATCTTCCACCGGCTGATGATGCTTAGCAGATCGCCCGGCTTCAGCGTCGCATCCTGCACGCGCACGTCACGGAGAGCCTTGCGAGCGGTGGATTCCTGATCGCCACGATCGTAAATCGTGAAGCGTGCCGGATAACCAAGTAGCTCGATCTCCTGCCGCAGAACTTTCACGCAGTACGAATGAAACGTCGAAATCATCGGCCGCTGCGGCAGTCGCCTGCCCAGTAAATCCTGCGTACGTTCAAGCATCTCTTTGGATGCTTTGTTCGTAAACGTGACCGACAGAATCCGGTCGGGCGCGATGCCGCTGCGGATCAGTTCCACAATGCGGTGTGTAATGACGCGGGTTTTCCCGGTTCCTGCTCCGGCCAGCACGAGTAGCGGCCCAGACAGAGTTGTTGCCGCGTCGCGTTGAGCGGGATTCAGATGAGCAAGTCGATCCATCGGTGTGGGTGCAGACCGTCAGCGGGAGAAACAAGGGGCGAGGGGCGAGGCAGAGTATTTATCGCGCCCCGGAATGTCCAACGGATCCCACGTGGCGCCGCCGTCACGCGACTGCCAGTCAGATTGATCTGGCGCGTCTCTTGTGGTTGCGGACGGAGGACGCGCTGTATGCTGCCCGATATCTGTACGACCTCGATAATCTGACGGCTTCGTTAGAAGTTAAGGGCTGATTCATGAGTTTCCTGCAACGTGTACCAACCTTTATGCAGAAGTCGCTCGCGTTTGGGGGGATCATCACGGCTGCCTGGGTCATCCATGCTGGTGCGACGCTCGCGGCGGACCGACCAGATTCCCCGAATCTCGCCGCAGCGATTGAAGGTCTGTCTGCTGACGTTCTATCCGACGAACAACGGAATGAAGCAGCAGGAATGATCGGACGAGATCTGCGACGCCGGCGCGACGCGGCGAACGAACGCAATCGGACGGACTGGTATTCCATCAAAACGCGGGAGCAGTGGGAGGCCTGTCGCGATGTGCGGATAGAAAAGTTGCGCACGTCACTGGGGACATTTCCCGATCCGCCAAGCAAGTTGCACGTGAAGGTGACCGGCACTGTTGCTGGCGACGGATTCCAGATCGAAAACGTCGTCTACGAATCCCGGCCCGGTGACTGGGTGACTGCGAACCTGTATATCCCGGCGAAACCGTCCGATTCCATGCCAGGCATCATGATTGCGCATGCTCATCATCGCCCGAAGCGGCAGGGTGAGATGCAGGATATGGGAATGACGTGGGCGCGCGCCGGCTGCATGGTGCTGGTCATTGATCAGGTCGGCTATGGTGAGCGCCGCGCTCATCCATTTCATGGACCCAACGACTATCCGAAAGAGGACTACAAGTACTGGAGACAGGATT
>CAYSJO010000530.1:0-2767 GCA_964431285.1 uncultured Planctomycetaceae bacterium
AGGTCTGGATCAACTCCCGGCCCATGTCCGCCGTCTCCCCCGAGTCCGCCAGTTCGTCAACGCCAAGCTGATCCTCAACGGATTCCGTATCCTCAAAAACAAAAACCAGTTACAGCTCCAAGCCCCATGAATAAAGTTCCCGCTGGGGAGAGGGGTTTCGAGCCGGACCTGACAATATCTAAGGACAGAGAGCGCTCGCCGAAGCACGCAGTCTCGGTCGCCGTTGCCACCGGACAAGTCAGACCAGTACTTCAGTCATTTCGCCAGAGCTGTCGGCGAAGTTCTCGGTCGAGACTCCGACGCGATTGAGCATCGTGACGAACAGATTCGACAACGGCACATTCGCCCCGAATTTGCGGAACTGGCCGTGTTCCAAGCCCAGCTTGCGGCCGCCGGCAAGGATCAACGGGTAATTGTTGTTGTTGTGAGTCTGGCTGTTGCTGCTGCCGTAAAGCACAACAGAGTGATCGAGCACGGAACCGTTTTCCTCTTCCGCCGATGCCAGTCGCCCGAGGAAGTAGCCCAACTGCTCGGCCATGAAACGGTCCCATTCGCCGAGTTGCACTGCGCCTTCCGGTTTATTCCAGCCATGAGCCAGGCTATGCAATGAGTTCTTGAAGCCCTCGAGCTGCGGAAACTTACCGGCCTTCGAGGAAGCATCAGCCATGTTGGTGATCTGATAGGTGGCGACGCGTGTCGAATCAGTGCGGAACGCCAGATACATCAAATCGTACATCGTACGGATGAAATTCAGCGGAGCCTTTTCGTCGGAGTCGAGATGCAGCATGTCCCGCTCTTCATCGCGCAGCTCGGGACGGGGAATCTCAAGCCACCGCTGAGAGCGTTGCACGCGCTGTTCGATCTGACGCACTGAGGCGAGGTACTCGTCAAACTTCTCGCGGTCCTGCCGACCCAGTCGGCGGCGTAGTGAACGCGAATCCTCAAGCACGCGGTCCAGCATTCCTGACGCGCTGGCCAGTCGTCGTCGCCGTGCAATCAGGTCGGCATCACCGGCGCCGAAGAAGCGGTCGAAGACCTGCTGTGGCTGGTTCAGAGCGGGGATCGGGCGGCCTTTGCCATCGTATGACAGCGTGCTCGATCGAGTCGGCTCACCAACCCCGCCATCGGTCGACATCACCAAAGACGAAAACCGAGTCTGGTCATCAAACGCCCGCGCAGCGAGTTGATCGACCGAAACTGTGTTCCTCAGATAGCCGTTGTTGATCAGCGCGCCGGTGAGGAATGTGTCACCGGTGTCGTGACCGCCCATCTTCCGGCCGTTGGGATGTGACAGCCCACCGAGGATGGTCACATCCTCACGCAGATGCTCCAACGGCTTCAGAGTCTCAGTGAACTGAAAGTCGCGACCCTCTCCGTTCGGAAACCATCGCCACTTCGCCTGTTCGCTGTCTTCCTTCGGCAGGCTGACTCCGAAACCGAAGTACATGGCACACATGCGGCGAGGCTGACTGACCGGCTTTTTCGCGGAATCATTTCCAGCCATGCATTCCAGCCAAGGCAGTCCGAGCGAAACGCCGGTGCCGAGCAGAAACGATCGTCGATCCAGATGCCAGGACTTCGTCGTCATGATTCCAATTCCCTCACGTGGTTTGTTTTCTCAGCCACCCAATCTACCCGCACGTTATTTCGTCTGGAATGGCACACTGGCTGCAATACTCTGAACCAGACTTCTCAACTGATAGTCGTTCCTCGCAAACTCGTCGGTCAGATCGTTGATCGCGGCCTGATCGCTCAGCTCCAGACGTCGTCCCAGTGCGTACGTAAGAAGCCGCACCACCAGGGCTCGAGCAAACGCGTCCTTCTTCTTTGTCACCAGATAATCACGCAGAGCATCGGCTCCGGAAATCTCCTGGCCGTTCGGCAGAGTGTCCGTTGCATTCACGGGTAGTGTGTCGAACTTCTTACCTGATTTGCGACGCACTTCGTCGCGCCACAACCCGACAGCATCAAAGTTCTCCAGCGCAATCCCCCACGGATCGATGTTCCGATGACATGATGCACACGATTCCGTATTGCGGTGAACCTCCAGCTGCTCGCGAATCGACAGCTTGAGGAATTCGGGATCGGCCTCGTCCAGAGACGGAACATCGGGTGGAGGCGGCGCTGGAGGATCGTTCAGCAATCGGTCACGAATCCATACGGCACGACGTACGGCATGCGAATCCGAACCCGTCGAATTGGCGAGTAGAATACTGGCCTGGCCCAGCAGGCCACCTCGGTGCTGTTCTGGTTTGAGCGCCGCTCGTCGGAATTCGCGACCGAACACGCCATCAATTCCGTAGTGACGCGCGAGCGGTCCGTTGAGCATCGTGAAATCTGATGACAGCAGATTCAGCGCACTCAAGTCGTGCTTGAGCAATTCGGCGAAGAAGTGCTCAGATTCCGCGCGCATATGAACTTTGATGGCGTCGTCAAACTTCGGGTGGTAATCGGGACTGACCGCCACTCGGTCCATCACATCCAGATGCAACCACTGCGAAGTGAACTGCTCAATGAATCGAGACGAGCGCGGGTCCTTCAACAGACGCTCAACTTCTGCGGCCAGGATATCCGGTTTGTGCAACCTGCCAGATGTGGCCAGAAGAGTCAGCGACTCATCCGGCAGCGTGCTCCGTAGAAAATACGACAGTCTCGCTGCGAGTTCCCAGTCACTGACAGAACGCTTCTCGTCACCGGCCACTTCCATGAGGTACAGGAAGTCTGGCCGGATCAGCACCATAGCCAGCGTTTCACGGACCGCTTCCTC
>CAYSJO010000531.1:0-2209 GCA_964431285.1 uncultured Planctomycetaceae bacterium
CTCCTTCCTCTTCTTGAGGTGATTCGTACCTCGTTCGACTCAGGCCGGCTCCGCCCGGCCGACTGCAACCAGACCGCTTTCACCAACACATTCCGGCGATAAACCTGATTTTAGAGGATTCACCGGGCTGCCGTGATCTCCGGTGAGCACTTGCGACTCGAGTACACATTCATGCAATTCAGAACTCTTTCTTCCATTGTCACCTGCGCCGCCATGTTCGCGATGAGTTGTTCGGCTCTGGCCGAGACTCCGAGAACGCGCTCCCCGAAGACACTCTTTCTGGACGACGAGCACGTCTCCGAAATGACTGGCTTGAAGCGTGTGATGCATCGACCTGTGAAGAAGGGGTCGGTGTTTTTGCCTCGTGGCGCAACGGATGGAATCCGAGTGCAGACGGCCTCTGCACCCGTCTGGGTACCGGAAGAGAATGTCTTCAAACTCTTTTACATGGGGTTTCCGTACCGCAACCACGGCTGGATCGTGGGGGAGATCGGATCAGCTCTGGCGGTGTCACCGAATGGACTGAACTGGAAACGGCCTGTGCTCAACGAGGTTGAGATCGGCGGGTCGACAGCCAACAACCGGTTCTCCGTCGTAGATCCGAATCTCCGCTGGGGCGCCAACAAGCTCATGGAAGTGATTCACGACCCTCACGATCCCGATCCACAGCGTCGCTATAAAGGGCTGCTGGGAGCCAGCGGTCGGAAGCCTGTGGTCAGTCCGGACGGCATTCACTGGAAGACGATCGGCGCGAAGACGATTCCGTCCAGCGACACGTCGACGCTGATCTACGACGAACCGGGCAACCGCTATCTCGCAGTGCTGAAGAACGGAACGAAGTTCGGCCGAAGCGCGGCAGTTGCATTCAGCACCGACTTCAAAACCTGGACGTCTCCTCGAACGACGTTTCACACCGACGAGCAGGACCAGCGCATCGCCCTTGATCGTATTCAGAGCCGTCTTGCCGATCCCAACATGCAGAATCCGATGTTCAACGATCCGCACCCGGAAACAGGCTGGACGCCTCCCGGTTTCGATCCCGGTATTGGCAAGAGCAGAATTCCCACCTGGCGAGCCGAGACTTATAAGCTGGCCGTCTTCCCGTACGAGGGTCTCTATATTGGAATGCCGCAGATCTACTACCCGACTGGCCCGGCCTTGCCACAACGAAACAACACAGTGGGATTCCATGAAATCCAACTGGCATTCAACCGCGATCCCCAGCTTTCCCGCGAGGGCTGGAAGCGGCTCGGTGATCGTCAGCCTTTCATCGAGACATCAGGACTCGACAAGGGACTGGCGGGCAACTTTGACCGTCAGCAACTCGGAGTTCTCAATCGGCCGGTCGTGACAAAAGACGAGCTGTGGTTCTACTACACCGGGGCAAAAGGACGCTCACTGCCTTACAAGCTGTGGCCTGACGGGACAGTCCGAAACGAAGCAAAGCTGACTCCCGCGGAAAAGGCCGATTTCGACGACGGCTGGATCGCGATCTGCCTCGCGACGCTGCGACTCGACGGTTTCGTCTCGCTCACCGCCAGTGACAAACCAGGTCAAGTTATCACCAATCCATTCGTTGCCTCTGGTGATCGACTGTCGTTGAACGTCGATGTTGCCGACGAGGGTGAAGCGACGGTCGAGGTGCTGGACGAAGGGATGTGGGTCATTGACGGCTTCGAACAGGCCAGCAGCATTCCACTACGCGGCCGCTCGATCGAACAGTCGGCCCGCTGGACGACCAAAGCCGACTGGAGTCGACTGGCTGGCAGAAGAGTGCGTCTGCGAATCAGGCTCCGTAACGCCGACCTCTACGCGTTCTGGACGAAAGATTCCGAATGAAGATGTTCAAAGCACTGGCCCTCAAAGGTCACCGTACAGTTCAGAAGAGGCAGCCATGAGATATCTTTGTGCGTCCATCGTTTTGTTGTTGCTGGTTTCAGTGTCGGCTGGTGATGAACTGGCTCCGATTAATACTCAGGCGGCCGGGGAGCATCCGCTGCCTCCGGAAGAGGCCCTCGCTCGGTTGTCTGTACCTGATGGCTTCCGGGTGACTCTGGCCGCGGCGGAGCCTGATGTGCGACAGCCGATTGCGATCGCGTTTGATGACCGCGGACGGCTGTGGGTTGCGGAGAGCTATTCCTGCAACGGAAGCAAATTCACGGACGAGCGTCACGATCGGATTCTGATCTTCGAGGATACGAATGGCGAC
>CAYSJO010000532.1:0-14130 GCA_964431285.1 uncultured Planctomycetaceae bacterium
GCACCAGTGGAATGGTGGATAACCCGGTGACGGTAAATCTTGGAACTCTGGTTGGTTTCGAAAGAGTTATCGGCGGTGGCGGCAGCGACCTGCTGATCGGCGACAGCGGGGCGAACGACTTCACGGTTACGGGAGCCAACCTGGGCAACGTCGATGGTATCGCCTTCCAGAGCTTCGAGAACCTGCAGGGTTCGGGCGGCAATGACACACTCATCCTGCAGAACAACGGCTCAGTCAGCAGCTTTGCTGGCGGGACAGGCGTTGACACGCTGGACCTGACGCAGAAAACAACGAATCGCACCGTGACGCTGACGGCTTCCGCTACGGAGGGGTTCAGTGGAACAGAAGCTTCAACCGGCAGCTTCACTGGACTCGATACGATCAATGCCGCGGCGGGCAATACCGATACGCTGAATGGTGTCAACACCGACTCGAGGTGGAATCTGGATACAACGAACACTTATATCAGCTCGTCCCGCACACTGACGTTCAACGGATTCGACGCTCTCGGCGGCAACGCCGGAAGAGACACGTTTAACGTCATCACAGGCAGCCCGACCGTCGATCTTTCCGGCGGCGCCGGCAACGACACTCTGTCCATTCGAAATGGCGCCCAGCTGGATGGCAGCTTTGTGGGCGGTGCCAACACCGACACCGTCGACCTGTCCGCGTTCATAGCTACGACATCGCAGTCAATCACCGTACAGAGCCTGACGACCGACGGCTTCCGGCTCGCAGTCGCAGGCACAATCACAGGCACGGCAGATGACATCGAATCACTTGCTGGCGGTGCCGGCAACGACAGTCTGACCGGCCTGAACGCTGAAGCCACCTGGCTCCTGACTTCCAGCGATAAGTACGTCACTGGAGGTGAAACGTTGACAGCCAGTTCCATCGAAGAACGCTTTGGTGGTACGGACGCGGACACATTTTCCGTCCAGGTCGAGGCCATCAACTCGACAGCGGATCACGTGCTGGATGGCGGTGACGGCGATGACCTGTTCGAAATCAGCTTCGGAGCCGGACAGCGTCTGTCGGCCAACGCAACGTTGGGCATTGATGGTGGTGGTCCGGCCGCCGGTGCTCTTGAAGACGGTGACGTGATCAACTTCAGCACCGCTCAGGCCAACGACGGCATCCGCACTGTGGGCATCGAGTACCTGTCGGCGGCGAGTGGTGATGTCAACGTGACCGGCCTGGGTGGCGCATCCGACTCCATCGCTGTCGACCGTGTCGAAGAACTGAACTACAACGGCGACTTCACAATCAACGATCTGGTGACTGTCACCGCGACAACCGGCGACGACACGTTTACGGTTCGCCAGACAATCAACGGCGGAGAAGTCTTCCTGAACGGAAACCCGTTTGAATTCCCGGGTGCCGAAGGCGGCGGGTTCGGTCCAGACATAACACTGACCGGAATTGATATGGCTTCCGGTTTCACCGTTGACGGTAATGGTGGAACGAACACGCTGCTGCTGGCCGCGGAACAGGACAGTGAAGCCGAAATTATTCCTGCGTCACCGACGTCCGGGAAGATCACAGACAACGGCTTTGCCGACGTCAACTACGTGAACTTCGGGAACATCGAATCCAGTCAGCCGATTCCACTTTCGCTGACGGCTGGTGCTGACAGTAATGATTTAATTCCGGACCAGTTCGAGCTTGTCCGCAACGGCAATCGGGTTGATTTCATTTCTAATGGCAGTGTGGTCTACAGTGGAGACCTTGCCGATCTGCAAAGTCTGACGATCGATGGCTCCAGTGATGATGACACATTCACGGTCAACTTCCTGAACGGCAATCCGATCCCGAGCGGTGGCATCACGTTTAATGGTCTTGGTCAGACAACAGGAGACGATCTCGTCATCGACGGCACGAGTAGTGAAACCGTCACATACACTCCCAGTGTTAATACGCCGGGTAGCGGCATCGTGATGATTGACGGATCGATGGTCACCTTCAGCGGCCTTGAACCGGTCCGCGTGACCGACGTCGCCAACTTTACTCTGTTAACGCCCGGTGATTCTGATGTGCTGACCGTCGACAGTTCGGCCGCCAATCAGAATCGCATCTCGGGAACAAGTGGCGGTGTGGCCATCGAGCCGGTCGTCTTCGACAACGTCATGAATGTCACCATCGATGCCGCGACGAATGGTACGGCATCCGGCAGTGACAACATTTCCGTAACAGCCGATCTTGATGCGGCAGGATTGGCCTCATTTACGGTCAATACCGGACCGGGTAACGATACGATCAACGGCAGTGGAAATACGACGTTCGGTATCTCACTGAATACGGGCGCCGGAAACGACACCCTGACTGGTGGCGGTGGCAATGACTCTTTGGACGGTGGCGATGGAACGGACGTCATCACCTACACGGTCTCTGGTTCTCAAACTCTGACCGATGCGTCATTCACTGGCACGGGTCAAGGGACGGATACCGTTGCTAATATCGAAACTGCGATTCTGAATGGGGGTCCTGCTGCAGACACGATCGACGCCAGCGGTTTCACCGGCGAAACGACACTGGCGGGCAATGCTGGTAACGACACGCTGATCGGTGGCTCGGGCAGTGACTTGCTCGACGGCGGAACTGACAACGATACGATCGTGGGTGGTGACGGTGCCGATTCCATTGTCGGTGGAACGGGCGATGACTCGCTGAGTGGTGGTGCGGGCACAGACACCGTGGCTGGTGGAGACGGCGCCGATTCGTTGAGTGGCGGTGCTGACAATGACACGCTGCAGGGAGGAACTGGGGACAACGACGTCGTGACGGAAAACGGGTTCCGCAACTACACGTTGACGACAACGCAACTCGTTGGTGCCGGAACGGACCTCCTGTCCGGCATTGAACGGGCACGCCTTACAGGTTCTAACGCCCGGAACACAATCGACGCGTCCGGGTTTAACGGTGCGGGTACAACACTGATCGGTGGTGGTGGCAGAGACACATTGATTGGCTCACCTGGCAACGATGTCCTGCTAGGCCAGGCTCGACGGGATTCGCTGGTTGGTAATGCGGGCGATGACACTCTGCGGGGCGGTTCCGGCCGCGACACGCTCGATGCCGGTACAGGTGATGACCGACTGTTCGGTCAGGGCGGCGGCAGAGACCTGCTGATCGGTGGCCCTGGGGATGATGTTCTTAACGGTGGGGGCGGTCAGGACAAGGTTCAGGCTGACGGTGATGCAGACTTTGTCATCACTAATACGGGCATCACGGGTCAGGGAACGGACAGGTTGCAGCAGGTGGAAGGTGTCATCATCAATGCTGGTAACTCGGCCAACACGATCGATGCCAGCGGCAGCAACCTGAAGACCACGCTCAGTGGTGGCGGTGGCAACGACACCATCACCGGCGGCTCGAATGACGACTCGCTGATGGGTGGCGACGGTGCCGACGTGATTACTTCTGGTGCTGGCAACGACACTGTTGGCGGCGACGGTGGCAACGACATCCTGGACGGAGGCGCCGGCACCGACATGCTGGTGGTCAGCGCGAACGCCAACCAGACCATCACCGATACGCTAACCACCGGCGCCGGTACGGACCAGCATGCGAACTTCGAGTCTGCCATGTTGACTGCTGGCTCGGGCAACAACCGACTCGACGCCAGTGGCACGAGTCTGCCGGTCACGCTGATCAGCGGTTCCGGCAGTGACACGCTGATCGGTGGCTCGGGCAGTGACTTGCTCGACGGCGGTAGTGGTCTCGACGCGATTGAGTTCACGGGCACCAACGTCGTTGTCACCGACGCGACATTCCCGGGTCCGGGAGCGGACACGATCGTCAGTGTTGAGGGTGTGCGACTGGTTGCCAGCGGATTGAACGCCACTCTGGATGCCAGTGGATTCTCAACCGGCGCGGCCACGATCATCGGCAGTGCCGGGAACGATACGCTTAGAGGCGGCGGTCAGGCGGACAGCATCGATGGCGGAGCTGGAGCCGACACGATCGACGGCGGGGCCGGAGCTGACACGATCAACGGTGGCGATGGAGCCGACACGATCAACGGTGGCGACGACGCAGATGTCATCAACGGCGACTCAGGAGCAGACTCGCTTCGCGGTGGCGACGGGAATGACACGATCCTGGGTGGTGTCGGACAGGACGTGCTGTTCGGTGATGCTGGTAACGACTCGCTCGTCGGTGGTGACGGAGAAGACGGGCTGAATGGTGGAGCGGGCAACGACTTCCTGAACGGCATGGACGGAGTGGACACGCTGCTCGGCCTGGCGGGTAACGATACGCTGCTGGGCGGAGCCATTGGTGACGTCCTGATCGGTGGCGACGACGACGACTTCCTCGATGGCCAGGGCAGCATGGACACACTCGCTGGCGGCAATGGAAACGACACGTTCTTCGACGCTGCGACCGATCTGATCGACGAGAACTTCACAGAAGCCAACTTCCCGTCATTGCCGTAACGGGACGCAGTCCTGGGGACATCAAAGCCGCGGTGGGCGAGCGAGTTGCCGTCGACTCACCGCGGCTTGTCTATTGACCCGACCGCAACTGGTCGAGTTCACGTTGCAGATTGGTTCGAGCCATCGCGTCGAATCGTGTCGATAGGACATCCGTGCGATACAACCGCGGTTGTGAAACGAACGTCTGCAGGATTCGTGACCGTCCCTGGCGGTAGAGATCATCCGAAACGAAGCTGTACTCCCGGCGAATCGCATCGGCATAGGCATCGTAAGTATCCGGAGAGGAGCCCAGGATGGCCAGATCCGCATCCAGAAACTACGCCATATCTCCGTCGCCAGATGCCTGCATGTGGCTGGCGGTGGCAAGAATCAACTTACGAACGGTTGCGATCAGCGGGCCGTCCTGCGCGTGCTGTTCCAGCCATTCAGTGCTTAAATCAGCACTCAGTAGCTCATTGTCACTGGCACGGGAATCGTAGATTGCATCGTGGAAGAACGCGGCGATTTACACGGCCACTGGTCGAACCAGTTGGTTTTGGTGTTCGACCAGCAAGTCAAGCATGTCGGCGACATGCGTCATTGTGTGGTAGTGACGATGCGGCTCTGAGTGCTGAAGACGCAAGTCATCCCACATTGACTTTGCATCTGAACTGGCGATTCCCAGTGAACGGGATGTCTTTAACCAGAGTGAGTTCAATTCGCTCTCAAGCATGGTGCCGTTCCTACAACTGCGCGGGTAGGAGTTGCAGCTCGGGAACGACGGCACGAGGGTCCAGACCGGCGACGAACAGTACCGCGTCTGCAACGTCCTGAGGGTCGAGTGATTTGTCCAGCACCTCGCGCGGTGTTGGCACAGGACGTTGGGTCAGGATCTCGGTGTCACACAGCCCGGGGTAGATCACGGTCGTGCGGATGCCGTTCTGCTTCTCCTCAATCCGCGTTCCGTGGGCCAGGCCGGTCAGGCCGTGTTTCGATGCCTGATACGACACTCCCGAGACATCCGGCATCTGTACCGCTGCCGATGACAGGTAAACGATCAGGCCCCTCCCCTGCTCACGCATCACTGGCAGGACGCAACTGGTACACAGAAAAGCACCTGTCAGGTTCGTCGAGATCATCATCTCCCAGTTGTCGGGCGTCAGGTCGGTGAGCGAACGTTTCGGCAGGTTGCGTCCTGTCGCATACACCAGCAGATCGACACCGCCCATCTGCTGACGCGTCGCCTGGACCAGTTGATCCACCTGGCTGCGATCGGTGGCATCCGTCGGATGAATATCGATGGAAAGCCCTTCGACCAACAGTTCACTTTGCAGTTCCACCAGCCGGTCTTCGCGTCGAGCCGCTGCCATGACTCGACATCCAGCCCTGGCAAGTGCCACGGCCGTCGCGCGACCCATCCCACTCGACGCGCCGACAACCACAGCTCGTTGACCTTCCAGACTGCGTGTCATGGCACCTGTTCCTCCCTGTAAGAAGTGGAGTCGGCTGTATCCAACGACCGCCAATGAATGTTGCGCAGATCAGTCGCCAGAACTAACAAGCCAGACCCTATCCTGTTCGCGGGGGCGGAAAAACTCATCCCAGCTGATCGTCGTATCACGGCATGCTGTTACGCGAGTCGCGTATTTACAGTGGGAGCGGTCTACTCGCACCGGTCCGATCACGTTTTCAGAAAACCGGACCAGGAACTGCCGCGCGTGATCGTTGTCCTGTCGAGCCTGAATCTGCGCTACCGGACCATGAGCCGCCCGGTTGCCGCCCCTGACATTTTTCTGACAACAATTTACAGCCGCCTGACACCGTAGGCCGCCGTCACCGCCTATGATGCCTGGCCTGCCAGTCAGCTTGCACTCCACCAGCATCCAGGAGATGTCGCATGAGTCGCTGTCGCAAACTGTCGATCGTGGCCCTGACGGGATGTTTGCTTCTTTCTTCGGCAGCGGGACTGCGTGCTCAGTCTGATGCCGAAACCGCCTTGAAGAACGCCCGCGAGGCGTATCAGGCGGAGCAGTTTGAACTGGCTCGTGATGAGGCCGGAAAAGCATCACAGACGGATGCAAAGAATCCCGATGTCTGGCTGCTGTTGGGAAAGGCCCACTTTCAGTTGGGAGAGCTGGATCAGGCACTGGCCACCTGGCGGACTCTGCTGAAACTCGCACCGAATCATGCCTACGGCCGTCGCATGGTGAATGCACTGCAGGGCCAGACTTCGGACATTGACCTGCGGATTCGCCTGGCCACCTTGAATGTCAGCGAAGGATTCCTGCAGACGGCACGAGCCGATCTGCAATTGCTACGCACGCGTTCGCCACTTTCGGTTGAGCAACGACGAAAGGTGTTGATGCTGCTCGCCGAAATCGCCGTGCTTGAGGCGAAGGGAACTGAAGCACTCGCCATCATCAACGAGCTGACGACACGCGATGTGGATGTTGCCAACAGCGTGCCCGTGCAGATGCTGACTGCACGGGCCCAGCTGGCGACAGGTGGAGCGCTGACAACCTTCGGTCTGGCGACTCTGTCGAAGATCGTTGAGGACTCCGGAGACACTCCCGATGGGGAATTGGCGGAGCTGGAACGGCTTCTGTACCGATTGTCCCGCGGTGATGATGTTGTGGCGGATGTCGCTGTCTGGGTCGGTGAGAATGAACTGCTGCCCGTATCGCGTCGCGCCCGCCAAGTCCTCAAAGACAGCGTACAACGATTCCTGGCAGATTCACCGGTAACACCTGGCCCGAATCCTGATGTGAAACTGAACGATGCGGACAAGGCAGCGATCGTCGCGGCGGGCCACGCGTTCAAAGCGTTTGTGGACCGTCCGGACCAGACCGCGTTAGCCACAATACTGACGGGGCACCTGGAAAAACGCTATGCCGCGATTCATGCCTACACGGCTGTTCGCGATGGTCTGACGCTGATTGAGCAGATCGAATTGCCAGCGGCTGTGCTGGAGGTCGTGTCCACCAGCCGGGGCCGAGTCGATGTTTCCGAAGCGACGTACGAGTACATGCAGATCAATCGCGACGTCAGTGCGACTATCGCAAGTCCGGACGTCCTTGGGGAGTGGATCACGGATCACGTCGGGCATCCGAAGGAACTGGAAGCACGTCAGGCACTGGTGCTGGCATACATCAATGTGACGCGGCGCCAGGGAGTGGCCCGCCCGGACGCGACTCTGGCAGAGTCTGACTTGAAAGCCCTGGCGGCCGCCGGTGAGTTGATTCCGAAACTCAAGTCACCAGCGGAGGTCTCTAAAGTCATCCTGCCCCTCACGCAGCATTTTCAGAAGCACTATGTCGAACGCGGCGCGCTTGGTGCCGCAATTGCCGGGACGAAGGCTTTGCTGCCTCTGGAAGTCCCTGCGAAACGCGGCGTGATGATGTACTCGCTGCTGAGGATGCAGACAGACCTCGCGATCGCGGAACTGACGGCTACTGTCGCCGCCGGCACTGTCCCGTCTGGCACAGCGCCCATGCCAGCTTCACTGGAAGCGGCGGCGGCCACCGCGGTCCAGACCTGCACCGAATATCCCGCCGTGCTTGCGTGGACGGCACATGCTGAAATCGCACGTCGAGCGCTGGAAGCAGCCGGGTCGGTTCCCTGGCCAACGCGCATCACGGGTCCTAAAGCCGCACACGGGTGGGCGCTGACGCTGGCGTTTCCGGTCGTCAAAGCGAATGCGGATGCAGCATCGGTGAAACTGGCGCGGCAGGTGATCGACCAGGTCGTCAACGATCTGGCGGCCGTCACTCAACCGACAGCGGCCGGCCTGGCAACGACCAGTCACGCGCAGTTGCTGCAGTTGTTGCCGCAGGAGCACGAACTGTGGGCCGAAGTCACATTGCGGCACGTTGACCTCCTCAGTGCTGATTCGTCACGGACATTCGACGAAAACGTGCGGTCCGGCGAGGGCGTGAAGAATGCGAAGCCCACCGAAACGCAGACCACGATTCTCAAGCTGTTGTCTGATGTCGTGAAACAACGGCCGGCTCTGGCAGCGACATCGTTGCAGAAACTCGGCGTCCATCTGCAGAAATGGTCGGCTGCTCGGCACGACGTCGTCGTCGAGGGAGCGTACGTAACGTTCGCCGCAGATCTGCCACCGGCGACCCAGCGTCAGGCGCAGCTGGCTCTGGCACGGTTGTGGTTCACACAGGTGCTGAGGGCGCACAACCGTGTTCTGACCAATGGATTCCTGGTCGCGCGGGCGCTTGATGCACAGTCGCAGAAGGCGTTGAAGCAGTGCTATCAGTTGGCGAGCGGTCTTGGTGCCGGCGATCCGCTACTGGCCGACATTCGCGCCTTGCGAATGCAGATCGTGGATCACTATCTGGCCCTTGAGTACGACGACATCGCCGAAGCAGCGATCAAAGTCAAAGCCGCTCCCGCGAATGCCGACCTCGACGAGGAAGCCGAACTGGAGCTGGCGGGACTGAAACGCCGCATCGCGGAACAGCAGCTTGCCCGGCAGCTCAAACAGCATGACGGACAGAAGCTGATTGTCCTCACGCCGGCATTCAATGAAGCCATCGCCGCATTGAAGAAGTTCATCACCGACCATCCGACCAGCGAACGACTTCCGACCGCGGCGGATGGTGTGTTTGTAATCGGCAGACGGTTCGAGCAGTACGAAGCATGGCTGGTCGCCGCTCAGATTTACGCGGACTTTGAACAGTTCGCAGCCGAGATTGACTCGCTGCTGCAGGCACGTCCTGGCCAGTCGACGTATCCGGAACGGGCCGCGATCGCGCGTGCATCTACGCTGCACACACGGGCTTCCCGGGCATTGCAGGAGTGGAACACGGCGAAGCCCGATGACGCACCGCCACCGGTTGAACTGAGTGAAGAGTTTCAGGCTGCTCAAACTGCGTGGCAGAAAGTCATTGCTGATTACCAGCAGCGTCCGGTTGCTCAAACGGCCATCGCCCGCATCATGGAGATCGCTCAGGAGTACGCCAGTCTGAATGCCTGGGACGTGGCCGACGCAACGTATGCAGCACTGCTGGGACTGGAGCTGCCACTGCGTTCTCCCGAGCGTCTCGAGTTCGGACGCGCCATCTGCCAGCTCGGAAAAGTGCTGCCCGATCACGCCCGGACTGTGCTGGCGGCTCTGGCGGTAACGGGCGCCAATCGAGGGGATGACAAGAAGCCCGACGAGGGTCTGCTGGGCAATTCCCTGCTGGGGTCGATCGCCATGATTGAACGTCTGAAATCCGCAACACGCCGACCGATCAATGAACCGGCTCCAGTCATCACGGCCCCACCAGCCGATGACAGCCCGGCAGACCCGGCGGCAGCTGCCCGGCCAGGTGCGTCTGGCAACGTTGCGGGACGCCCCGCAGGACCTCAGGAGGAGTTTACGGCCGACCTCGGCGACCTGGATAAGGCCAGAGAATCCGGCGCCGGTGCCGGGTTCGCCGGAGGCGGATTCAAGTACGAGGAACGTTTCCGGCAAAAGGCCGATGCCCGGTTGCTGGCGGCCGTACGCACGCAACTGGACCGTCAGGCGCAGCAGGTGGCCATGCTGCGTGACGAGACCATTCGGCAGCGTCAGCCACAAGGTCAGACCGCCACCACCGAAGCCGTCGCGCAGCAAACGCCCGCTCAACAGGGCGCAGGACCGGCCGTTGCCGTGTTGTCCGACGCCGAGCTACAGCGGCAGCAGGACGTACTGGACGCTGTCTACGCCGCGCTGCAGACAATTCGTAAGAAGTATGCGGACTCATCGACTGCCGATCAGGCACGCGAAGAGATCTTTGTCATCGTCAATCACTGGCGAGAGATCGCTCAATGGGACCGAGCCGCTCAGCTTGCGCGCAAGTTCCTGACCGACAACCCGACCGACATCAACCTCCCGAAGATTCGCCAGGACATCGCTCGCGACTGGCTGGCATGGGCGGCGATGGGCGTCCGTGATCCGGAACTCGATCGCGAACAGCTTCTCAGCGAAATCTCCAGACGGTTCCATACGGCCCGCGAAGAACTGCAGGCCATCATCGTGGCGTTCCCGGACGCAACCGCCGCGCGGCATCAGGCTCAGTGGGATGTTGCCACCAGCTTTCTGACGCAGGCCCGTGTGGTCGCCGCGTCCAGTCCCACACTTGCCCGCGGCCAGTTTGTGCGGGCGGCGACGGAACTGTTGCGCGTTTCCGAGCTGTTTCACGATCACCCGCAGATCGGAACCATTCCCGACATGCTGTGGGGCGTGAGCAACGAACTTGTTGCACGCGGCTACCATGACGAAGCGATCACGGTGTGGAACGAATTGCAGATTCACTACGCAACGCATCCCCTGGCCGATCAGTCAGCCTTGCGGATCGCGCAGACATGGCAACAACTCGGACAGCCTCTGCGGGCAGTCGAGGCGTTTCTGGAACTGAACTTCGCACGTGGAGGCAGCGACGCCGATCTGCAGAACACGATCTACACAATTGCCGTCACGCTGAAGAACGAGAAACGCTGGATCGAATCTCTGCACGTTCTGCAGACGTTTGTCGACAGCTTCCCGGCACATGCCAATGCCGGGCAGTCGCTGACGATGATCGGGCAGATTCATCAGGCCAACGAAGTCTGGGAAGACGCCATTGCCGCCTATCGGCGAGTCATCGACGAATTCACAACCGGAGCCTGGACAACCGAGGCCCGCTGGTCGATCGCCGAGTGCACGATCAACCTCAGCCTGTGGCAGGAAGCCACGGGAGCCTATGCAGAGTTTCAGCAGTCGTATCCGAAAGACGCGCGCGTTGCAGAGGCAGCCCGCCGCATTGAGGTCCTGAAGACACTCGACCGCTACCAGGATGTCATCGACGAAGAGGGGCAGCGCAAGGCGTTTGATGCACAGTTCCAGGTGGCGGCCATCGTTCGCACGCAACTGGCGAATCCCGTGAAGGCCATCATCGAATACCGCAAGGTCGCAAAGAACTGGCCTCAAAGTCATCTGGCCGATGACGCGCTGTTCGAGATTGGAAAGATCTACCTGCAACTGGGTGAAACCGAACTGGCTCGCACCGCGTTGCTGCAATCGGCCGTACGCTATCCGGAAAGCCCCCTGGCCGACGATGCGTTGCTGCTCGTGGGGACGAGCTACGTCAGTGAAGCCGATCAGCTCGCCGCGGTCGACCGTGGTAAGTCGCAGGAGATCGCAAAAGACATTGCGCAGAAGCAGGCGTATCGGGTCGCGCAGGATAACCAGCGCCGCCAGACGGCTCGCAATCTTGACCAGGTCACAGCGCTGAAGAAACAAGGCAAGCGTGAAGAGGCTGCCAGTAAGGAAGCCTACTTCGCGGGTCAGGCATTGCAGTTCGGCGTGGCAAACACGCTGAATGCCTCGAACTGGGCGATGCAGCAGGAAGAAGTGCTGTCGGCCGCACAGCTCGCCGATCGCCAGGACAAAATCAACGCGGCATTGCGTCAGGCTGTGGGCAGCTTCCGTCAGGCAGCCAGTGTGACGGCTGCTGACAAGGCCGATGACGCATTGCTCCAGATGGCTCAGATTTACGACGAGCGACTGAAGGACTCGACGGCGGCAATGCTGACCTGGGAAGAAATCGTCAAGCAGTACAGCGGCACGGCGGTCGCTGAAGACGCAAGCTGGAAGATGGCCAGCTACTACGAGCGACAGAAAGACCACGGAAAGGCCATCGCGGCTTATCAGACGTTTTTCCGCAACTACCGCCGCAGCCCGCGAGCCGGTCAGGCTCAGGCAGCGATCGCCGAGAACTACGAACAACTGGGCGAGTGGGTCCAGGCAATGGACGCCTACACGAACTACGTCAACAACTTCCCGGAAGGTCCACTGCTCAAGAAAGCTCGCGACCAGATCAGCTGGATCAAGACCTATCGGCTGTAAGTGCCGCTCGTTCCTCTATGCTCTCAATCAATCAACCGCCTTTCGGCCTGTGGAGACCGGACATGAATTGCCGACTCACGCTCGCAGCGCTGCTGACACTTAGCTTCTCACTTCCCGTCTTTGCTCAGGAAAGCGGTATCCCCGACGAGGGAAACAAGAAGCCTGTCGAGAAGGAGCCCCTCGAAGTCGACGCGGAGGCGCTTTACAACAAAGGTCGAGACGCGTTGTTTCGTGGCAAGTACGAAGACGCGATTACATCATTGAAAGCGGCCGTCGCCGCGGACAACAAGCAAACATCATGGCGATTGTATCTCGCCCGCGCGTATCGCTACGCAAAGCAGCCCAAAGAAAGTGAAGCCCTGCTGACGGGAATCCTCAAGGAAGCACCGGACCATGTTGAAGCCGGGCAGTTGCTGGCGGAAGTCTACTACTCGCGTGAAAAGTGGGAGGACGTCACAAAGACGCTTGAACCTTTGCTGAAGTATCGACACGACTACCCGACGTATCACCTGCTGGCCGAGGCCGCGTACAACCAGGACGACTATGACAATTCCCGCAAGTACTATCGGGAAGCCATCAAACTGAATCCGGACAGCGGACCGGACCACTACCAGCTGGGGAACATTTACCTCGCTGAAAATCGCTTCGCGTTGTCCGCTCGGTCTTACGAGACGGCATTGCGTCTGGGCCTGGACAGCGTCGTACTGCATTACAAGCTGGCGTCCGCCTATTTTAACCTGCGGAACTACTTCGGACGCATCAGCGTGGCGACGGTCAAAGCCGGCGAGCCTGGCACGATCAGCGGTAACCTGTATCTGATCGAGCAGGTGCCGGGTAAGAAGGATGTGTTTCGAGTCGCACCGCAGCGGTCTGCAGTCTTTCATATTGAACGCGCGATCGAAGGTGGCCTCGGCGAGCGTGCTGACACGCAAATGCTGCTGGCGAATATCTACCTCAATGCCCGTCGCCACGACCGCGCGTATGAGATGTACAAGGCTCTGGGAGAGATGGTGCCCGAGGAAGACGCTGCTTTGTACGCGTTCTACTTCGCGCAAAGCGCATTTGGCGTACGCAAATACGACGAGTATCTCGATCAGCTCCGTGAAGCCGTGAAGCTTGATCCTGAGGCCTATCGTTCGGCTCTGGTCGATGGCTACCTGCAGGTCGCCGATCGCTACAACCAGGCGGGTCAACTGGACAAGTACATCGAGCACCTTGAGTTGACGGTTGATGCAAGCCCCCAAACGACGTCACTGCATCTGAAGCTGGCCAGCGCATTTGAAGAAGCCCGCAAGTACGAAGAGGCCGTACAGCAATGGCGACTGGTGCTCGACCTCGAGCCGGAACACCCGGACCGCACGCGGCTGCTGAACATGATCCGCAAGCACGGGTAGGTAGTCGCGGGCCTCTCACTGAATCGAGGCCACTCACCCCCGGGGTGAGGGCACTTTATAGCGGTCGGATGCGGATGTTCTTCCAGGCGCATTTGGCTCCGTTGGGCCAGCCTTTGCCGCCGTGGACCTGGACAGCGATGCTGCCGTCCGTCCCGATCGTCTCCAGAATCTTGTCACGGTCTTTGTTGTACTTTTCGTTCGTCGATGTCTCACCGTCGAACTCGCACACCTGCTGCCCGTTGATCCATGTCGTAATCTTCGGATACTTGCCGTGAATTCGAACCTTCGCCGTGTTCCAGTCGTTGATCTTCCAGGCTTTCACCCATTCTTCAGGTGTGCAGCTCGAGACCAGCCCGACGTCCTTCGCTGACTTGTGCTTGTCGGTTTTGATACCGGTCAGCTCTTTGTCATCGTCGTAAATACCGTTGACGTCAAACGCGCGCGTGTTGAAGCC
>CAYSJO010000533.1:0-6215 GCA_964431285.1 uncultured Planctomycetaceae bacterium
GTGGGGTTGCTTTTCTGTTTGTAAATGTACACCGGGGGTTGGCGTAATTCCCCCCCGGAAAAACGGGCCCCCCGGTAAACCCCCCCCCCCCCCCCGAAATGCCGACACACCAGGGATTGGAAACGGATCAGAAGAGGAATCGGACGAGTCCGCGGATCCGCTGGGATACGGATCGTTCGGGCCAATCATCTGACGTCTCCGTGTCTTTCTGGCCTGGTGCGTCGGTCGTTTGGGTGGCTCGGCAGACTAGTTGGATGTCGATCCTGTACCACTACTTCCGCCGCTGAGTGGTGATGAAATGCGCGGTACTGGCTGCGAATCCCTGTCCGCTCGCTGAATGGCGTCGACTTCCGTGGCATTGCGACCCAGCGGCGATGTCACACGCGGAATAATCGGGGGCGAAGCGGCGCTGCCCGCGATGTCGGCCGTCGCCACACGTGTGCTGGCCAGCCGAAGATCGGTCTGCCTGACATTGTTCGCCGTCTGCACATACAGAATGCGTCGATGCTGCGGCGCGTTGCGCATTACCCACTGGATATGCAGCCGGCCAGCACGGTTCAATTCCTGTGTGTCCGATTCGAAGTGGTACTCGTACAGCGTTGTGTTATCGACCCAGCCGGCATCTTCCTGCCGCCCGACCAATGTCCGCACATACTGCCGATCGTCACAGATGTAGGGCAGCGGCCAGTAGTGCTCGGCGTGGTACCGGTGCGAGGGCAGCATCGAGAGGCCTTCCGGACGCGGATAAGGTGGCCAGAACTTACCCTTGTAGTACTTCCGCCGAGCTCCGACCGGGTCCAGGGCTCGCCGCGCGTACCAGTCGGCCCGACGCGAGTCGCGTTCCTTCCGCCAGGTGAAGTATCGATTTGCTTCCAGCCACGGCCACGGGATCAGCGGATCCGCCGAGGTAACCGCCGGAATCGCCAGCAACAGCAAGCCTTCCCATATGCCGATGCGCAGTCGAAAACGAGTCCCGCAAACACCGCCGAAATCCAGTTTGAATGCCAGATGCCAGAACGGGTACGCAAGGAACACACCGCGCGTGCGCACGCCCGTCCTGCAGATGCGACACTCTCGTGTCTATCGGCAATTGAGCTGGCGACTGATGACGGAAAAAGCGGTTGTGACGAATGTGCATCTGGCCCTGCTGTTGCCGCATCCCAGTTGACCGTCCGTCTGAAGAGCCACTCACCCCTTAATTGGGCTTCTCGTCAATCGTAATCTGATACGACTCTGCCACGATGTCACACCACTCGTCGTCGTTGTGTGCCACGACATAGTGGTTCGCCAGTTCCGTCTGACCCAGCGCATGGGATTCTCGAAGTTCGTGAACTACGGGAGAATCCTGAATCGAATAAAAATCAGCGCCCGGAATGTCGGAAAGTCCGCGTAGGTGGGAAACGCGAAAATGCGACACAGACTCAAATTCAAAGCGTATCAAGCAGTTTCGCCAATCTCGGAAGCTCAGTTCGACAGCAGCATCCACCGTTCGGTATTCGAATCCTGATTCCGGATCATTGAACGAAATACATGTGTCGATGCGATGCCAGTTCACGGCGCGTGCCCTGTCGTCCAATGGTGATTAAAAAGTTCACATCATATAATAAGAGTCAATATTTATCTGACATAGCGGAGATTCGCCAATAAGACTGCAGAAGCCTAGCACGTACTGAGTGTACATCAAGTGGAATAATGAGTTTTAATCGTTTGTATATTTATGGTCGTCGGCGTAAACATGAGCGTGAATACGTCAATGGGGCAGTCGCCGAGAATGGCCAACCACCAGCAATGGCTGGCGGGCCGGATGTTGCAGTGGTCTCTTGGTTCCAGATGCGCCGTTCGATTGCAGCCGCAGTGGTTGCTGCGTAGGCTGGCAGTCACGTTTACTTTGGGGGTTCTACGCCTTCTGTCCGGGTCACAACACAGGGAGCACGCGGCTGAAATCAGCAGCGGGAGTTTTGCTATGGCGAGCAACTTGATCGGGACTGTTGAAGGAACAGTCTGTTAACGAATCACGTCATTGCAGCAACAGCACGACTCGCCATGCAATCAGCCAGCAGTACTCACCGCGCCGGCCCCGGCTCCCACTCCAGTCTCCGTGAAGGCGCCTCGCGGATCCCGCCAGAGCAGGTGGGTGCCCTGCACACGTGCGACCGTTCCCCGGCATTCAAGATGGCGGGCGACACTGCAGCTTTTGCTTCAGCCAGTGTGGTTGCCGTGCTGGCATGGAACTCAGGCAGTTACGTCCTTGTCGCGGCAGCGTTGCTCGTTGCCGGGCATTTCGGTCACATCGTCCCGCTGATGTTCCACGATGCGTCGCACGGGACTTTACATCCGGTCAAGTGGGTGATCGAGGCTCTGGGATTCTTCCTGGGAGTAGTGACTCTTGTCCCGTTGACCGCGTACCGACATGCGCATGCGTTGCACCATCGACATCCCGGAACGGAGCGTGATCCCGAACTGTGGCCCTATACGAGTCCGGACACGCCACGATCCGTGCGCATCGCGTGTGTCCCGCTCGAAGTGGTTCTCGGTTCCATCTTCACACCGATCCTGTTTCTGCGTTCCGTGCTGATAGCCGATGACCTGTCGCCAGACCAGAAGCGCCGCATTCGAATCGAGTACGCAGTTGCCGTTCTCTACTGGGGTCTGGCGGCAAACTCGGCAGCAATGCGCGGTCTGTGGATTCCGTTTCTTGTCGGTGTCGTCGCCCCCTGGATGGTCGCCGGTATGTTTCAGACGGTGAACAAGTACGTCGAACACATGGGGATGCTGGGTTCGGGAGTTCTGGACAGTACGCGAAGTGTATTTGACAGCCGTCTGGCGGGGCGGATGCTGTCGACCTCGATGCAGCACGTGGATCACCACGGCGCTCATCATTTGTATGCGAAGATACCGCACTATCATCTGCCCCAGGCGACTCCACTGGTGATGACGGAAGAGGCAGCAACCGAAACACTGTATCCCAGCTACTTCTCGGCGTTTGTGGCGATGGTCAGAACACTCGGAAATCCACGGGTTGGGTCGCAGTGGATAGCGGCGGAATCTGATGATTCGGAATCGTGGGATTCCTGTGGAGACACTGACATCGAACGCCGTGACAGCCGCGATTTGCACTCTCGTGAGCAGGTCGCGAATCAGCGCATCTGAGCAATATGCTCTTGATCGCTCGAGCATTCGGGTCGGACTTCATCGGCCAGACCTGCACTCGGACGCGTTTACATAATGGACCCGGAGCAGAACAATACTCGCACCCGTCACGAACAGGCGGTCCGGTCCGTTGATGTCTGTCTCCTGTTCTGAGGAGAGCCTGATGCAAGTCCACTGTCGAACCGTCTCACAACTGCAAGTCACAAACGGTCTCTGGTCCTGGTGCGTGCTGTTACCTCTACTCGTCTGCGGATCGGACTCGCGGGTACTCGCAGACGATGCCCCAACTGCCGGATCGGATGTTGTCTTCGAAGCACTCGCGCTCGACGACCCGGTGACATTCATGGAATTCTCTGACGACGGGCGGTACCTCGCGCTGACACACCAGGCTGAAAGTGCCGTGACGATCTACGACGTGCAGAAGAAGCACATCGCCTCGACACTGGAGACACCAACACCTCGCTCCGTGCTGTGGCGAAATGGTCAACTGATCGTGGCCGATAGTATTTCCGGGATGATTCGCGTGTTTTCTGAGGCGAAGGACTGGAAGCGGCTCAAGGAAGTACGCATCCCGAAGGCGAGCATCGTGCACATTTCGGCGCCGCGTGGATCTGCTTTCAAGGGAGAGGCGATCGTCACCTGTCATGGTACCGGAGTCTCTGCGTCATACCGGGACAGTCTGATCTTTGCGGCAAATATCGGCACAGGTGCAATCAGGCTGATTTCGAAAGCGGCGCTGGCAACTGCCAGTTTCGATAGTCGGTTCATTGTGACTCAAGGGTCTTTCAACCTGAGCCCCTCAGATGTGATTGCCGGATACAGTTACAGTGAATTTGTCAGGGGGCAGTCCAACGCCCGACAGGTCTTTCGGGGAGGTCACGCACAAACCCCGTTTGTCTATCAGGTCCAGGCGGGTGGCTACTTGATCGGACTGAATGTGATCTTCGGCGGAGTGCCACTCACACCGCTCGAAAGCCAGTACGGTGATGTGATCATTCCAGATGTGGACACGCAAGGGTGTGTACTTCCTGTCCCGGGATCTGATCAGTGCGCATCGACTGAACACCGCACTGACGCAACTGGAACTTCGCGGTGTCAGATTCCCCGCACCGTACGACGAACCAGGCCGGCTGTTTTATCAATGGTCCCACGCACGTAATTACCTGCTGGACCATCCCGTGGCGGTGACGCATGAAGACCGCACTTATCTGTTTCTGCGACCTGCAAAAGGTGGTCAGCTTCTTGTCGCCGACACCGATGCGTTCATGGCGTCTGAAAGAACAGGATGGCGCCGAGTAAAGTAGATCGATGTTGCTACGCGGGATTCTCGCGAGAAACAGACAGTAAACGACATGACAGCCGCGACGCGCACTCACACGATCAAGTCATGAATCAGCCCGTCTGAGCAATGCGCTGATTGATCGCTCGACCAATTCGAGTCGGCGACAGCATTTCATCGGCCAGACCTGCCTGAGCCACGCTGCCGGCCATTCCCCACACGATACTGCAGGTTTCATCCTGAACGATCACACACCATCCAGCGTCGACGATGGCCTGACTACTGGCGAGTCCATCGACTCCCATGCCTGTCAGGACGACAGCCAGTACGCCATCGGCGAAAACATCGGCTGCGGACCGGAACAGGACGTTGGCCAAAGGTCGACACGAGTGCTCCAGGTCCGCCTGGTTGAGCTGAAGTCGAATTCCGTGTGAGCCTCGTGTGAGGAACATGTGATGATCGGCCGCTGCAACCCAGACTTGCGCGGCGTCCAGCGATTGATCCGGGCCGGCCTCGACAACCTGCAGGCCGGTCCGCTGCGATAACCGTTCAGCAAATGCGGCAGTAAACCCAACCGGCATGTGCTGCACGATCATCACGGGAACCTTGAGATCGAGTGGGAGAGCTGCCAGCACACTGGCAAGGGCGGCTGGCCCACCGGTTGATGAGGCGATGGTGACCACGTCGACTGACGATGCAGCCGTGCCAGGACGCAGTGAGACAGCCGCCTTTGCATCCGGCTCCGTTTCAGTGGAGCCTGGTTGCAGAGTGCCAGTCATACTGGTGCTCGGCCGCGCTCCACGCAGTGCGACGAGCGTTCGGATTCGCGGCAACAGTTCGTCTTCGATGCACTGTTCCAGAGCCTCTTTGCTGTCTGGTTTGGTAACGTAGTCATCGGCACCCAGAAACAGAGCTTCGACCGATTCCGCCGCCCCCCCTTTGTGTGAGGCGACTGAACATGACGACGGGCATCGCAGCGTACTTCTGACGCAAAGTTCGCAGCGTCTCGAGGCCGTCCAGGTTTGGCATCTCGACATCGAGCAACACCAAGTCCAGCATCGTCTGATCGATCTTCGTCAGAGCGATCTGGCCATCCGCGGCGGTAGCAACAATTTCGATGGCCGGATCTCGCGACAGCAGCTTCGTTAGTAGAAGCCGCGTGGTTGAGGAATCGTCGACGATCAGAATGCGGATGTTGGTCATGTGTATGCGGTATGCAGTGCCGCCGCATGCTCGACGATTCGACTGACGTCCAGAACCAGCAGCAGCCGGTCGCTCAGTATATAGGCCCCGCGAATCAGCTCAATGACGGACGGGTCCAGCGTCTCTGGTGAGGTCTCGAACATGGACTCATCGACGGGCACGACGTCACCCATACGGTCGACCAGAAAGCTGACAGGCTCGCCTTCGTGTCGCACGATCAGGTTCACCATTCTGAAGTCTTCCGGGCGAGCGTTCAGCCCTAAGCATTCACGCAGATCGATGGCCGCCACAATCTGACCGCGGAGATTAATCAGTCCTCGCACCAGATGTGCTGCTAATGGAACTGGCGTGATAGGTTGATCGGTGATGATTTCCTGCGCTCTGTGGACATCGATCCCGAACAGCAGACCGTCCAGTTCGAACGTGCAAAGTTCAACGTGTCCGTGTGCGTTCATGAGAGCCATTGTTGACAGGTTCGGTAGTGTGCCGGGTTTCTTTCTTGAAGTGGGGAGACCTGGTAATGGCAAGAACGATCGATCGAGGTCTGTGGGAGCAGTGGCGGGCTCGGCTGCTGCGGTTCGAG
>CAYSJO010000534.1:0-6980 GCA_964431285.1 uncultured Planctomycetaceae bacterium
TTACACGACGTACTCGGCGCACCGCTATCGATTCACGAGAGGCGAAGTTGTCAGAGAATCGTTGCCGGCCGGTTCGGGTCAGTGGGGCCTGACGCACGACGATGTCGGCCGCGTTTTCTACTCGACTGCGGGTGGTGAGAATCCGGCGATGGATTTTCAGCGTCCGATTGTCTACGGCCGTATTTCTCTGCCGGGGGAACAGGCGCCCGGATTTCGCGAGGTCTTCCCGATCGACAACGTTCCGGATACGCAGGGCGGACGCGGACGGCTGCGAAAAGACAACACGCTCAATCGGTTCACCGGAAGCTGCGGCCAGTCCATCTATCGCGGCGATCGCATGCCAGCCGACTTCTACGGTGACCTCATCATCTGCGAACCCGTCGGGCGACTGATTCGAAGAGCGAAGGTCATCAACGACAAAGGGCGGATCGTCGTTTCGAATGCGTACGACAAGACGGAGTTCATCAGAGCACGTGATCCAAACTTCCGCCCCATCAACAGCGCCACTGGTCCGGACGGATGCCTTTATCTCGTCGACATGTACCGCGGCATCATTCAGGAAGGGAACTGGGTGCGTCAGGGGTCGTATCTGCGGACAGTCGTGCAGGAGTTCGAACTCGATAAGAACATCGGCCGCGGACGCATCTTCCGTGTCGATCACGAAACAACCAGGCGGGGCCCGCAGCCGAGAATGCTCGAAGAGACGCCGCATCAGCTCGTGGCACACCTGTCTCACCCGAACGGCTGGTGGCGCAGCGAAGCTCAGAAACTGATCATTCTTCATGCCGACAAAAGCGTCGCCCCGACATTGGTAGAACTGCTCCGGGAGGGCGATTCGCCGCTGGCCAGATTGCATGCTCTGTGGACACTCGAAGGCCTTGATGCCGTCGATCAGGCAGTACTGGGGAAAGCGTTCGCCGACCAGGACGGTCGAGTGAGAGCGGCGGCCATGCGCATTTCAGAAGCGGTCATGGAGAAGGACCGTTCGCTGGATGATCACATCCTCGCTCGCACAAAGGACGACGACCCGGATGTTGCCATTCAGACATTGCTGTCCGTCAGCCGTGGCGGACATCCCGAAGCGCCGATGCTGACGGAAGCCATCGTTGCAGCACATGCTGGCAACAATTCCGTCGCCAGTATCGCCAGCCAGGTCAAAGCACGCATGGAGGCTCTGATCGCCGAGCGCAGGAAACTCGAAGAAATCCGGCGGCGTAACAAACTGCTGGCCGAGTCGATCGTGCGCGGCAAGGTGACATACACGACTCTGTGCATCACATGCCACGGTCCGGATGGCAAGGGACGGCCGAGCCCTGACGGCAAGGGCCTGATGCTTGCCCCGCCACTGGCCGGATCCGTGCGCGTCCGCGGACATCGCGAGCGACTGACTCGCATCCTGCTGAATGGACTGATCGGCCCGGTCGACGGCAAGACTTTCGCCGGCGGACTGATGCTGCCGATGGGAGCCAACAGCGATCAGTGGATTAGTGACGTTGCGACATACATTCGAAACAGTTGGGGCAACCAAGCTCCGCTGATTGAAGCGCCAGACGTCGCGCGGGTCCGTACCGAATCGGCCAATCGGATCGGCCCGTGGACACTGCCAGAACTGAAGCGATTCGATCCGCCCGAGTTCCAGAACCGCTCAGGCTGGACACTCGCTGCGAGTCATGGCCGTGACAAACTGCAGAATGCGGTCGACGGTAATCAGAACAGCCGCTGGGACACAGGAACTGTTCAACGGCCCGGCATGTGGTTCAGCGTCGAGCTGCCCGAGCCCTACCGGATTTCTGCGCTGACGCTCGATACACGCGGCTCGAACGACGATTACCCGCGCGGTTTTCTTGTGCAGACTTCGCTTGATGGAAAGGCCTGGAATTCACCGGTCGCGCAGGGACGAGGAGTGCGCGCAGTTACCGAAATCGAATTGAACAGTCCTGATCCCACGAAGCACATTCGAGTCACTCAGACCGGCAGCTCGCCCAACAAATACTGGTCAATTCACGAACTGGCGATCAAAGGCCTGACGGGCAAAGAGCCGGTCGTTCAATCGCTGGCCGAACAGCTTGCCTCTGTGGATCCGAAGTCACTTGCCACTGAAGCTCGTGAGAACGGTGATGCCAGCCGCGGCGCAAGACTCTTTTACAACCCGGCGGTTTCATGCATGAAATGCCACGATCCTCAGACAGGAACTCGGCTGGGACCGGACCTCGCATCCAAACGTGACGGCGTGACAGACGCATTCCTGGTCGAGTCGATCCTGCATCCGTCCAAGTCGATCCGCAAAGGCTTCGAACAGGTGGTTGTGATCACCGACGATGGTCTCGTGGTAACCGGCTTCAAAGCCAAAGACGACGATCAGACGCTGATCCTCAGAGAACCAGCTGGTGGCAAGGAAATCGAAATCGCCAAGGATGAAATCGACCAGGTCGTTCCAAGCCCGAAGTCTGCGATGCCGCCGGGCCTGGCGAACCAGCTGGCCAGCCGTGAGCAGTTCCTGGACATCGTTCGATTTCTGATGGAAATCCATTCCGGAGGTCCAGCGAGGCTGGCAGAACTGAAACGCGACTCTTCTCCATGAACAGCAGGTCGGCCAATATCAGATCCCGTGACGTGGTGTATCTGCACCGGACCGTCTGAAAACGTATCAGCAGCGCTTACTGACGGGCCTTCGCCTGTGCTTCGTCAAACGGGGCGACGGCCGACGTCGGCCGCGTTCGGGACTGCGCGGGTGCGGCCGTAGGACCATCCGCCTTGATCCACACCGGATGGATAGCCTCTCCGTCTTCGCCCGAGGTGATCATCCCGTGGCGACGGTTGCCTGACGAATCCTTGACCTCCGACCCGGAGCCTTCATCGAAGTGGTAAAGTCCGATGGTCGCCGCGTCCGGGGTAAAGCGGGTGGCGGGCGTGAAGTCTTTTCGTATCGAGCAACACTCGAGATGCGGACCTCGTCGATATCACCCAGCGTCTTGGTACCGATCCCCACGTCTCCCGTACGACCGGATCGGTTGGCGACCGTCGCTCTGCCGGTCAGTCGTCCGCCGACGTAATGACGCAGCTCGTCGCTTTCAACAACGCCAGCCACATGCACCCATTCGTCGATGTTGCTTCCCGCAATATTCGTGGGTTCATCATCGCCGGAGTAATACTGAAAGCGGGACGTGTTGCCAATAATGACGATCCGATACGGCGTAGCGGAGAACGGGTGTTGCCCATTCAAAGCTTTCGCCCGGATCCAGAGTTCAACCGTAAAGTTCTGATCCGCAGAAGGTTCCCACTCCGGCAGCCATACCCCGCCTTTCGTCCTTTTGCTTCCTCCAGACCCTTCGGATCCATCGCCAAATCGCAGCGCGTACCTGGAGTTTGCGAGGCCGGAAGTCGCCGGCAACACAGGCGCAGCGTCGATTCCGCCGCCACGCACCCACTTCGCCCCCACGATCTTGCCGTGGTGGTTGTTGCCGGATGAGTCTTTCAAGACGTCGCCCTGGCCTTCGTCGAAGTGGTACAGGACGGTGGTATTCGCATCCGACCGAAAACGGAGAGCCGGCGTAAAGTCTCGATCGTACCGGGCCACGTTCGAAATACGGACTTCACGGATCGCACCAACGAAATACTCGTCTCCTAATCGAAACTCACTGAGTGGGAAGCGTTCTTTGACGTCGCAGTCGTCAATGTGCTTGCCATTCAGAAAGAATCGACGTCGATCCCCTTCGCGAACAGCGGCTACGTGAACCCATTCGCCGTGGTGATCGAAGTCGGTGGTGATTTCCTGTTTCCCGCGCAGCGACCAGCCTTCGACGGAAACTCCAATCAACAGCGCTGCGCCTCGATAGGATGTCGACCCAAGAATCGCAGTAAATTGTCCTCTGCGGCCTTCCTCGAATTTGACGTAGCCCTCGACCGTGATCGCTTCATCCGTCTCTACGACCAGGCCTTCGATCGGGATGCTTCCACTTCTGTCAAACTGGAGTGCGTAGCCGTCGGCGGCCATGCGGGTGGCGGATACCCACTTAGCCCCCGCGATCTTGCCGTGATGATCGTTGCCGGATGAGTCTTTCAGAACGTCACCCTGGCCTTCGTTGAACTTGTAGAGAGCGATCGTGTGCTCATCATTCTCGAAATCGTCGCTCGGTGTGTAGTCATCCGAATAACGCGCGATCGACGAGACTCGGAGCCCACTAATCTGTCCTGCAAACCACTGGGCCTGGTGTTGACCAGTGTCGGCGTGGCCGGCGGACGAGATGCCGATTGTGGGAACTCGGCCATCGACAGGTGCCATTCGCAAGGGTTTCGGAATGGCCGCCCTCTCGTCACCGATGGACTTGTGATCCGCCTGACCGGCGATTTTTCCGTCAATGTAAAGCGTTACGTTTTCGCCGTCATAAACCATTGCCAACTGAGTCGGCTGGCGGGGAACGAATGGAATGGTCGAAGTCAAAACGACGTCATGTCGCTCCGGCGGTGAGACCTCACTGCCGTTGACCAGCCAGGAGATGGGCCCTTTCCCCCATTGTTGCAGTTGAAGATGCAGCATCTGGTTGATTTGGACGATCGAATCTCCCGCCTGTCTGGGCGGCTTCGTCACATTAACCGTCAAAGGCTTCTCCGCCTCGGCAACCAGAGTCGGAATTGTGACGTAATCGTCGACGCCATCGAACTCAAGAGCCTGGGGCGCGGGCCCGACGAGTTCGCGCGTCAGGTCGACCCCAGGAGGCGCTTCGGATGGCTGACCGGAATCTCCCGGAGTGAAGTCGTCGTTCATGATCGCGAAGCTGCCATCCACGACAGCCACGTGGACGAGGTTCTTACCGTCCTCCCTGACGGTGAACTCTTTCAGCTCGGCTTCCAGCCCGTCACGTTCCATTCGCAACGTGTGCGTGCCAGCTGAAAGCCGGATTTCCGAACCGACTCCATCGATAACGACACCGTCGCCATCGATTTTCAATGAGATGGACGGATCGTCGACTGTGATCTTCACGTCGTACTTGCCGCCGAGGTTCACGAAGAACACGATTCCAGCCAGCAGCGCGATACCACCAAGCGCTGCCGCGATCTGCAGTCCTCGCTTCTTTGGCGGGTTGAACTCTTTGGTCGTCGAAAGTTGAGGCTCGGGTTCCTGAGTCGGAAACGCGTCGGGCTCCGGTTCGGATCGCGGCTCGCCAGGAACAGTGATTGGTTCGGTGGCCTCGGGTTGCTCGACCTTCTTCTGGCCAGGCACACGGGACGTTTCCAGCATGCCGCTTTCGTCGGTGGGCGATTGAAGACCCTGCAGCCATTCGGAGAGCGACTTTGCAACTTCGGCCATGGAAGCTGGTCGGTCGCTGGCTTCTTTGGCCAGCATCTTCAGGCACAGGTCCTGAAGAAACGAATCGATGTCACCGTGCAGCTCGACTGGCGGACGCGGGTCCTTCATCGAAATCTGCTTGAGGATCGACATCAGGCTGCCCTGGAATGGCAGCTTGCCGGTCAGTAGTTCGTAGAACATGACGCCCAGGCTGTAGATGTCAGCCGGCGGGCCCACGTTTGAGTTATCACCATCGACCTGCTCGGGCGACATGTAGGCCGGCGTACCGATCACCGTGCCGGTGTGCGTCAGCTTTTCTTCCCTGTCCGCCGTGCGACGAGCTAACCCGAAGTCCATCACGACGGGCTCGTTCTTCTTGTCGATCATCACGTTGGCGGGTTTCAGGTCGCGGTGGATTACGTTGTGCTCGTGAGCTTCCGCCATGGCCAGCGCCATCTTTCGGATCACTCGCGCAGTCTGCTTGCCGGTCTGTCGTTTGGAACTCTTCGAAAAGTCGCGCAGGGGTCGACCTTCGATATAGGCCATCGTGATGTAGTGCTGGCCACTGATCTCTCCGACGTCATACACCGGACAGATGCCGTTGTGTCGAAGATTTCCGGCCGCGCGCGCTTCGCGATAGAACCGCTCCAGCAACCCCTTGTTCATGGCTCCGCCAAACTGCGGAATCTTCAACGCGACTTTGCGGTCAAGCTGCTCATCCTGAGCCAGATAAACCGCCCCCATCGCGCCGCGTCCGAGTTCGCTCAGAATGCGATACCGTCCGAACTGAGTCGGCGGAGCGTCGGATGCGATGCGCACGTTGTTCGTCTGTGGACCACTCTCCTCGACCAACGTCTGGTCATCATTGACCGCCGCAGTCTCGGACGTAACGACCGTGCCTTTCGGACCCAGGTTCCCGCCAGCCGTGGGGCCAGCCAGGTCTTCCACAGTCGCGACGTTGTCAAAATATCGACGCAGCTGATCAGCGAAATCCGGGTGCTCGGCACAGAACACCGCAGGGTCAATGGACTCACCCCCGTCGAGCCGATCGTGATACTCGGCAATCAGCTGGTGAAGTCGCTCGTCAGTGGCTGCGTTCGCATCCGTCGGGTTTGTCATGATGTGCCTTCGAACCAGAACTGCAGAGTGGGCTTTGCTCCCAACTACTTCGACAGCCGTTGTCTAAGGTTTTCCATCCCGCGATGCAGTAGGCCCGCGACTGCTCGCTTTTATCGATCCATCCGCGCCGCGATGTCCTCCAGCGACCAGCCGTCCAGATGCCGCAGACGTACGGCCTGACACTGGTCATCCGGTAAATGTGTCAGCGCCCGAGCCAGTCGAACGGCATTCTCACCACGCATCATTCGCTGACTGGGACTCGTCAATTCCACGTCCTCAATGGGATCGACTTCGACCATCGTGGCTTCGCGATCAACCGACCGCTTTTCAGCCTGAATATGTTTCCGAGCCGTGTCGATCAGGTTTCGCTCGTGAATCAACTGTAGCCAGCCTGCGAGGGCGTCGGCATCGTCACCAGTAAACTCGTCGAACTTCCTAGTGGACCGTCAGGTCTCAATTTTCGGGTAGAGGCGTTTGAGTTTTGTTCTGGCTTTGGCAGTCGTGAACTGCCAGTCCACTCCGGTCTGGGCTTTGTTGCGTTCTTCGGCCCAGGGCGTGGCGCGGGACTGGACTT
>CAYSJO010000535.1:0-18918 GCA_964431285.1 uncultured Planctomycetaceae bacterium
AGTGTCGGATCAGTCTCACCAACATTGCACATGGTGACTTTCGGCCGCTGCCACAGTTCGGCCGCATCAAGCACCCAGTCGATCTTGCGGTGACCTCCCAGGACTCCACGCCCCACAACCTCACCGCCAACATGCACCTCACCGGCCCGAGTCGCGCGATTGCCATGTACCTCCACCGTATGAGCTTCGCGAGTGAAGCGATGGCGAACTTCAGCCACGAAGAACCGCGGCCGTGTCGGTCGGTGCGAGAAGTACCCGGGTTCGGTCAGTAAGGACCGCACTGCCGCCGACGCACTGGATGACATCTCCTCAAACCAGGGCTGGCCCGATACTCCCTGGACCGACATCCAGCCGATCGTTGCATCCCTGACGACTTCGAAATTCTCAATCGTCCCGTAGATCTCAACTATGCGACGTATGGTCGGATCAACGGGGGTTTTGTTGACTGATTCAGTGTCGTCGGGCAGAGGCTCGACTCGGCTCGAAGCGGGCTGCTGAGACTTGTAGAGCTCGGTTTCCGAACGACTGAGCTCAGTTGCCGCGCATCCAGAGAACATCATTATCCATGCCACCAGGCCAAGTGGCATCAGTATGCTGTTGACAGACATCGCACGCTCCGTCGATCGAATTCGCGGCGTGCTTTACGACGTCTACTGTTGCCGGTCAATATCACCCATCAGTCGAGATGTCACTACCTTGCGATCGTCGCCCGCCGACGGCGAATGATCAGCCAACAGCCCAAAGCCCAGCTTGTTCCAGCCCACCATCCGGCAATGACATCTGTTGGATAATGGACCCCCATGAAAATGCGGCTGCAACCAACTGTTCCGGAAATCACCAGCGCGGCGACGACCAGAAAGACCTTCACACGCCGGTGTGAAGCCAGGTCGGACAGCATCAGCCCGAGTGTCAGATACACGATCGCCGACATCATCGAGTGGCCGCTCGGAAAGCTGGGCGAATCCACGTACGAATAATGCGGCACGATATCCGGACGCGGGCGACTGACAATGTTTTTCAGCAACAGCGCCAGCAGGTAGCCACTGGCAACGGTCGCCAGAATGATCCTCGCGTGAACCCGCTGCCGCTCCAGCAGCAGGAACACCGTGACCAGAAGGGTGATCGTCGACAGTACCGAGTACCCGCCCAGAGCGGTCCAGTCGCGCATCGACTCAGCCAGCCAGCGTGGACCAATCTGCCGTGACAGGTCGTCAGGCGACCGCATCTGCCGAATGATGGATTCGTCGAACTCCTGAGTTGCCGGTGACGAGATCAGAACCATCAGCGCAACCAGAACGCACTGGCCCACAAGACATGTCCCGAGGCCCAGTTTTTCCGTCCACTTCCAGCCGCCGCCTGTGCCGGTTGTCAGATGCTCGTTCATCGAAAGTGTGTCTATTGTCGACTTCAGGAAATCAATGTGGTGATTGTGAAATGCAGAATCAGTCCGTACAAGAAGCGGAGTCCTGTCACCAACGAGTATTGTGATTTCTCCACGACGTGTACCGCCGGGGTGAATCTGTGACCGGTGTCGTTAACGGTAAGCTGACTCGTCCACCCATCGGAACGCGGTGTGTCTGCAGTGAGTTTCCCGACTCGCGAGCCTACGTCGAGCCGCTCGCATTCGACGGTGAAGCGGCCGCCGCCTGGCAACAACTGGAGAACCTGATCGCCTCGCTGCCGCGCACCGAAATCCAGGAGCGGACGGACACATACCTGCGAGCCATCAGTCGAACCAGAAGGCTGGGCTTCACCGACGACCTAGAGTTCCGACTGCACGCGGAGTTGTCCGTCATTCATGTGCGTTCAGCATCACAGATCGGTATCTGCGACCTGGGCACGAACCGAAGGCGGGTCGAACAGATACGTGATCAATGGAACTCGCCGTCGTGCTAAACACAGCTGGCGAACCCGCGGATCCGGCTCTAAGGCTTGAAAACCGGACCGGGTTTGGGTTTCCTATGAGGCCTCGCCTTTTTTGTTCACACCTCTTAGATCACGTCGCTTCAGCATTGGGTCCGACCGGACACGCTGGGTCTACCTGTCCGGTCTTGAGCTGAGTGACGCCCGCCTCGCACGGACGGTCTCGGTCCTTACGCCGTGGACGGCCTTCAACTCTTTACTGGGTCACGCTTTACAATCATGACTACTTCAGCCAGACGCGTCGTCATTAGCGGCGTCGGGATTCTCAGTCCGATCGGAACAGGACGGGATACCTATTGGGAATCACTCTCTGCAAAGCAACCCGGGATCGGAGTTGTCGAACGACTCGCGACAGCCCTGCCTGGAAATGTGGGGGGCGAGGTCAAAGCGTGGTTTGACGACGGCACGGCACGCAAAGGGCTGCTGAAACCGCAGCGGAAGAGCGTCAAAGTTATGTGCCGCGAGATCCAGCTCGGTGTTGGGTCAGCCAATCTGGCCATCGACAACAGCGGGCTCGACCTGACCGCGATCGATCACGAGCGTCTGGGCGTCGAGTTCGGTGCGAATCAGATGTTCAGTCCGCCGCCGGTTCTGGGAGACAGCTGCTTTGCCTCATCCACAGGCGGCAAGTTCGATTTCGACCGCTGGGGCGAGGATGGATTGCCGACCATGGACCCTCTGTGGTTGCTCAAATACCTGCCAAACATGCCGGCTTGCCACATCGGGATTCATGTCGATGCCCGTGGCCCGAACAATTCGCTGACCATGGCCGAAGCGTCGGGAAACAGCGTCCTGGCTGAGGCTCTTCGGATCATCGTGCGGGGACGTGCGGACATGATGCTGGCCGGCTCAACGGGATCGCGTCTCCACCCGACGAAGTGCCTGCACGCAGCCTTGTGGGACGAACTCGCCGACTTCAATGGCGACGCGGACCCCTCGACCTGGTGTCGTCCGTTCGATGCCAGCCGCGGTGGCCAGGTCGTCGGCGAAGGAGCCTGCACGCTGATTCTGGAAGAAGAGGACCACGCCCAGGCTCGCGGTGCGGATGTTCTGGGAACGGTTCTTGGTGCCGGTGCCTCATGCGTCATTGACCGCAGCGGACAGCCCAATCACAGGCAAGCACTCGTCAACGCCATGACCAGTGCTCTGCGGGATGCTGACATCAGTCCAGGCGATGTCGGACACATCAACGCCCATGGTCTGGGCGGCCGCGAATCAGATGTCATCGAGTCACACGCTATTCACGATGTCTTCGGCGAATCCGCGTCGACTGTTCCAGTGACGTCGATCAAGGGCAACATTGGAAACTCGGGAGCGGCGTCCGGCACTTTGGAACTGGCCGCATCGCTTTTGGGCCTTAAGAACGGAGTCATCCCGGCAACGCTGAATTGCACCGAAAAGGCGGACGAGTGCGACCTGAATGTGGTGACCGGCGAGCACCTGGCGACGTCGAACAAAGTTGTGCTGAACATCAACGTTACGTCGAACGGCCAGGCAGCCGTCATCGTCGCCTGTGGAGCATAGTCACTGTCCGTTGGGCGGGACTGACTGCAACAACGGGAAGAAACGCCCGCACAGTGGCTGGCCATCGGGAATTACCGGGATCCCCGGCAGCAGCTCATCATTCGTTGCCGAGCAGACGCCGTCGCGGACCGCGTTAATCACAGCAGCGCGTCTCGGTCGATCCGTGCGATTTTCGTGCGAGCCGTGAACCAGCAACGGGTGATGGAACGACGCCTCGCCCGCTTTCAGTTCGATCGCTACGGGATGCTGAAACTGCTCCAGCTGTTCCGGGCTGAGGACGCTGCGGATCGCATTCATGTCGCCCGCCAGCCCGGTGATTGGCAGTAAGTCCCACTTGTGGCTGCCTGGCACGTATTGCAAACAGCCGTTGTCGAGCGTGCTGTCGTCGAGACCGATCCAGCAGGAGAGATGTGCCATCGGTTGCGTACGGGTCCAGTACGAATAGTCCTGATGCCAGGCGACGACTCCGCCATGTTTCGCCGGTTTGCAGAATAACTGATCGTGCCAGAATCGAACGCCGCCGCCAAGCAGTTGAGAGGCGGGTACGGTGAATGACGGCTGCCACAGCAGATCATGGAATCCCGGCCGGATCCGCCAGGCTCCAAGGGCATGAAACAACACGGTGTCGGGCTCTGCCGACTCGTTCGAGTGATACTCATGCCAGAGTTCATGGCCATCGTGATCCGGGTTGAACAACTCGCCGAGTTCCTCACGCAATCGGTCAACCTGTGCATCTGAGAGGACTCGTACGCCAGTGACGAAACCGTTCTCACGGAAGCCATCGAGCTGTGCGTCACTCACTCGCAGATTGGCGGCGGCGGGCAACCCGTCGGCCAGATCCGGGAAATCCGAGACCGGTGCGTGTGCAGCAGACAAATCGTTCATTCCATCCTCATCTTCCTGCGCATTCGGTGGACCCGAATCGTACCTTGACCGGTTTTGAGGCTTGTCGGATAGTCCCGACCTTGGATTTTTCCCGGTCTGGACGTCAATGGAGTGACGCCATGAAACGGTGGCTGGCCGCCGGCACGATTGCCGCATATCTGAGCGTGATGTTTTACGGTGTGGCAGTTCACGCCCTGAACTACAAGCCGAACTCGCATCCAACGAAGTACTTCATCGTGTGGGATATGTTTTGCGGCTGGTCGGCCTTTTCCAACCGCACACACATGATCGGTCAGGGCGAAAGTGGCCGGTTTTACCAGTTGTCGCCACCGCCCTGGGGTGAGTTCAAGCCATTCGGGGACCTCGGACGTCAGCACTACGACCCGTTCACAAACCACGCAGCCGATCTTGCGCTGAACACGCTGCGTTACACGCAGCACGAGCCGATTCAGCAAATCTACGTGGTCGAAGAAAACTGGGCCAAGAAGTTCAATCTCCCCGATGACCTGTGGAATCGGCGTTATCCCGAACCGAAACAGCCCTACTCGTATTTTCATTTGCGACAGGTGCTGGCGGGGAACGGAAGCGAGATTCGTCGAAATTCCGACTGGGTCGCGTGGCAGACGCAACAGGCTATCTACGACAACCCGCGACTGTGGGCCGCCGCACGAAAGGAGCAACCGGCATGGCAGATGCCGTCCGGCCTTGCGGCTCGTGATCCTCAACCAGTCAGCCTGCCACAGACGACCGTTCTTCCAGCAACCGCGCAGTGACTGAAACGATCTGGTGAGAACGGAGTCTCCCATGAAGTCGGCGAAATCGATCGAACGCTTCTTCTTTGCCGAAGAAGTTCCCTGTGGACTGGCCCTGGCAAGGATCGTATTACCACTGGTTCTGCTGACGGTCATTGTGCCGCGCTGGATACATGCCCGCGAGCTGTTTTCGTCCGACGGAGCCGCTGCGCCGCTGGACCTCAACTACGGAATTCCAAGCATGATTCCCGTACCAGACGGGACGATGGCCGTGGCCATGGCAACGCTGCTCGTGCTGACGCTGATCACATCAAGCCTCGGCTGGTGCACGCGTTTGTCACTCGTAATTGCCACTGTGCTTTACGTCTGGCTGAATGTGCTTGACTGCCTGGGCACACTGACAAAGTATTCAGTCATCGCGTCACATGGCCTGTTTCTTCTATCACTTTCCAATTGTGGAAAAATCTGGTCGATCGACAGTGTCCTGAAACGCCGCGCGGCACCGACTGTCACACCACCCCCGTGCGCATTTCCCGTATGGCCCCGCCGGTTGATGCAGATCATGGTGGGACTCGTCTACATCGGCGCTGCGTTCACCAAAATGCACACACCTGCGTTCTTCAGTGGCGATCAGATGCGACAGTGGATGATCACCAACGTGAATTACGCCAATCCGATTGGTGAATATATTTCGTTCTATCCCGGCGTCCTGGTTGTCTCCGCTTACGTCACGATTGTGTGGGAGGTGCTGTTCCTCTTCATGTGCTGGAAGGGCTGGGGACGAATCCTGATGATCGCCGGAGGTTTTACGTTCCATCTGGGCACGACGCTCCTGCTGGGGCTGTACATCTTCCCGGCGGTCTGCTGTTCCTTGTATCTGGTGTTCATCGAACAACGCGACATCGATCGATTGTGCGGCTTCGTGCAGCGACTGTCGCAGCGAGGGAATCGCCTAGCAGGATCATTGCAGTCATTCGCGCGGCAGATTCCGGACGTTGTGCCAGCGATCACTCCGAGACAGGCGGGCTCGGTTTTTGCAGCCGTGTCGTTGATCGCGGTCTTTGGTGGAATCGAACTGGAGTATCAGCTCGATCCGTTCGGAACACGTCGCGCCGAAGGCGCCTATCAACTGGTCGAACTGGATCCGATCGAAGTCGAAACGAAACTTGCGGTGTCGCGGCGCATTCGTGAGTCGGACAAGTTCCTTTCGTTCGACATCGGCTCCGAGATGCTCGGTGACGCACTGGTGAATCACCGGGACACATTCCGCCATGGTGATACGCTGATTGCTCAATGCGTCCTGGTACCGCCGCACGAAGATATGTATATCCACTGCGATCTGCATGACGCCGACGACAACGTGATTGACCAGGTGGGCCAGGTCGTTGCACGCAGCACGCTGCGCGCGACGTACGCGTTTGGTATGTTCGGCTCGCTGCAGCCGGGAACCTACTTCATGGTCATTCGCAGCGGTGGGCAGGAAATTACGCGGCGCCCGTTCACGCTGCTGGACTCGCGATAGTCGCACGGAGCCGGAGCGTTACGACCCGATTCGCACGCGGCGCTGAGTCTGGTCCAGAAACGGTCGAATCAACTGCTCCAGAGGCTCGATTTCCAGCAGAAACGCGTCGTGCCCCTTCGAGCTGTCCAGTTCCACGAAGGAAACGTCGCGGCCCGCTTTGATCAGAGCTGCGACGATCTCCTGGCTTTGTGCCGTCGGGAACAGCCAGTCGCTGGTATACGACGTGATCAGGAATCGGGCCTTTGTCCGATCAAGAGCCTGCTGCAGAGAATCGTACGCCACCGCCAGGTCGAAGTAGTCCATCACGTGGGTCAGGCAGACGTAGCTGTTGGCGTCAAACCGCTCGATGAACCGCTTGCCCTGATAATGCAGATAACTGCCAATCTGAAACTCAGTTTCCTCGACAAGATTGAATTTCGGCTGGTCGCCATGCTGCAGCCGACGGCCAAACTTTTCTTCGATCGAGACTTCCGACAGGTACGTGATGTGCGCCAGCATGCGAGCCAGTGCCAGGCCGTAGCGCGGTCCTTCTTCGTGTTCGTAGTAGGCACCACCGTAGAACTGCGGGTCCGTGAAGATGGCTCGACGACCGACAACATTGAAAGCAATGCCCTGAGCTGAAAGCTTTGCGGCTGACGCAAGGCAAATGACAGCATGCACCTGGTCGGGAAATCGCACGGACCATTCCAGCACCTGCATGCCTCCCAGGCTGCCGCCGATGACCGCCAGCAGTCGATCAATGCCAAGGTGACGCGTCAGAGCCGAATGGACCTGGACGATGTCACCCACAGTGATGAACGGGAAGTCGAGGCCGAACGGTTTGTCGGTCTCAGGATCGATGCTCATCGGTCCGGTCGTTCCCTTGCAGCCACTCAGGACGTTGGCACAGATCACAAAGTAACGATTCGTGTCGAGTCCTTTGCCCGGCCCGACGAAGTCTTCCCACCAGCCCGGTTTGCTGTCTTCTTCCGTATTCCACCCGGCCACATGCGCGTCGCCGGTCAGCGCATGACAGACAAAGATGGCGTTGTCTTTCTCCGGCGACAGTTTGCCGTAGGTCTCAAAGGCAACTGTGACCGGGCTGAGCTGCCCGCCACTCTCAAGCTGCAGCGCATCGGGAGTCTCGAACAGCGTGGCGTATTGAGTCTCCACGAGGCCGACGGAATCGGGCCCGGGCTGAAAGTTCTGTTCGTCGTCTGTCATCAGGTCTCAATGTTGAAGCTCAAGGCGAGTGGCCTGTTTGTCGGTCTTCGCGGCGGGCGCTGGCTACTTTCCGAAGCAGTACAGCCTGGATTCCGTACGCACATAGACGCGGCCGTCCGCGATCGCTGGCGACGGATACGTTGGCTCACCGAACTCAGAACTGGACAACAATTCCCACTCGGCGTTCGCGGAAACGACAACGCATTCGCCGCGATCACTCAACGCGTACACCTTGCCGTCACCCAGAGCCGGCGAACTGAAACTCTGTCCGCTCATCGGAACACGATCCAACTTAAGACTCTTTCCCGTCGCCGCATCAAGCGTTTGAAACACGCCGCCTTTGGCCTGCATGAATAGAATACCGTCGTTGAAGATTGGTCCAGATGTCCGCGGTATGCCTTTCTTTGCCTGCCACGCGATGCCGGTTTCCGTTCGATCGAACGTCTCACCACCAGCTCGAATGGCCAGCATTCCGTTTCGACAGGTGCTCAGTTTCTTCTGCACGGCCTGATACTCGGACTTCGACAGCTCGCTGTCTTCGTTTGCATCAAACAGAGGGAAAGCCTCACGCAGAAACCCGGTGGGTAGTTCGTCGTGTTCCAACCGACCGGAGTTGTCTCGATCGTCACGTTCGACAAGCTGCTCAAAACTAAGCTGCCCGCCTCGCTGCGGGCCGGGATTCGCAGTGGCAACAAACAGATGACCGACCCCACTCACGGGAGTGATGTTCGCAACGCTGGAAGTTCCGTGCACGAACCACTCGGCCAGCCCGGTGTGCAGGTCGTAGGCAGTGACCAGTCCTGAACCGACCGCGATGACAAAGTCACGATCGTGCGTCGACCACAGCATCGGCGAACAGTGGCTGCGGTTAAACACCGACCGGTCGGCTCGCCAGCGGGATTCACCCGTCGCAATATCAAAGGCGGCCAGGAACGACTTCTGGTTGTGGTCTTCCAGCAGCACAACCGTGCCGTCGGCCAGCAATGGAGAAGACACGCCGCCACGACTGTTGTCGAACGGTCCCATCTTCTCATACCACAGCTGCTTGCCGTTCCTGTCGTAGCACAGCAGTCCACTGGAACCGAAGAAACTGACGACGTGCTGGCCGTCCGTAGCACACGTCGAAGTTGCGAGTCGACCCTTGGGTCTTTTGTCCGTCTTTTCCAGCGAATGGACCGGCGCTTCGGCTTCCCACACGATCGATCCGTCCGCCGTGTCGAGCGCGAATGTGATCAGCGTGTCTCTTCCTCGCAGACCTGTCAGAAAGAGGCGGTCGCCAAGAATGACCGGCGACGAAACACCTGGCGGTATTTCAACGACCCACTTTTCGTTGGTTCCCGGTCCGATCGCGTCGGGCAACGGCAGGGTCTCGGCGGCGACTCCGCTGGCGTTCGGGCCTCGAAACTGTGGCCACGAAGCTGCGGCCAGTGGTGTGGAGGTCGACGCCGTCAGGATCAGTACTAGTACGGTTCGCCAGGCTGTCGATGTATCTGCGGTTCGGGACATCTTGGTTCTCGGCAGGCATTTCACTTCCAGTTCAAACCAATCCTCGATGGTAGTCTGGCCCATGCAGCGTCGCCAGCGGGCTCAATGAGGGGTAGAGTGCCTGCGGATGCAGGCGCATTGCAGAATAACGCGGCAGGACGGGCAGAATGGCCGATCAGCACACAGTCATTCTTGTGGCGGGCAGCTTTCAGGTGCGCGGGTCAAGCGCCTACACGCTGCGTCTGGCTCGAGGATTGCAGGAGTGTGGGTTCAGTCCGTTGATCGTGTGTCCCGATGCCAGCCAGGTCCCTGAATCCGCAGGCACACTGCAAATCCGCGAGTACGACCTGCTGGATGCGAGACTGCTGCAGCAGCTGATCACGCGATTCGTCGCGAGTGACCTGCGAGACTTAAAGCCGTGCCTGGTGCATGTTCAATCACGTCACGCGGCTCCATTCGGATCAGCACTGGCTCGCCGTCTCGATATCCCCATGCTGCTGACGATTCACGACTACATTCCGGGACGCGGCCGTCTGCCGGTGGACCGAAGGCTGTTCTCTCGAGTGATCGCTGTCAGTGAATCCGTACGCAACGACCTGATCGAACGCGGAGCTGTGGCTGACGATCAGCTGGCTGTCATTCACAGTGGAGTGGAAGTGTCGGAGCAGGTCGACAACGTCAGCCTGCTCACCGGTCGTCAAGTACCCGTTGTGGGAACTGCTGGTCCGCTTGAATCCTCGAAAGGGCTGCCCTTTTTTCTGGAGGCTGCGCGTCAGGTTCTCGATGCCGGTCACGACGTCGAGTTTCTGATCGCCGGGTCCGGACCTGAAGAGCACCGACTTCGCGCACTGGCCCGCGATCTCGACCTCATCCACAAGGAAACGTTTGTGCCCAATCTGCTGGAATTCGGGGCGACGTTGAGGGCGATGGACATCTTCTGCCTGCCATCGGTGTTCCAGGGGCTTGGCACAGTGATGCTGGAGGCCATGGCTTTGGGCCGACCTGTGATTGCTTCGGAAGTCGGCGGAGTCAGTTCCATTCTGACGGACGGCGAAACAGGTCTGACCGTCCCACATTCAGACAGCGAACGACTGGCCAATCGAATCACGGAACTGATCACCGACCCCATCCGCGCCCGAGCCATCGGGACGGCCGCAAACCGCCGCGTGCTCGAAGCGTTCGACGTCCGACAGATGGTCACCGCAACAGCGGACGAATACCACGCTATCCTGGCCCGCGAGACCGTGCTCGAGCCGACCACTTAGGCTCTTCGACAACTTGTCCACGGCGCCTGGCTCACTCTGGCTGGTCCCACAATCGATGCGGGTCGTTGAGCCGTTTCATCTCGGCCAGCAGCAGAGCTTCCATTTCGCGACGCTTGTCCTCGTAGCGCGGGTCGTCTGCAAGATTAATCTGGTTTTTCTCTGGCGCACTGCCTGTGAGTGCAGCGACCTTTTCGTCGTGATGTTGCTGTAAGAACTCGTTTGGGTTTTCGGCCAGGTTGAAGAGCTGTGTTTCGCGTACCTCGCCATCCAGCACGTCGTACTTGATCAGCTTCCAGTCACCCTGCTTGACACATCGCATGCCCGGTTTGGTCCCTCCGCAGTAGACACCATACAGGACGTCACGCACCTGCTTCTGTTTCTGTTCGAGCACGGGTTTGAAGCTGGTTCCCTCGGACGACTCCGGATGTTTGACCCCGGTCAGGTCACACATCGTGCTCAGAACATCCAGCAGATAGATATTGCCCGTTGCCCGTGAACCTGCAGCGATGCCCGGGCCTTTCACAACGAACGGCACACGCCACGTGTGCTGGTAGAGATTCTGCTTCCCCTGCAACCCGTGCCGCCCGATCGCCATGCCGTGGTCTGCGGTGTAGAAGATGTAGGTGTTGTCGAGTTCGCCCATTGCTTCGAGTTTCTTCAGAACGCGCCCAATCTGGATGTCGATGTTCTCGCCGCAGGCGAATTCGCGTCCCAGTTCGTTACGGATGGTGACTTCATCGCGTTTCTTCCAAACCCCTTTCACACTGACCTCATCTCGCAGATTCGGATGGCCGTGATGGAACGGGTGAGCAGGCAGATAGTTGACCGGCAATAGTGGCGCGTCCGGGTTGGCCGATGGAAGTACTTTCGGGTCAGTGTGATTAACGGCGCCATACTTCTTGAGCAGTTCCGGAGTGCCATCGCGCGTGTCGTGCGGATGTGAGAAGCCGAAGTAGATCAGAAACGGATCGGTATCGTTTTTGGCCTCGCGGTCGTTGAGGTAGCTCAGCACCTGCTCGCCATGCCACGCGCTGCCGGTCTCGGCCGTGCCGCCGCGTTTGGTCGCGTCGTGTCGGACAGTGAACTGCTTGTTGGCACCTTCGTAGCTGTTGCCGTTCTTGCAGGTGCGCATCGTGTCGTAACCAGCGCGATTGAACACAGCAGCCATGGTGTGGTCAGCAAGGTCGGCCGGACACAATGGATTAGCTCGCGGTTTCGGCTGACCTTTCCTGCGACGACCAGACGGCAAGTGCCACACGGTTCGTCCACTCATCACCATGTGTCGCGATGGAGTGCATACAGCGCCAGACCAGGAACCCATGTGGTAGGCCCCGTCGAACACCATCCCCTCCGAAGCGAGACGATCGATCACCGGTGTTTCCAGCGGAGATTTCGGATCGTAGATCTTCAGGTCAAATGGTGATTGGTCATCGGCGATGATGAACAGGATGTTGGGTCGCTTCGCGGGCTTGTCTTCAGCCTGTAACTGCGCAGCCAGTGACGACAGGCCGATCATGAACGCTGCAATGACGGTCGTACTTCTCATCTCAGGTCAGTCTCCATTAACAATTGACGCTCAACTTGTCGGCTCGGGTTTGTCCAGTGAGTTTTCACAGTTGATGAACAACCAGCACACCGCACTCGCGAAGTACATGCATCCCACCAGAATGAATACTGGCGTGAAGTTCGTGACCATCTGCTCGGCGCCATCCACGATGATTGGTGTTGCATATCGATCCAGGAGCAGGCCGCCAAGGATTGGTGTTACGACTCCGCCAACGCTGCCACTGGAGTTGATAATACTGAATACCGTGGCCGAGTAGCGTCCGCCGAGGTCGGTCGATGTTCCCCAGACAGTGGGCTGGCTCCAGTCACTGAAGAACTTGGTAACGAACAGCAAACCAGCTCCCGTCATGGGATCCGGATGACCGATCGATAGGAATAGGAATCCGCAGGCGATGGCCTTCCCACTGAAGCCGACGATCGTGCGAGCCCAGCGTCGACTACCCGTCACGGCAATCAGTACATCATTCAGAACACCGCCTGCGATGCCACCGATGGCGCCGCCCCACAATGGCATACTGATCAGCAATCCGAGGATGACTTTGTCCTCGACATTTCGGGCTTCGATGAAATAGCTGCCCATGATGCCCGAATAGACATAGTCAGCCCCGGCATTCATATATTGCTGAACGACGAACACCAGCAGACTGCGATTTTTCAGGGCTCGACCGACCGGCAATACGTTCCCACCACTGGACTTCTCCTCGGTCGGAACCTGGCCGCCGCGGATCAGGGCCAGTTCGGCCTCATTGACACGCGGATCTGTTGATGGCTGATTCTGGTACAGCTTGACGAACACAACCGCGAAGACGATCCCCACCCCCGACAGCACGACCAGGGATGCCCGCCAACTGAGTTCGAAATAGCCCATGAGCACTGTGCCCAGAACAATTGAGGACACGGCACCGCCACTGCGTCCGAAGAAGCTGGCCACCAGCGCCTGCAACGTCGTGCGACGCCCGGCGGGAAACCACTCACGCGAGACTTTGGCGACCGAGGGATAGCATCCGGCCTGAGCGGCTCCGAACCCAAGTCTTGCCAGGCCCAATGAATTCATTGAGGTGCCCAGTCCGACCATGGGCAGCGTCACTGACCAGACCGCGATGATTATGCCCAGAAACAGATGCGGCCCGAACAGGTCGCAGATCACCCCGCCCGGAATCTGACCCAGCGCATACGTCACGTTGAACAACGTGTAGAGCGAGTCCACCTCGGTATTCGTCAGGTTGAACTCGTTTTTGATATCCGTCCGGATCAGCACCCACGTGTAGCGGTGCAGATAGAGAATGAATGACGTGGCTGCGGCCAGTCCGATAATGACCCAGCGGCGGTTCGTTGGGCGTTCGAACAGGGGCGGGTAATCGGGTGGAGACGCATCCGGTGTACTCGCCATATAGTAGATCCCGCTTAGAACAAGCCGGCGAATCCGGGGACCAACTGTCAGTCCCGACAGGACTGAGTTAACACGTCTGAGTTCGCAGATCAATCGCCAGCGGGTTTTCCTGAAGCGGCCTGGGCTCGTAGTATTTCGCCATGAGCCTTGAAACCTATTTGCAGATGCAGCAGTTGGGAAACGGTTACGAACTTGTGGATGGTGTGGCCATGCACGAGGAGAACGGCGACCGATTTCAGATTCCGCATGCGGTCCTCAAGAAGCACGTATCTGTCGGGCACTTTGTGGAGCTGCGGATCGACTCACCACGTTTCTCGGCACATCCCGATGCGCCAATGAACTGCACCTGTCCGCACTGCAATGAAGAGACCAGCAAACCGATCCTCTCGCACGAGCATCCGGCAACACTGCTGGAGATTCCGGCACAGGATGTTCCTTCGCGGGGCTGGGGAGAAGAGTTCTGGGTGCAGGTGGTTGAGCGGGACGGCGACTACTATCGCGGTCTTGTCGACAACCCACTGCACGAAGCAAAGCTACACGGTCTGGGCCTTGGGGACGCAGTCTGCTTTCACGACAACCATGTCCTGGCCATCCACGGAGTTCACCGCCAGCAGATGGTGTCGGGCATGGATGCCGACGACATCCGCGAGCTGGCTCAATGGCTGGGCACGCTGGAGTGAATACGGACGCACAGTCGGGTATGTTGCGCCGCGACACTCAACAACCTGCCCCGACGGTGACGGACATGAAACTGCACCTCCTGACCTTCGCAGTCCTGATGGCGTTTGCAACGGGCTCCCCGGCGGCAGAGTCGGAAAGAACCGTTGATTACATCCGTGACATTAAGCCGCTGCTGCGCAACAAGTGTTCGACCTGCCACGGAGCGCTGAAACAGGAGGCTGGACTCCGTCTGGATGCCGGCGCGATGATCCTTGAGGGTGCCGTTGTTGAACCGGGTGATCCGAGTGACAGCGAACTGATTCACCGGATCACCGCACAGGACAAAGACATTCGGATGCCGCTTGATGGCAAACCGTTAACCGCCGACCAGATCTCCCTATTGAAAGCGTGGATCTCCCAGGGAGCGAAGTTCCCCGCCGACGAGGAGATTGGCGTCACTCCCGAGCAGCACTGGGCTTTTCAGCAAATCGTCAGGCCGGGTGTACCAGACGTTACGGACGGCGACTGGCCGTTGAATCCGATCGATCACTTTGTGCTTGCCAGGTTGGAATCGAAAGGCTGGACGCCAAATCCGTCCGCTCCCGCCATCTCACTGCTGCGTCGTGCTCATCTCGACCTGATCGGGCTGCCGCCGACATTGCAGGAACAGGATCGTTTCGCTGACGATCCCGACATCGACGAACTGGTCACGGATCTCCTGCGGCGAAAGGGCTATGGCGAACGGTACGCTCGGCATTGGCTGGATGTTGTGCGCTACGCCGACTCGAATGGCTACGAACGCGACGCGGCCAAGCCTGAAGTGTGGCGCTACCGGGACTATGTCATCCGGGCATTGAACGCCGACAAGCCGTTTGACCGGTTCCTGCAGGAACAGATTGCCGGCGACGAACTGGAAGACGCCACAACCGAGACCGTGATTGCAACTGGCTTTAACCGGCTGGGTCCGTGGGACGATGAACCGGCCGACTTTGCGGTCGATCGGTTCGATCAACTGGACGACATCGTCAACACAACTTCTCAGGCGTTCCTGGCCCTGACGATGGGGTGTGCTCGCTGCCACAACCACAAGTTCGATCCACTGCTGCACACCGACTACTACAGCATGGTCGCTGTCTTCAATCCGCTGAAACGTGTGCAGAACGGCCGAACCGACCTGTCGCGCTACGCCGCGCCACCGGCCATGATGGCCAGACTGGTAGAGCGAGATCAAAAGATCACCGCCGAGAACACGGCCATCGCGAGACTGCGAGATGAGTTCGCTCTGGAATTCCTGAAGACAGGCAAGAGCCAGCTACCCGCTGACGTCCAGACTGTGTTTCTGGCTGCGGAGCAGGATCGGTCGGATGCACAGAAAAAGCTGGTGAAGGACAACCACGGAAAACTGCATGAGGAATCAGCCGCGGCACTGACACCTGAGCAGAAGCAGCGGATTGCCGATCATGAGACGACGATCGCTGGCTTGCGGAAAGAAACGCCGGATGTTCCTCGAGGCTATTTCATGTACGAGCCGTCGCCGGTGGCTCCTGAAACGCGGTTGCTCAATCGAGGTAACCCGAAAACTCCGGGAGACGTCGTGCCGGCGGCTGTTCCGGCGATTCTCGTGGAACAGCAACCCGCTCTGCTGGAACCGACAGAATTCACATCACGACGACGCTTAACCCTGGCGAACTGGATGGTGCGACCGGACAACCCGCTGACGGCGCGCGTGATTGTCAATCGCGTCTGGCAGTGGCATTTTGGAACGGGAATCGTCGGGACACCGAACGACTTTGGTCTGATCGGTGATCGCCCCACACATCCACTGCTTCTCGACTGGCTGGCTCATTGGTTCGTTAACGATGCCAAATGGTCGCTCAGGAAGCTACACCGACTTGTCATGACAAGCCGCACGTACCGGATGAGCAGTCATACACGCGAGGCCCTGCAGTCTGTTGATCCGGACAACCGGTTGTTGTGGCGACGTGTACCTCGGCGACTGGAAGTTGAGGCCATCCGTGATTCGATGCTGTTCGTCAGTGGTCGGCTGGATCGAAAGATGTACGGTCCGCCGATGCACCCGTTCGTTCCGCGCGAAGCGCTGTTGAACCACGCCGATAAGACGAAGATCTGGCCGGAGTTCAACGAGGCCACGGCATCGCGACGAACAGTTTACGCGTTCATCAAGCGGTCGCTGCTCGTCCCGCTGCTGGAAGTGCTCGACCTGTGCGACGTCACCCAAACATCCCCGCAGCGGAACGTGACGACTGTGCCCACTCAGGCATTAACTCTGTACAACGGCGACTTCGCCATGCGGCAGTCCCGGCACCTGGCCGATCGACTACTGCGCGAGGCTGGCGAGAAACCCGCTGATCAAATCCGGCTCGCCTTCCGCCTCGCCCTGGCACGCCCACCAAGTGACGCCGAACAAGCAGTGATGACGCAGTTTCTGGCCATGCAATACGCCGAGGGTGACAAACAACATTCGGAGACGGACCGACGTATTGGCGCACTCACACAATTATGCCGCGTGGTCTTCAACCTGAACGAGTTTGTGTATCCGGAGTAGCAGCACTCTTCGCGACGTAAGTAACTGGGGTGCCATATGTTGTGAGTCGTACGCCAGTTCAGGTCGTGCTCGTAGAACTGCTAAGACCGATATGCCCCGCTGAGCAACCTGGTCGTGTGCGATCATGGTCGACGTCAGGCTTTGCGGACCAAGTACGTGAGAACGTCAGCACTCAGGTTGGTCTGGGCAAACCGTCTTCAGTCACACGGTCAGCGTGTCCGATACTGACTGCATGAGAACCCTTGCATGGACATCCGAGAAGGGCGGTACCGGGAAAACGACCGGAGCGATCTGCCTTTCTGTGGCACTGGCAAAGCGTGGACATCGCGTCCTGTTGGTCGATATGGACCCACAGGGGAACTGTTCGTTAACCGCCTTGAACGACGAACAGCGTGGCTCGTCGAGTCTGTTTGACGTGCTGTGTGATGGGGCGCTGGCAAGTGACGCCATTCGTGAGTCCCGTTTCGACGGCATCTCGATCCTGCCAGCAGACGGAAGTCTGGCGGAGGCGAACCTCACCCTGACAGGTGAGATGGGACGCGAGCATCGCCTGCGGCTGGCGATGGAAGAAGTTGAGTACGACTTCGATGTGGCCGTGATTGACACGAGCCCGCAGCGCACGTTGCTCACGACCAATGTGATGGCGTTCGCCGACGATCTGATCGTTCCGATCGACCCTGGCACCTACGGCGTGGCTGGACTGAAGACACTGATGTCGGTGGTCTACCAGGCGAAGAAATTCCTGGGCAATTCACAACTCGCCGTCCTCGGAATCGCTCTATGTCGCGCTCAACGAAACAACATGACACGGCAGATTGAACAGCGATTGCGCGGCGAATACGGCGAACTCGTCTTCCAGCAAACGATCCCGAACGGGGTCAAAGTAGAAGAGGCGACATCGCGCAATCGCTGTGTCTTGGAATATGCGCCCCGAGATTCCGTTGCCAAAGCCTATCAGGCCCTGAGTGAGGAGATCGTCGCACGTGCACAACTCGAAGATGAGCAGGATGCCGGGGCTGATGGAGTCAACCGCGTCGCTTGAGGATTCCGTACCGCTGGAGAGCCACCAGCCGAAGCCACCAGCTGGCAAAACCGAACGCACGCTCTACCTTTCCGACGACGTTCACAGGAGCCTCGAACTTCTTGAACTTGAGCACGGAAAAAGCGCGTCGGTTCTGGTCGAGCAACTGCTCAGGAAGCACTTGCCGGAACTCGAAGTCATGCGCAGGGCCGGATAATCCGACCTGCCTTACTGATTCTTCCCGGTCGCCAGGTCGTATGTCGCTTCCTGGATCTTCGCCTGGCGACGAGCGAGTGTTTTCAATTGCTCGAGCAGGTCCTTGCCCTCGGCCTGGTCACCGTCGATCTGTCGACTGAGCCGACGCGTGATCCGGTTGATGCGAAGTTGCAGTGATCGCAGCATCTTCAGCTCGGACAATGCATCGACCAGCGGCTGATCCTGTTCCTGTCCCTGCTGTTGTTGCTGGTCCTGCTGCTTCTGCTCTTCGAGCTTCTCCATTTCCTTCTGCAGAGCGTCAATCATCTCTTCCAGAGCTTCGATGATGCCCTGCTCGATGGTCTGCGTCAGCTCGCCAACTTTGCTTTGATCGAGCAAACGCACGACCGAAGACGCGTCTTCCTGGATGGCTTCGACCGCATAAGGAAACGCGACGGACGAGCCTTCGGCCCGTAGCAGAACGAGGGCCTTGGCAACTTCCTGCACGATCTCTTCTTCCTGTCTCGCCTGTGCTCGCGATCGCTGACCAATATCGATGGTTGATTCCTGCGTCTTTTCCGCGTCGAGTCGGACCGTCTGTTGATAGATCAGCAACTGCTGACCGAGCATCTTGCGGAAGCGGGCTTCCAGGTTGGCGAGCAGCAGCTCTTTCTCTTCTTCGCGCAACTGACGCAGGATCTCTTCGAGCTTCTCTTTGGCCTCCAGCAGTTTGCGAATAGCTTCATCCTGGTGCTTCGACGCTCCCTCGCGGTCTTGTTTCTTTCGCAGCTCCTCGATCGCCTTTTCCATCTCGGTGCGAGCTTCTTCCAGCTCCTCACGGCCGGGCGTCTTATTCTGTTCCTGCTGATCCTGAGAATTACTGTCGGATGGCTTTCCTTCAGACGGCTTTCCTTCAGACGACTTCCCTTCAGACGGCTTCCCTTCAGACGGTTTCCCTTCA
>CAYSJO010000536.1:0-1630 GCA_964431285.1 uncultured Planctomycetaceae bacterium
CGGAGGCTCATTGTGGTATGGCTGCTCTTCATCCGGCGGCTGCTCATGAATTACCTTCGGCTGAGCAATCACGGGAGTCAGCCCGCGTTCTAACTGCTGGAAGAACGCGACAGCTTCCGACCGTTCCGGTGGATCGTCGCGATACGTCAGAGTCAGCTCCCGAGTCGGTGCTCCGGCAAGTGTCGTCGAGATTGTCGTTTGTGTGGGCATAGTGATTCGTGTGGGTTGCCGAAATCCGGAGGGCAAGGATCAACGCTTTAGGCTCGATCCGCCGGAAATGCAATGACGTCGGCAATGTCGGACAGGCCCAGCGCCAGCATAACCAGTCGGTCGAACCCGAGAGCTACTCCGGAACACGCTGGTAGACCATGCCTCATGGCCTGATCCAGGAACTGTGGCCCCGCAGCGATCGCGGACTTACCAGCAAGAGATCGCAACTCGAGTTCATGGTCCCTTCGTCGGGCCAGTTCGTCGGCGCCCGTTAGCTCGGTGTAACCGTTGCAGAGTTCGATCCCCTGATCGTACAGCTCGAACCGTTCGGCCACTGGTGGATGATCATCTCGAACCTGCGCTAAAGCCGCCTGCGTGTCCGGGTAGTCCATCAGAAACTGAGGCGTCTGTTTGCCCAGATGTGGCTCGACCAGTTCGGCCAGAAGCAGATTGAGCCAGCCATCCCGGTCGTCCACCGCCATGGCTGGTGGCGCCACGATTCCCCGTTCTCGCGCAAGGTTCACCAGATCGTTCGCAGATAGGGTCAGCACTCGGCTTCCGGCGAATTGATCGAATGCGCTGTCATATGTCAGGCGCTCGAACGGCTTCTCCGCGAGGCCAGCAGCTGAAGCCCCGGGACTCAGGTGATTGCCAGCGGCATAAACCGTTCGCACGAGCTGTTCAGTAAAATCCATTTGCTCTCGGTACGAATCACCAGCGCGATACCACTCAACCATGGTGAATTCCGGATTATGCAGCCGGCCGGATTCGCCGCGACGGATGGACCGCGTCACCTGGAAAATCGCCTCGGCTCCGGATGCCAGTAGACGCTTCATACCGGCTTCCGGAGACGTTTGCAGATAAAGTGTCTGTCGCCGGTCGTCGGTGGTTTCAAGCGGATCGATGTTCGCATCGATCACAATGTCGCGAGACAACAGCGGCGTCTCGCACTCCCAGAAGGCATGTCTTCGAAAAAACGCGCGCAACGTTTCCAGCAAACTGGAACGCTGCTGCAGCGTCTCCAGTGAGGCGGCCGAAGGAAATGGTTTGCTCATGGACGTGGCAGTCTACGAGATTCTGTAGTTGCTGTCGGGGCGCCGGGATGCCTGTTCGTGGCGTGGACACAGTTCCGATGACGGCAAAGGCGCCAGATGCTGCGCGTGTCACCATCCCCGTCTGCGCAGGCCGCCAGAAACATCCTGTTTCAATGGCTTACGTTTTCTTCCGCTCACGACGCGCATCAGCGATCAGGAGTCATCACGAAAACGGCCGCCATCGGATGTGACTCCAATGCCGGCCGTAATGTGGACACTCAAAGGGAGTTAAGCGAAGAATCGATAACTCCTGAGGTGTGGTGTGTGGGGGGGGGGGGGGGGGGAAAGGAAGGGGTAACCACACCCGGGCAAAGCAAACAAGGTGA
>CAYSJO010000537.1:0-2001 GCA_964431285.1 uncultured Planctomycetaceae bacterium
CGTAACCCGCACTTTGAATCCCACGGCTTTACCGACGGTCGATCCCAGCTCCTGAGCCACACGGCTCGCCACCGAACGCGCAGCAATGCGACGCGGCTGAGTGTGCCCGATGATGCCATCGATGCCACGACCCATCCCCAGACAGATCATCGGAAGCTGAGTCGATTTTCCCGATCCCGTCTCGCCACACACGATGACGACCTGATTGTCCCGGATAGCCTGTTCGATGTCGGCTCGACGCTCAGCAATCGGCAGCTCTTCGTTCAGTTGCACTGTCGGAACGCCAGCCGCACGTCGCTGCCTGAGTTCGACGGATCGGTCCAGCGTCTGTGTCAATCGCTTGAGATTGCGATCGAAGGGGCGACCCGAACTTCGAGACCGTTGTACGGAATCGAGCAGCCGGCGCAACTGAAACCGATCGGCCAGCATCGACTGGCCGATTCGAGATTTCATGGCATTGATGTCGATCTGCTCAGACACGACTGCTGAGGAACCGATTATCTAATGGGAAGAGCTGTGTTTTGATCAGTGTCTCATGAGCCGTTCCAGCGAAACAGCGAAGAAGTATGACGCCATTCCTCTCTTCCATGTTCGCCATGAGCGTCGTTGCGTTCGCCGCGTACGGGATCGACAAGGAACAGGCCAGGCGCGCTGGTCGCCGGATTCCCGAAAAGCAACTGCACGTGCTGGCAATCCTCGGCGGCTGGCCGGGAGCGTTACTGGGTCAACGGGTTTTTCGGCACAAGACTCGAAAAACCCGTTTCCAGCTTATGTTCTGGCTATGTGTCGTTGTCCACGTGGGAACGGCCGCCTGGCTGTTCAGTCTTAGCGGGAACTCGCCAGGCGGCGGTTAGCAGTCCGTTGGAAAAGTGAAATGAGTAGGCCGGATCAAGCGAAGTGCCGCTCCGGCCTACACGTTTTTCAACGGACTGTCAGGGCTTATCCTCACAACACGTTGATCACTTCCACAATGAAGTGCAGCCGGGAACTCCCGGGAATGACTGGCGGATAGCCGCGTGTGCCGTAACCCAGTTCGTGCGGAATTTCGAGTTCAATCTTGCCGCCTTCGCCAATGAGCTGCAGACCCTCGGTCCAGCCAGGGATAACCCCGTTCAGCGGGAACTCGGTCGGCTCGCCGCGTCCGTACGAACTGTCGAACTCGCTGCCATCATCAAGCCAGCCGCGGTAATGGCACCGCACCTGATCAGCCGCGGTGGGCTGGCGGCCGTCGGATTTACGCAGGATGCGATACTTGAGTCCCGTTCCCGTCGCAGCGAACTCTGTCGGGGCATCTGAGTCATCCGGACCGGGCTGCACTGACATGTTGTCTCCAATTGATCGAGTTGCGGCAGTTTCTGAAACAGGCGACGCCTGACGACGCGACTCTAAACAGTCTGTGCGATACTCGAAAGCGAATTGCTGTCGGATGAAACTCGGTATGGAGCCTGAGCGAATTTGGTTTGGTTGTGGCCGGAAGCTGTCGGATGTTTACTCCGCACATGCGAAACATCCGGTTGACAGTTGCCTACGATGGGTCTGAATACGTTGGCTGGCAGGTCCAGCCGAATGGGCCGTCTGTGCAGTCCATGCTTGAAGAAGCCATTCGTAAGTTGACTGGTGAGCACTCTAACGTGCTTGCAGCCGGACGCACGGATTCCGGTGTGCATGCCCTGGGACAGGTCGCCAGTTTCCGTACTGGATTTCGGATTCCGTGCGAAAGTGTGCCGGTAGCTTTGCAGAGGTTCCTGCCACCGGACATCGTCATTCGCGATGCCCAGGAAGTTCCGTTCGACTTTCACGCGACGTTTTCTGCGAAAAAGAAGCGCTACCGATACGTCATTCACAACAGTCGACAGCACAACCCGTTTCTACGGCGTTATGCCTGGCACTTTCACGGGTCGATTGATTCGCAGGCGATGCATGAAGCCGGTCAGACGCTTGTCGGCACGCATGATTTCCGCAGCTTCGAATCTCACTGGCCCAATAAGTCAACGAGCATTC
>CAYSJO010000538.1:0-4931 GCA_964431285.1 uncultured Planctomycetaceae bacterium
CCACCGATCGCGCCCAACGTCGATTGCCAGTGCGGCGAATGATGAAGTCGTTCAGCCACCCACCCATAACGCCGCCACACGCTCCACCGAGCAACGGAAGAGCTGAATAGATACCTCGGTCTTCGGCTTCCAGGTTGTGGACCTGGGCCAGAAACAGAGGAATCCAAGCCGAGTAGATGTTGTCCGCCAGAGTACTGAGGATCGTCTGCACATTAAGGCAGACGACGTTGAAGACGGACCGTGGGCTCATCCGCCTGAGGACTTCTCGATACGGCATCCGTTTCGGCGCGACTTGCGGTTCATCCGGGGGTTCTTCGATAAGCCGGTCCTCGGCTTCGTTGACCAACGGATGGCGAGACGGTTTGTTCCGAAACAGAAGGAAGAAGGCGATTCCGTGCGCAATTCCGAGTCCGGCCAGTCCATACAGCACAGGTCGCCACTTCAGCCCGAGCATGCCGAGCAACACGCCGCCCACCAGCAGGTACCCGCAAAATCCACCCATGCGGCCGAAGAAAGTACCCATCCAACCCTGCAGGGTTGTCCGGATAGACGCCGGAAACCATGTGCGCGAAATCCGGCTGAGGTTGGCATACACCCCGGACTGACCGACGCCGAACGTGGCCCGGGCGTACCACATCTCGTCCTGAGAAGGTGCCCACGCGTGCATGGCCAGGCCGACCGACCAGACAAGGATCATTCCGGTCAGCACCAGATGCACACCAGCAATGTCGCCCAGGACTCCAAGCGGAGTCTGACACAACGAATACGACAGCGAGAACGCACTGTCGAGCAATCCAAGCTGATCGTTGTCGAGTTCCCACTCGGTCTCCAGATCGGGTTTGATCAGCGAGAACGTATACCGGTGCAGATACATCAGCCAGGACGTGCCCGAAGCCATGGCGAACACGACCCAGCGAAAATTCGTGGGCCGCTGCGACGTCGGTGTCTTTTCCGACATAAAGTGCGTCCTCGCTGATCACGGGCCTGGAGTGCCGTTCATGCGATGCACATGGCCGACACAGGCACAATAGGCCACAATGAATCGACTGAGAATCCAGACGGCTAACCGGGACTGTGCTCCATGCACCGACAACTGACCACGACACTGCTCTGGATCGCATCACATCGTCTGATGTGGGCCATGTCTTGTGCGTGGTTGCTGCCTGGCTCACTGGTTGCCGGCGACAACACCGAGCCACACAAACGGCGACCCGTGACCGCAGTTCTGGTGGGTGAAGGCGGACCGCTGATCGTTGGAAATCGATGCGGTTCCGTGTCTGCTATTTCCAGAGACGGCCAGTCCATTCACGAGGTCCGTCTCGGGCGGGAGATCTCCGATCTATGCCTGGTGCCAGGCGGCTCACTCGTGCTTGCGTCGGACTTCGGCGGTCATGAACTGATACTAACGCAACCCAGGTCGGACACGGTCAAGACTGCCAATCGTATCGCGGTCGCGAAGTACCCGATCGATGTCGCCATGAGTCCGACCGGGCAGTTGTGCTGCGTGGCGTCACTGTGGTCCCGGCGTCTGACTCTGATTGAATTCGATACGGTGGTTGGCCCGGATTCGGCATTCGGCGCGACACATGTGATCGATCTGCCCTGTGCGCCGCGACGGGTTGTGTTTCTGGACGAGACAACCGTGCTCGTGACAGACGCCTTTGGAGGCCGACTTGTTGTCGTTGATACCGTCTCCCGACAAATCCGATCCGTGCGTGAACTGGTCGCGCACAACATTCGTGACGTTGCTTTGGACGGCAACGGCGGTGTGTGGCTGACGCATCAGGTTCTGCATCCAAAAGGACGGACGGAGCGTGAGCATATTCATTGGGGGATTCTGCTGGAAAACCGACTCACAGCGTTGCCGGTTGCTGCTTTGCTCGACGACGACGCGGATTTGAGTCAGATCGCGAAACGAACCGAAGTTGGCGAACCAGGCCTGGGCGCTGGCGATCCTGATGCGATTGCCATTACCAGCGACCGATTGCTCGTAACTCTGGCCGGCACGGCCGAGCTGGCGTTGATTGACCGGGTAGGCGTTCGGGAACTGCGCGTCGTCACCGGTCCCCGTCCGGTTGCGGTCGTGGTCGACGAGACGCATAGACGTGCCTTCGTGGTGAATTCACTGGATGATTCGATTACCGTGGTCGACCTCGATTCACTTCGCTGCCTTGAACCAATCTCACTCGGGCCAACGCCCGCGACAGGACCGGTGGAACGCGGCGAGCGGGCGTTCTTCAACGCCGACTTGTCGCATCATCGCTGGATGAGCTGTCACAGTTGCCACACGGACAATCACACAAACAACCGTCTGGCCGACACACTCGGCGACGGAAGTTACGGTAATGCCAAGCGCGTTCCGTCGCTGTTGGGGTCGGCTTGGACCGTCCCGTGGGGCTGGGACGGATCAAAGATGCTGCTTGACGATCAGGTCCGCAAATCGCTGCACACAACGATGCATGTCGAGAGTCTCGATGAACAGACAGTGACCGATATCGGCGCCTACCTCTCCACTCTCGATCCGCCTCCGTCCGTCTCCGAGGCGAGAGAGGAGCCGAGAACGAGCATCATCGCTGCCGGCCGTCGAGTGTTCTCTCGATCCGGATGCATCCGCTGTCATCAACCAGGCCAGTTCACCACAACTGGAAGCTTCGACGTCGGCCTGACTGACGAAACGGGATTGAAGGAATTCAATCCGCCGTCGCTGTTGGGCGTTAGCCAGCGTGATCGGTTATTTCATGATGGCCGAGCGTTGTCACTGGATGCAGTCGTGCACGAATTCGGCCATCAACTCGACGCGACACTAAGTCCCCAGGAAATCCAACAATTGCTCGCGTTTCTCCGCAGCCTGTAGCCCAACCCACCAATCAATCTGCAATTTGCATTTGGGAATCTGCATTTTGCAATAGCGGCCGCATTTCGTGTGCCCGTCCGCGCAACATCTCAGCCAGGGCCACAAGCGAACACCCATGAGCGAACCCGAGGCAACTTCGCAAAAGAAAACCGGCCTTCTGCTGGCCATGATCGGGCCCGGACTGCTCGTGGCGGCGACCGGCGTCGGAGCGGGAGATCTTGCCACTGGCGCATTTACCGGAGCAAAACTCGGCGTCGCGGTATTGTGGGCAGTGTTGCTCGGAGCGCTGATCAAGTTCGTGCTCAATGAAGGCCTGGCGCGATGGCAGCTCGCCACCGGTACGACCGTGCTGGAAGGGACAGCGAAATATTTCGGGCGAGTCACGCTGTGCATCTTTCTTGGCTACCTGTGTGTATGGAGCTTCTTTGTCGGATCGGCGCTGATGAGCGCGTGCGGAGTCGCCGCACATGGACTCGTCGCTGTGCTGAATCCGAACGCCGATGCCGCTCACAACAAAGTCATTTTCGGGATCGTCCACAGCGCAATCGCTTTGGCACTCGTTCTGATCGGCGGATACCGGCTGTTCGAAAAACTGATGAGTGTGTGCATTGCGGTCATGTTCGTCATCGTTGTCGCCACGTCGATCGCGGTGGGGCCCGACTGGGTGGCTGTGGCGCAGGGGCTCGTGTTCCCGTCGATTCCAGAATTGAACGCCGGCGGAGTGAAGTGGACGGTCGCGCTGATGGGCGGCATCGGCGGGACAGTCACTGTGCTGTGTTATGGCTACTGGATTCGGGAGGAAGGTCGTAGCGGACTTGACCAACTGAAGACCTGCCGGATTGACCTTGGAACTGGTTATGTCATGACCGCACTATTTGGGATCGGCATGGTGATTCTTGGAAGCCAACTGGAAGTCGACTTCTCGAAGAAGGGAGCGACTCTGGTTGTCGAGCTGGCTAATCAGCTGGAAACAGCACTGGGAACTGCCGGACCGATCGCTCGATATGCGTTTCTGCTGGGAGCCTGGGGTGCTGTTTTCAGCAGCATGCTGGGCGTGTGGCAAAGCGTTCCGTATCTGTTCGCCGATTGCTGGAGCCTGATCCGCAAACCTCGTCAGACTGACAGTGAGCGCCCTCGCGTCAGCACGGACTCCACCCTGTATCGCTATTCGTTGTATGCAATCGCAACGCTGCCAGCAGCAGGCCTGTTTTTCAGTTTCCAGAAAGTCCAGCTGGCCTACGCGGTGGTCGGCGCCGCATTCATGCCCATCCTGGCAGTCGCGTTGATCGTGCTGAACGGCAGCGTGAAACGAGTCGGGAAGGAAGGTCGCAACACCACGCTGATGACGATCGTTCTGATTGGGATCGTCGCCTTTTTCGCATGGGCCGGGTGGTCACAAACGAGCGAGAAGATTCAGAAGGCACGCACAGTCAACATCCAACTGCGATGAACGGTCCGGACCAGGACCTGGTTCGAGGCGACTGAAACCAGTGCCAGCGGTCCGTGCCGTTCTTACTGCTTCAGCACTGGTCGCAGAACAATGTTGCGGTAGCTGACCGCCGTGTGGTCACCTTGCAGGTAAATTGGTCCCGGAGTCGTTTTGTCCGCCTGCAATGCCCCATTGGTGCAACCGGCGATTGGATAATTGTCGATCACCTTCTTGCCGTTGAGAATCACCGTCGCGTGACGATTGACCAGCGTAATGTCGTACTGCTGCCATTTGCCTCCGGCCCTGCCCGCGTTTTCGGATGGTGGAATGCGTCCGAAGATTGCGCCAACGCCGTGAATGCCCTGCATCCTGCTGTCGCGGTCAACAACCTGAGCTTCATAGACGCCCCGCAAATAGATGCCGCTGTTGCCCTTCGGCGGGACCATGAATTCAATCTTCAGGTTGAAGTCCAGGAATCTGCGTTTGGTGCGCAGGTTTCCGTATCGCGGCTAGTGGACCGTCAGGTCTCAATTTTCGGGTAGAGGCGTTTGAGTTTTGTTCTGGCTTTGGCAGTCGTGAACTGCCAGTCCACTCCGGTCTGGGCTTTGTTGCGTTCTTCGGCCCAGGGCGTGGCGCGGGACTGGACTT
>CAYSJO010000539.1:0-3709 GCA_964431285.1 uncultured Planctomycetaceae bacterium
GAGTTTTTTGACCCTACGCCCGTCGATACAGTCGAGGCACTTCAGGCCGCCTGACGCGGCCAGCATGTGCATGGTCCAGGAGTTTCGGAATGACCGTCATGTTGCAATTGAGTCCTGCCGCTACGCAAACAGTGAAATTAACCGCCTGGCTGCTGCTCGCAGTCACCGTCTTGCTGATGCCGTCGCAGGCGACTGCGGCAGAGTGTCCGAACATCGTGCTCGTCTTTATTGACGACATGGGCTGGGGTGACTTTTCGTGCTTTGGTAATGAGGACGCAAAGACGCCACAGATTGATCGGCTCGCGCGAGAGGGCGTTCGATTCGAACAGTTCTACGTCAACTCGCCAATCTGCTCGCCTTCGCGCACTGCGATCTCGACCGGCCAGTATCCGCAGCGATGGCGGATTACCTCGTATCTCGCACATCGCAGACTGAATGAACAGCGTGGCATGGCTCAGTGGCTCGACCCGCAGGCGCCAATGCTGGCCCGATCTCTGCACCAGGCCGGCTACGCCACCGGACACTTCGGCAAATGGCACATGGGTGGGCAACGTGACGTCGATATGGCCCCTCCCATCACCGACTACGGCTTTGATGAATCCCTCACCAACTTCGAAGGAATGGGCCCGAAACTGCTTCCGTTGACGTTGAAACCCGGTCAGGAGAAACCTGGTCGCATCTGGGGTGATGCCGAACGGCTCGGCGGTGGACATCGCTGGATGCTGCGTTCGAAGATCACTGGAGGATTCGTCGATGCCGCAATCCCGTTTATCGAGAAGGCGCGAGAGTCAGACAAGCCGTTCTATGTCAACGTCTGGCCCGATGACGTTCACAGTCCGTTCTGGCCACCGGTTGATAAGTGGGCGAACGGAAAACGCGAGCTCTATCATTCGGTTCTTGAGGAGATGGACCGCCAGTTGGGCAAACTTTTTGACGTAATCCGGAACGACGAAAAACTTCGAGATAACACGCTTGTGCTGGTGTGCTCGGACAACGGACCTGAACAAGGGGCCGGCTCGGCGGGACCGTTCCGCGGTTTCAAGACACACCTTTACGAAGGCGGCATTCGTTCGTCGCTCGTAGTCTGGGGGCCTGGGTTCGTCGAGAAACAGAACCACGTCGACCGTCAGTCTGTGTTCTCGGCGATCGATCTGGTGCCAACGCTGCTCGACTTCACTGGCACAGCCATGCCTGACGGTGTGGAGTTCGACGGCGAACCACTCTCAGAAACTCTCCTGGGCCAGGGCGGATCACCCCGCGCACCGATCTTCTTCCGTCGGCCCCCTGATCGGGACTCCTTTTACGGTGTCAAGGACCTCCCCGACCTCGCGATGCGTGACGGCAAATGGAAACTTCTCTGCGAGTACGATGTTTCCGATCCACAGCTTTACGACATGGACTCCGATCGAGGCGAGACGACGAACCTCGCCGACCAGCATCACGAGGTCGTTGGCAGAATGTCCAAGGCATTACTTGCCTGGCATCAATCGATGCCGCCGGACAAAGGCGCGACATATAAGCCGGTCGCCAGGAAACGGAAGGCGAAGAAGTGAATCGACTTTTGCTCGTCTCGATCGTTGTTCTTGCGCTGGTCGCGCCAGCCCAGGCGGAAAAGAAACCGAACGTCGTCATCATGCTGGCCGACGATCTTGGCTGGGGCGCGGTGAGTTACCATTCCGATTGGGCTGAAACACCGAACGTCGATCGACTTGCTCGTGAGGGGATCGAACTCGATCGGTTCTACGTGGCGCCAATGTGTTCGCCAACTCGTGCGGGTCTGATGACCGGTCGCTACCCGATTCGGTTTGGACTGGCTCGGGCCGTGATTCCGCCACAGCGAAACTTTGGTCTGGCAGTTGAGGAACGGACAATCGCGGATGAACTCGCCGATGCCGGCTACGCCAACCGCGGCATCTTCGGCAAGTGGCACCTCGGTCACCACCATGTGAAATGGCACCCGCTGTCGCGCGGGTTTACGCAATTTGAAGGACACTACAACGGCGCGATTGACTACTTCACCCTGCAGCGAGAGGGCGAGCGTGACTGGCACGAGAACCATCAGCCGTCAGCGAAGCAGGGTTACGCGACCGATCTGATTGCTGACGCGGCATCGACGTTCATCCGAAAAGCCGCGGCCGACGACGCTCCTTACTTCTGTTATGTGCCATTCAACGCGCCCCATTCACCCTTCCAGGCAAAGCCGGAAGACATTGCCCGTTACGCCAAAGACAGCCGGACGGATACCGAAGCAAAACTCAAGGCCATGATCTGGAGCATGGACCAGGGGGTCGCCCGAATTCTGCAGGCTATCGAGGATACTGGCGAGGCGGAGAAGACACAGGTCTGGTTCCTCAGTGATAACGGCGGGGTCGGCCGGTTCAAACAGAACAATCGACCGTTGCATGGAAGCAAGCTCACCACATTCGAAGGCGGCATTCGAGTCGTCGCGTGCGTCCGTTGGCCAGCCAAATGGAAAGGTGGCCGAAAACTGAAGAACACGATGGGCTACATCGATGTCTTACCGACTGTTCTTGCCAGTGCAGGCGTTGATTCAAACATCGGACAAGCCGCTGATCGCAAACTGGATGGCGTGAGTCTCTGTGGCCTGCTGGAAGGAACAGAGACCGAATCCCCCGAACGCGACTGGTATTCATATCACGGCCAGGCCGGAGCGGATCGGGAAACCATCGCGATCAAGACTGCACGATGGAAACTGGTGGTCATCGGTCCGGACATCCGTCAGAGCGCGATTTCCGACAAACACAAAGTCCACCTCTACAGAATGTCGGTCGATCTGCTCGAACAGCAAAACCTCGCTGACCAGCACGCGGATGTCGTGAACGAACTGTTCGCAAAACTGCGGGCGTATCGTTCGCTGCAGCCTGAGAATGCCGTACCGGTTTATCAGGCGGGCAAAGCAGGGTTCAAACCCTGGAAAGACTGGGACATCCGAGGACGCGAGTGACTGGACCGATAACCGGCCAGAAAACGCCTGCAGTCGCCACCTCTGATCGCGATGAGTTCGCCGCTCTGATCAGGGGGTCGTGGCCAGCATTCGAAGTGGAAACCGAAAACCCGTAGGGTCAAAAAACTCCGCCGTGCTGTCTGCCAAGATATTTGGGACTTTACTGCGCGAGTTCTTGACCTCGTAGGGTCAAAAAACTCCGCCGACCGTTAAAAGCACGCGATTCTTGCACTTCCGAAATGTGAAACATCGTAATCTCAGCCGGTTGATCCTTCGCCAATCTGTCACAACGCAGCGAGCGGCTTGGTGTGCTTCCACCGGATCACTCGCAGCCAGCCCGCGTTTTGACTTCGGCGTCAGCCCGAACCGTGCCAGCAGGCTGCGGGAGTGATGTCACCGCTCAGGACGGCGTCGCAGTAGTCGCCAATGCCCGCAGCATGGTTTCGAGGTGCCATGCAGGGGACGTAGACTCACGGTCGTCGCGGGATAGGCGGACGAGCAAAGCAACCAGATCACCACTTGAGAAGTGGGGCCACTCCCGGAGGCAGGTGTGGACAGCGTTCCTGGACCACATTTGAGCCAGTTGCATGAGTGGCCAATCCTACTCGCAGTCATCGGCACCGAACCCGGACAGGGATGATTCATCTACTGAGTCGGCAGAACAGCAATCGGCTCCGGCGGTTGAAGCAGAAGCCACGGTCATTGGGCCATACGCAGTTGGCGCATCGGAAGGTAGACCAACTG
>CAYSJO010000540.1:0-4444 GCA_964431285.1 uncultured Planctomycetaceae bacterium
AAGTCCAGTCCCGCGCCACGCCCTGGGCCGAAGAACGCAACAAAGCCCAGACCGGAGTGGACTGGCAGTTCACGACTGCCAAAGCCAGAACAAAACTCAAACGCCTCTACCCGAAAATTGAGACCTGACGGTCCACTAGCCATTCGTGTTGTTCCGGCCGCAGATCCGTGCCAGACAGCAGCTCGGACATGCCAATGATGCCATTCATGGGAGTGCGGATTTCGTGGCTCATGTTGGCAAGAAACGCGCTTTTGGCATTGCTTGCCTCGATGGTCGCGTCCTTCGCCACACGAAGTTCTTCCGACTGCTGCGCCAGTCGTGCTTCAGTTCGTTTGCGTTCCCGCTGATCCATGATCGCGGCAAGGACGGCCGGACCGTCGTCCGTTTCAATGGGAGTGAGTCCGATCTCAACCGGTATTTCCGTCGAGTCCTTTCGCACGCCATGCAACAAACGCCCTTCGCCCATTGCGCGGGTCCCAGGATTCTCAAAGAACTGCTCGCGCAGCGTGACATAACCAGCGCGAACACTTTCAGGAACAAGTATCTCAATCGAGCGACCGGTCAGTTCGTCTCGCGAATACCCGAAGAGCAATTCCGCCTGCCTGTTAAGCAACACGATGTTGCTGGCTCGATCCGCCACAATCAGGGCCGACGGCGATGACTCTATGACGGTACGAGACTGAGCTTCCTCTCGCTTCAGCGACTGTGCCGTGAGTTCCAGTTCGGCTGTTCGATCAATCACCCGCTGTTCGAGTTCCTGAGATGCGCGCCGCAGTCGACCGATGACAACAGCTAGGCCAAGTAATCCGATTCCCCCGATGCCGCTCAACAACAGCAGCGACTCTCGCTGATTCGCGGACAACTGGTCGGTCGCCGCGTCCAGCGGCAGCACGACCTCCAGCACGCCACGAACATCGCCTTTCCGCCAGTCACGTTTCGGGCTGTCCGGGTGACTGTTATGGCAATTCACTCAACTGGCACGCATGCGGTCGGCAATTGCGTAACGCAAGAGCAGGCCACTCTCACTATCGTCGAACTGCTGGAATGGCTCGTCCGGATTCCGATTGAGTGCTTTCCAGGCATCGCGTGCGAATTGATCGCTCAGACCATTCCGCTTCGGATACGGAAACGGGAACTCGCTGTACAGCCGCGTGCTGCCACCATGCAGCCTGGCACCCAGTTCATTGCCGAGTTTCATGCTGAGTGTCGCAGGCAGCGGGATGGCCCGGCCGCGGTTAGACGGGCTGTCATAGTCGTGCGTGACATCGATGCCTTCATGACCCTTCACGGTCGCCACGACTTAGCTGGTACACAGAGTGCGAAACGCCTCCAGTGCGGCAGCGAATCGTTGAGCCTCTGCCTGCGCGGCAGAGCGAATCAGATGCTTGTGCAACAGTTGTTGCTGCCACAGAACGACCACCGCCCCAAGACAGAACATCACCACCAGTGCAGGAATCGTTCGATCCGAAAACCACCGCATGAACGCCGCACTCCTGAGTTGTGCCAGGAACCCGTCTTACTTTGGGTTCGCGTCCTCAACGGGGACTGGCTGAGTCTTGCCTGACTGGCGGAAGGCTCCGTTTTTCAGGAAGAGGGCGACCGCATCGACGACGGCTTCATTGAACGGCAGAAACGAATGCAGAACTGGAACCTGCAACGAATCAACGGCGCCGGGCAGGAAGGCGCTGCTGACTGTGACAATGCTGTCATCGTCTCCGGGAATCAATGGGTTGAAACCGCCATCTGTCCCCTTGCCCCCGGCGATCACGGCATAGGGAAACTCTGGAACGGGCAGCTCAGCGATCGCGCCGCGTGGGTCGGAGACAAGTTGCTGACCGGACGGGCCAAAGATCAGTCGAAACAGATGATTGTTGCGCAGCATGTTTGCCAGTTCAGCTCCGTGGTTAGGTGTGCCCATCATGACCAGCGTGCGCACGCGCTCGTCAGAGTGTTCTTTCAGCCACGAACGAACAACCAGGCCACCCATGCTGTGAGCCACGAAACTGATCTTCTCCACACCTTCCAGTGACTTGATCACGTCATCAAGAAAACTCGAACACTGTTTCAGATCGACGCGCGTGCTGGGGTAGTCAAACGGGACGACCAGATAACCGTCATTTTCCAGGCGAGTCTGAATACGGTTCATCGCCTTCGACGAACGCACGATCCCATGCAGCAGGATCACCGCTTCGCCAGACATCGGTTCCAGTTTCTGATCAAGGCGGACTTCTTCCAGTTTTGCCTGACAGTGCTCCAGCGTTCCCCAGGCATGTCGGAAATCGCGCGGGTCCAGCAGGCGATGATGTCCCGTGAAGATGTTGCGCTGAATCGTCCAGCCGCGAATAAAAGCGACATCACCCCAGAACTGTCGTCCGCCAAGAGTTTTCATGGTCAGATTCGGTGGTGCGGGTTCGCGTTGTGGACTGTTCTCGGATGCTGGTGCTTTCGGTTCCGAGCCGTACAGCGGATCAACTGTCGGAATAAGAATTGTTGCGATAGCCACGCTGCAGGCAATGACGCGCCAGACAACAGATTGGCTGCGGATGACTGATTGATGCTCTAGGCAACTGTCCATTGGGTTTCTAACCTGCGCCATGGCTTCGCCCGCGTTTCTGCTGGAAGTCCATTAAGTCAAGCATACCGCGTGCACCACGCAGTGAGCACCCACGATGATCTGTCCATTCTGCCGCGAAGGCGAGACAAAAGTTGTCGACTCGCGCGCCAGCGAAGACTCGGCCGTGCGTCGGCGTCGAGAGTGCCTGGATTGCGGGCGACGATTCACGACCTACGAAAAAGTCGAGCAGACACCGATCAGAGTGATCAAGAAAGACGGCACACGCGTACCGTTCGACCCGGTCAGAATTCGCGCCGGCCTGGAGAAAGCCTGCTGGAAGCGACCAGTCAGCCAGGAGCAGATGGACGAAATCATCAACGGCGTCGAAGCCGAAATCTACGACAACTTCGAGAAGGAAGTCCCGTCGAAGTACATCGGTGAGATGGTCTTCAACATGTTACGCGAGATTGATCAGGTTGCGTTCGTTAGGTTCGCATCGGTGTATCGTGAGTTCAAAGACGTTAACGATTTCGTAGAAGAGTTGGGTCCAATGCTGAGGGAAGGCATCGGAGCGTGACGCAAATACGCCACCCGCTTGTTTTCGTGGAATGACGACCCAACAATAGCCCACTTGCAAGGTATTGAACCGCCTTGCCCTGTCCGTCCGGTCGGCCATTCGAGCTGTCCTGGCGGGAACTGTCAGGGACGACCCCAATTCCACTTCATTATCGCCAACGGACATTCGTTCCGAACGAGGCGAAACCGGCGTGTCTGCCGGAGTGACAAAGTGTAAGGGGTGCACATTTATGGCGACTGTTCTGGTTGTCGATGACTCAGCCGTTGACCGCAAACTTGCCGGCGGCTGTCTGAGTAACCGTGGCTTTGACGTTGAATTTGCCGAAAACGGGGCCGACGCTCTTAAGCTGATCGAGCAGCAATCGCCGGACATCGTGTTGACTGATCTCGTGATGCCTGAAGTTGACGGGCTGGAACTGGTCAGCCAGATCAAGAAGTCCTATCGTAGCCTGCCGGTCATTCTGATGACCGCTCATGGCAACGAGGAAACCGCGGTCAGGGCTTTGAAGACCGGCGCCGCCAACTATGTTCCCAAGAAGAACCTGTCTCGGGATCTGGAAGAGACCGTGCTCAATGTGCTGTCTGTCGCCCAGATGGAGCAGGCAGAACAACTGGTGTTCGACAGCCTGAGTCGCGTCGAACTGACTTTTGAACTCGGCAACGACATGGGTGCTCTGCGTCCGTTGATTGCATACATGCAGTCACAGATGCGGCAACTTCATTTGTGCGAAGAATCCGATGTCATTCGCATTTCGACCGCCCTTCAGGAAGCGCTGATCAATGCAATCGAGCATGGGAATCTTGAGCTGGACTCGGCACTGCGCGAGCTGAAGGACAACACCTACTCGCGCTTGGGCACGGAACGGCGTGAGCTGGACCCGTACAAGGATCGCAAGGTCCATGTCACGGCCGTTTTCGACCGTGATCAGGCAACATGGACGATCCGAGATGAGGGAGAAGGATTCGACCCGCAGACGCTTCCCGATCCGACCGATCCCGCGAATCTGCAACGAGTCAGCGGTCGTGGTCTGCTTTTGATCCGCACGTTCATGGACGAAGTCTCGTTCGGTGGTCATGCCAACGAGATTCGCATGACAAAGCGTCGGATACGAAATGGCGAACCTGTCACCTGACATGTGTTCGGCTCGATGACCGGACCCTTGAGTTGCACCGCTCTGGAGTGCAAGGCTCAAATGCGTGGGCACTGTGCTTGCCATTCCGGCGACATTAACTCTGACATGGAGAATCTGATGCGGTATCTGTCTGCGCTGATCGTTGCCATGAGCGCCACAGTCACAACAGTGTCAGCCGAGG
>CAYSJO010000541.1:0-6082 GCA_964431285.1 uncultured Planctomycetaceae bacterium
TCTCGATTGGGACCGCTTCGGCGATAGTGTCGAACCGCTGCGCGAGCTATAGCATGAGTCCGTGTTCGACATAACTTCACCCAGTGATACACCAACAGACCATCGCGACGCGAAGTGCACTCGTCACTGGCGGTTGCACTGGCATCGGCACGAGATCGCCAGTGCTTTGGCGGACGACGGGTGTCATGTTGTGGTCACAAGCCTCGACATGCTGACCTTGAATGCCGAAGGGTCAAAAAAAGTCAGCCGAACTGGATGTCGTGCTCAACCATCTCGCGCAACGTCAACCGTGATCCGCGCGGGCACTTGGTGGAAATCAGGGCCGACGCGAGCGACACCGAACTAGCTTCGACTCACAGTCGAATCCGCCACAACCCCGTAGTTCGAGAATCCCTAATCCGGATCGACCAGGCAATGCTCTCAAACGGACTCAACGTCAACCATGAAAAACTCAGCAACCACATCAACTAACCTGGGATTGCTCGGATTCGTCGAGCGCACGGGGAACCGGCTTCCAGATCCGGTTTTCATTTTCGTCTATCTGATCGGGGTCCTGCTGGTGATCTCGGTGGTCTGTGCCTGGACGGGAGTCTCTGCGGCGCACCCGACCAAACTGGCGGAGGACGGTTCCGGGGCCTTGATCCTGACCGCAAAGAGCCTGCTGTCGGCTGAGAATATCCAGAGGCTCTGGACGGAGATGCCAAAGACGTTCACACATTTCCATCCGCTCGGCTATGTGCTGGTGGTCATGCTGGGCGCCGGAGTCGCGGAACGCTCCGGGTTGTTTGCAAGCGGTATCAAGTCCGCTCTGGGCAATGCGCCGAAGTGGATGTTGACCCCAATCGTCGCCGCTGTCGCCATGCTCTCAAACCATGCGGCCGACGCCGGCTACGTCGTGGTGATCCCGCTGGCTGCCATCGTCTTCGCCGCCGCAGGGCGACACCCGCTGGCGGGAATCGCCGCCGCATTTGCGGGCGTGTCAGGAGGATTCTCGGCCAACATCACTCCAGGACAGCTGGACGCACTGTTGTTTGGCGTGACCGAGTCGGCGGTGGAGGCTGCGCAGCTCGAATCGGGTTGGACGATGAACATTGCCGGGAACTGGTTCTTCATCGCAGCCCTGCTGGTGATCTACCTGCCTGTGATCGTGTATGTCACTGACAAGGTCATCGAACCGCGGCTGGGCACATGGACGCCCGGCGATGCGCACAAAGACGCCTTCGGCGATGAAAGTAAACCGCTGACCGAAGATGAAAAGAAGGGACTGCGCCGCGCGGGTCTTGCCATTCTGAGTGTTTGTCTGTTCTGGTTGCTGATGACCTTTGGCCCCGGCACGCCCCTGCTGAATGATGGCCCCGGTACGGAGGACCAGGCCTGGTATGTCACCGCGACGCCGTTTTTCAAATCGCTTGTCGGCGGATTCATGATTCTGTTCCTCGCGGCCGGCTGGGCCTATGGATCGGCGGCCGGGACCATCAAGTCCGGCGATGATCTGGTCAAGATGATGACTGAAGCGATGAAAGACATGGGCTACTACCTTGTCCTCGCCTTTGCGGCGGCGCATTTCGTCGCGATGTTCAACTGGTCGAATCTCGGGCTGATCACCGCCGTTCATGGCGCCGGCGCCATCGAAACCAGTGGCCTGCCGCTCCCCGTCGCGCTTGGGTTGATCGTGCTGTTCGCGGCGTTGCTGAATCTGTTCGTGGGTTCGGCGAGCGCGAAGTGGGCTCTGCTAGCGCCGGTGCTTGTGCCCATGCTCATGTTGCTGGGGATCAGCCCGGAAGGCGCCACCGCCGCGTACCGGGTGGGAGACGGCGCGACAAACATCATCACGCCCCTGATGGTCTACTTCCCACTCATCCTGATCTTTGCGCAGCGCTGGCAGATCGGCTTCGGAATCGGATCGCTCACCGCAATGATGATCCCGTACTCTATCTGGATGCTGGTCACCGGAGTGGTCCTGGTGATTCTCTGGATCGCGCTGGGCATTCCCCTCGGCCCCGGCGCACCAATCGAATTCGAGCTGCAGAGATGAGACCTCACAGGCGGCTCGCCTGCAACATGTATTGCCCCGCGTGCTAAACCGAACTGCCTTCTCACTGTGAGTCGGCGGATTCTCAACGCCGCAGCAAATACTTGTCGAACCAGCCGATCCGGGTCTTGCTGGCCTGTTTGCCGAATTCACCGGGGAAGCTGTGACCGCGTGTGGCAAAAAAGTCCGCTGACACGTAAGTCACGATCGTATCGAGTCTTACTACTGGGTGCAGATTACGGTTTCAGCCGACGTCGAGCATTGACGGGTGACCGATCAAGGCACATGGTTGAGCCTTTCACCTCATCTTCAGGCCAATCATGGATTTCATCCTGCAGCCCTGGCAGCTGTACTTCGTAATTTTGCCGGCTGGATGAACCGCCAGCAGCAGGAAGTCATCGAGTACCTGCGGACTGAGAACCAAGTGTACAAAGAGAAATTCGGCAAGAAACGCATCCTGCTGGACGACGACCAGCGACGTCGGCTGGGAGTCAAAGGCCACATTCTGGGGCGTAAGCGATTGGAAGAAGTCGGCACGCTGTTCACACCCGACGCAATTCTGCGCTGGCATCGATGGAACTGAAAACGCGTCGGGTTCACTTCGCCGGCTGCACGGCTCGGCCCTTTGAAGCGTGGATGAAACAGCCCGCCCGTGAACTGACCAGCTGCGACGACGGATTCCTTGACGGCAAACACTATCTCGTCATGGATCGCGATACGAGATTCTGTGAGTCGTTTCGCTCGATCTTGAGCCAATCCGGTGTGGAACCCGTCATCCTGCCACCGAAAAACCCCAACCTGAACTCACATCTGGAGCGGTATTTCGGATCTCTGAAGTCAGATGCCTCGATGATCTTCTTTGGTCAGCGGCCGCTGGAGCGAGCCGTCCGTGAATATGTTGAGCACTACCACGGCGAGCGAAATCATCAGGGGCTCGGCAACAGGCTCATCGATCCGGGTGAGCAGGTTGGCCAGTCTGACGGTGAAGTCGAGTGCAGCGAACGACTTGGAGGTCTACTGCGGTACTATCAACGAACCGCTGCGTGAACTGCTACCCACAACACTCAATGCACCCGGTCCGGAACTCGTTCGACTCAGCATGGTCCACTGCTTCATGACTCCGTGGCCCCAACGATTGAACTGGTTGCCCAGGTCAGTCGAGTATCTCTTCATGCACCCAAGAGTCGATGGGCAAGCGACTTCCGAGTCGGTCGACTTTTTTGACCACACGGGATGAAACCGCCGTTGTCCAACTAATGACTGAACACGAATTCCTTCGTGTTGACGAGCGCCCACACAACGTCGGCGCAGGCCAGTTTCCTGTCTTTGCTCAACTCGATGTGGACCTTGATGGCTTGCAGTTCTGCGGCCAGCGGCGGGCGGGAATAGGCAACCAGATAAAGCTGATGGACTTTCTCTTCCAACGACTGTCCGTCGTCAGCCGCCAGGCGGGCGGCGCGACCCGTGTCCGCGTTCAATTTGCCCAGCACGAACGGCGAGTTCACCAGCGCCAGCGTCTGGCCCAGCGTCGTTTCCGGATTGCGTTCACATTCACAGGCGCTTTCCCCGGAGGGCATGCCAAAGGTGGAAAGAAAGGCGTTGCTCAACCCGCCATGAGGTAACTGGACCGCGCGTGTCCCGGTCGGCGTGCCGCTGAAGGTCGACTGCGACCCCGTCAGCGCGTCCAGGGCGTCCGACAGCACCTCGGCGTTGATCCGCCGCGTGTAGAAGTGCGAGAAGTTCTGCTTGTCCTCCCGGTTGTACTCGGTTGGAAGTGCGGTCAGTTGGTACAGATTGGACGTGGCAATTGTGCGGACGAGGTCCTTCAGATCGAAGCCGGATTTGATGAAGTGCCGTGCCAGGCCGTTGAGCAATTCCGGGTTGGTCGGCGGATTGGTCACCCGGATGTCGTCTTCCGGTTCGACCAGTCCGCGGCCGAAGAAATGTTTCCAGTAGCGATTCACCAGTGCCGGAGCGAAGAACCTGTTGTCCGGCGCTGTCATCCAGTCGACCAGCAGATGACGCGGGTCACTGTCTGGCGAAATGTCGGCCGGCGGCTGGCCCGGCGCGGCAGCCTTGACCATCTGGCCCGTGCGGGGGTTCTTCCACTGTGCGATTCCGCGGCTGTGGCTCACAGCGGCACGATGCTGCGCTTTGTCCGACGGACTGAAGCCAAGCGTCACGTCAGTAAGCAGTTTCTTTTTCCGCACGCGGCTGAAGAAGGCCATCATGCCGTAGTAGTCATCCTGACTCCACTTCTCGAACGGGTGATGGTGGCACTTGGCACACTGCAATCGTGTGCCCAGAAACATCTGTGCCGCGTCCTCCATCGAGAGGACCAGCGTCTTTTCCGTCATCGAGACGTTGTGGGCGTTGACTCGCTTGTACCACACGACGGCCGGGTTGTCCGAGTAGTGACCGGAGGCCGCAACCAGATCACGGACGAACTGGTCGTACGGCTGGTTGCCGTGTAGGGCGTCGCGGATCCAGGCATGGAAGATCAGCATCGGCGAGTCGCCGTAGTTTCTCAGTTCATAATCCTCCGGCCGGTTCCGCAGCAGCAGCGACCACTTCCGGGCGAAGTAATCGGCGTAGTCCGTGCTGGCCAGCAGCCGATCGACCAGCTTGTCGCGTCTGGCTGCGTCTTTGTCGGCCAGAAACAGTGTCGCCTCTTCCAGAGTTGGCAGCCGACCGGCGATATCGATCGTCACGCGGCGCAGAAACGTCGCGTCGCTGCAGCGGCCGGATGGCGGCAGGCCCAGGTCCTTGAACTTCCTGTTGGCCAGTTCGTCGATCAGGCTCTTTGACGGCGGCAGGCTTTCGTCCGTGACCGGCAGGCCCATCGGTACGGTGCCACTGAACACACTGGCCGCTCCCTGGTAGCGGATCATCACCGCCAGATTCCCAGTGTTTTCTTTGATCGTTAGCAAGCCCGTCTTTGACGCGTCACAGATGTCATTGTTATTCGATTCGTAACGTGCCAGCCGCGTGACGTCTTCGCGCGAGCCGTCCATATAGCTGGCCACCACACTCAACTGCTGTGTACCGCCACGAGGCAACCGGCGCGGCTGCGGGAAGACTTCCAGACCGTTCACCTTGCGGACATTCTCGTCACCATACTGCGCACCTTGGGCGATCCAGCGTCGCATGATGCGGTAGTCCGAAGAATCGACATCCAGCCGCTTACCGCCACTATGTCCGATCGTGCCCGTGGATTTCAGCAGCAACAGACTTCGATCGGGCTGCGCGATTGAGATTCGTCGGCCGAGCGTTTCACTGGTCAGCGGACCGTAGTCGTCCCTCGGATAGAAACCCAGCAGCGACAGTGCAAAGCCGTTCTGGCCGCCCGATTTGCCGTGACAGGAGCCGGAGTTACAGCCCAGTTTCGTGAAGACAGGCATGACCTCGTTCGCGAAACTGATGGGCTGCTCGGCGGCGAAAGCTGTGACGAGAAGCCCAATCGTGGCGGACTTACCGTCGGCAGTTCTTGCGGTGACAGTCACTGGACCGTCGGCAAGTGGCTTGACCAGACCGGTCTGATCGATGTCCACGATGTCTGGCGGGTCGGCCCGCCAGTTGACGTCACGTGTCAAATCACGGACCTGGCCGCTTGAGTATTCGCCCGTGACGAGCAGCTGTAGACGATACTCCGGTCCCGCAATCGTCGTGCCACCCGTCTCTTCAAACGCGATCGCAGTCAGGCTGCCCGGATCACCCAGCCCCGGCACTTCGATCTTTTCCGCGGATGCCCGTGCCGTAGCGACCAGCAGGGTCACAGTCGTAGCAAGTGCGACGATGCTGCGAGGGACGGGGGCGAAACGAACGGTGCGGCGCGACATGGCAACCCTCTGTGGTGGTGGAACCGCATCGACAGTGGCCCGACTCGCAAGCAAGGGAATAATGGGTGTTACGGAATCTCCCTCACCTGCACGACCGGCCATGTCAGCCTCTTCCCTGAAACGGTTATTGTATGAGGTCGATATCTCCACGCAAATCTTTCCGCAGAGCTTCTTCGCAGCATCCATCTGATCCACCAGGCCGACGTTGACT
>CAYSJO010000542.1:0-8695 GCA_964431285.1 uncultured Planctomycetaceae bacterium
GAGGTCGTCCTTCCACGTGGCCGTGCGGGGAATGCCCAGTGCATTGTAGATGGACGCGGCCATGTTCTCCGGCTTCTGCGGATCGGATGCCGGGTATCCTCCGTGGGAATCAGACGAGCCGATGACGTTCCCGCCTTTCACGCCGCCACCCGCGAAGAACAGCGATTGCACCGCGCCCCAGTGATCGCGACCGGGTTCTTTGTAGTGGTCCGGCAGATGCGAAATCTTCGGCGTACGACCGAACTCGCCGCCCATAACAATCATGGTCGTGTCCAGCAGGCCGCTGCTGTTCAGGTCGTCAAGCAAAGCGGACAACGCCCGGTCCGTTGGTGGCAGCAGCTTCTCTCATAGTAGCCAGAACGCATCGCCGTGAGTGTCCCAGCCATCATTGTTGCCAAGGTTGACCTGCACCATGTTCACGCCGGATTCGACCAGACGGTTCGCCATCAGTAGCGACCAGCCAAAGCTGTTGCGGCCGTATCTCTCCTGAGTGCGTTCGTCGGCGGTCGTGACATCGATGGCTCGGCGAATCTTCTGGCTGGCGAGTAGCGAAATCGCGGACTCTCGATCCAGATCGTACTTCTCGCCCTGCGCCGACCGTTCGAGTGACTCGCGCTGCGCATCGATGGATCCCAGCAGGTTGAGCCGTCGATCGAATCGCTGTGTGGTCAGTTCAGTTGGCAGCTTCAGACTGGGAGCCTGGAACACAGTGGGCGAATCTGAAGTCGGATTCTTCTGGGGAAGCTGGTGGAACGAATACTCGGGATACGCGCCGCGCCAGAACGGGTCACCGTAATGTGTCGCTTCGATGATGAACGGATCGCGGTGTTGACCCATCATTCCGCCATACGCACCGGGAATGACGCCACCCGACCAGTGGACGAGTCGCTCGGGAAGCATCACTGAGGGAGGCAGGTTCGTGCTCCGCGGTGGCACGGCGGCGCCCACAATCGATGAGATCGCTGGCCAGTCGGGCGGTCGCGGCTTGCGATCTCCACGAAACACAGGAGCCGTCGAGTGACCAGTCAGCATGTAGTAGTGACCCAGCGTGTGGCCATTCGTCGGATGAGTCAGCGACCGGACCAGTGCCCATAAGTTGCTGCGTTGTGCGAGCATCGGCAGGTGCTCGCAGATGTCGATCCCGGGCGTGTTTGTCGGGATCGGATTGAATTCGCCCCGAATCGTGTCAGGCGCATCAGGCTTCAAGTCGAAGCTGTCCTGCTGAGCGAGTCCGCCAGACAGAAAGATGTAGATGCACGACTTTGCCGTACCAGCAGTCGCACTTGCGGGTCCGGCAGCCGACGCCTGCAAACCGTTGAGATGGTTCATTCCCATCCCCAGCAGGCCGACAGCACCAGCTTGAACTGCCGTACGACGGTTTGTGACAGGATGAATCCAATTCGGTCCGGTCATCGGTCATCTCCGTTTCAGGCAAACCACTTCATCCCAAGGACAAACTCCAACAGACCACTTTCGGGATTATGGACCCTGAAGTCCAGTTTTGACAGTGAAACTCAAGTGAGTATCAATCTCCCTTGCCGACTCAGATGGACGGTTCCCTCTTTCAGCACAAGGTGTACCTGGCTTCTCGAAGTACTGCCACGCCCATGCGTGCTTCGAGTCGAGACGCCCTCTCCCTGGCGCAGGGCCAGCTGAGTTGCCACCAGCTCCTGAGGTCGGATTCTCGCATCGACATGTACGACTCCGGTCGTAGACTGCGTTGTACGATATGTATCGTACAGACTGGCAGGACCGATACTCGACGTTGATGGAGAGGGTGAGAATGGCCAGGCATGTGCCTCCCACACCGACTGAAGGTGAGTTGGCGATTCTGAACATCTTGTGGCAACAGGGTGCTTCGACTGTGCGGAAGGTCCATGAATCGCTTCGAGGCGACGGCAACACACGATACACAACGACGCTCAAGCAGTTGCAGGTGATGGCCGAGAAGCGGCTGGTTGACCGGGACGATTCGCAGAAGTCGCACGTCTATTCAGCGGCAATCGAAGAGAGTGGCACAAAGCGCGCGTTAGTCGCCAGTGTGATCGATCGCGTCTTTGATGGATCGGTGCGAAAGATGGTCCTTCACGCGCTGGAAGCGCGTGATATCGCGGATGAGGAACTGGACGAGATCAAACGCATGCTCGTCGAACGGGAGAAACACAAATGACAACCGCCCTGACAGAACTTGCGGCACACCCACTCGTCGAGCGGCTGGGCTGGACTCTGGTCCATTTTGTGTGGCAGGCCATGGTCGTTTCGGTGTTCGCGGAAATTGCTCTGCGTGTGTTTCGGAACGCGTCAGCGAATGTTCGCTATGTTGGCCTGTGCGCAGGCTTGCTCGTACTGGCAGCATCGCCCGCGGTGACGTTCGTAACGCTTCCCACCGAAGCCGAACTCGACTCCGTTACTCATGTGGAAAGTGCTGCGCGCGAGTCAGTTGACCCTATGGAGCTGTCTCGCGAGCTAACCCCACCGTTGGCCGCGGGACGGCATGTGGCTGCGCGCGACCACGTTGTCGCGCCGGAGGAACAAGAGGGCACTGCGTAGGCGAATCACTGCCGCGGCCCCATGGATCGTTGTGGTGTAGATTCTGGGCGTAGGGATGTTATCGGTCTGGCATACAACCGGATGGTTGCTGGCACGTCGTTTGACGACTCGCGGAACACAACCAGTCTCTACTGCGACTCAGGCGATACTCGAAAGCCTGAGGCAACGGATGGGGATTCGAGCCAGCGTGAAGTTGCTGGAGTCGACAGCGGCTTCCGTTCCAATTGTTGTAGGCTGGCTCAAGCCCGTGCTGTTGATGCCCGCCAGTGTGTTGACTGGACTGCCGCCTGATCAGCTTAAAGCAATCCTCGCACACGAACTCGCTCATGTGCGCCGACACGACTTTCTCGTCAACGTCCTGCAAACCTGTGTGGAAACGTGCCTGTTCTATCACCCGGCCGTGTGGTGGTTGTCTCGCCAGATCCGCATCGAACGGGAGTATTGTGCCGACGAAGAAGCCGCAGCGGTGTGTGAAGATCGCGAGACGTACGCCCGGGCGCTGGTCTCACTGGCCGATTCCGTGATGGCTGTTCCTTGCCCGGCCGTGGCCGCGACCGGTGGAGCTTTGACTCACCGCATCCAGCGACTTCTGGGTCTGGTGTCAGACCAAGGACGAGTTGCGGGTCGACCTTCGTGGCTGGTGTCCGCTTTGCTTGGTCTGGCGGTCATCTGCAGTCTGATCGCATCGACAGAATCGAATGCCCGGCAATCCGACGCGAAGCCAGACGAACAAAACGAAGTCGTTCCGATCAAAGAAATCGCAGCTCGGTTGGAAAAGAGCATCAAAGACTGGCAGTTGCTGGCAGTCGACAGCGAGCCGAGTATCAACATCGCCGGGCATGTCGGATTTCGAATCGTTCTGAGAAGAACCTGGAAGGAATACATCAATCCTCCACAACAGGCGGCACAAGCTTTCCCGAATCCAGACGCATTGAAATTCAATCTGAAGACCGATGACTGGGAAGTTGTGCTCGTCCCTGATGAAGCGAAACTGGTTCCGGTCGCGCTCAAGTCACAGATCAAGTGGAAGGATCGAAAGAGTCCGTATCACACTCGCAATGTTTGCATGGGGACCGGGCACGGTTACGTGTGGTTCGCGCACGCGACAATCTTCGATCAGGAACACGTTCGAGACGCGCTGAAACTCAAGGGAGGTGACGATCGAATTCAGCTGGCTGTCGATGGAGTTCTCGTAGAAGACACCAATATGCGGACAGCCGAGATGTGCCAGCCGATTCCGGCGAAGTTCGGCGACCGCGCGATTCCAAATATCAAGCGCGCTGTTGAGCGATGGTTGGCAAAACCCCGCGAAACGGGATTGTGGAGACTCGTGTTAACTCTTGCGCACATTCCAACAAGTCGTTCCACCGAAACGCTTCTACAGCTGTTTGATTTTCCCAACGCCGAAGTCAAATCCTGCGCCGAGACCGCTTTGTGTCGCAAACCGTACCGGAAGGCTGCAAAGCGGGCCTATCTGGACATGCTGCGCCGAAACAGCGGTTGGGTGAGGCCGGTCGCTGGCGTCTGTGTCGAGTTCGAGTGGACGGAGGCGATCCCGCTGCTGCGTGACGTGATTTCCCGCCTGCGTGATCTGCAGGGTCTTCGTAGGGTCTTGCTGGCATGCCGTTCGCTGGAGGAAAACCCGATTGGGCAGGAATTGCTCGTGGCCGAGAACGATCTGCGGTGGACGAGACCCGACCATGACGCCGACCAAAAAAGGAAAACTGAGTCCGCACGACGTCTGCTGATTCAATCAAACGACGCCGAGGCGGCAAACCTGGCTGCGCTGTGGATTGCAATTCCGCGAGGAAAACGCAGTTCGCCCGCTCCGCGGTTCAACGCCGTGGGCATCGAGATTCTGAAATCGCGTCCGCGAGAATCAACGGTTGCATTTCTCAAGAGAATGTCTGAATCGATCGGTGGATTTCACGGGACGTTGATTAAGGAAATCCTGGTTGCCGTGATCGGGCCCAGGAAAGGGACAGCGCAGGTTCGGCAGGCCATCGATCCGCTCGGCCCGCGTGTTGCCGCGACTCCTGCCGTTGTCCTTCCGCCTGACCCGTTTCAACGCAGGGCAGTCATTACTCCGATGATGGTCGACGTTCCCGGTTCGAACTGGCAGATTGCGACAACGCCTGTGACGAACGCTCAGTATCAGGAGTTCCTTGAGGCAACCGGTCGCAAATGGCCTGTCGTTAAGGACATTCCTGATACAACAGGCAACGATCGCGGCTATCCATGGAAACATCTCGTCGGAGCGGACGCTTCATACTCCAATGGCCGGGGCACGTTTCCGGTGGCGCTGGTCACTCGGGAAGAGGCTGACGCCTACTGTCGCTGGCTCGGTTCGCGACTTGCTGGCGAGTTCACCCTCGCGCCGAACGACGTATATTCGAATGCCGTTCGCGGTTCGCGCGGGGTTTCCGTCGGACGTGATAAATTGAAACGACTGGGCCGACCAAAGGTTCTGGACGGTACTCACAGAATGTGGTTTCCATTCGTAGAAGTGGATGCGTATCCCCACAGTATCGATCTGAATTGACGTGCCACGTGCAGGGACACTCGTTCTATGAGCTGACCCAGCGGGGAGTTTCACAACCCAATGCGTGGCGAAGTGATTCAACCGGACGGTTTCTATTTGAGATGCACGGCCCGGCTCAGCGACTGTGTGTTATTGGTTTCCGTGTCGCGAGAAACATGGACCTGCAGGTCAACACCGTACCAGGAGACACCACGTGGGTGAACTCTGTCAGTAGAATTGAGAATCGTCACAAGCTGTACTCCACATATCAGAAAGTCCGCAGTCGAACGCGAAGCAACGGAGACCGTTTCCACCACTGGAGTGCATTGCCCTCGGGAAGCGACCGAGAGTTGAATGACCATTTCAATGACGCGGCCAGAGCGCCGACGTCGCTGTCACCATGGCACAACAACGTGCTGTTGTTTCGCAGCCGGCAGCTTAATGACAACGATCGCATGTGAATTGAACGCGTCGAGCGCGATCGTGACCTGTTTACGGTCACGGCTCATCGCGCGACCTGGAATGGATCCTACACGCGCAATATCACTTACTACGACGTGTTTAATGTCAACATCGGCACACTCCCACCCGGTGCATATCGCGCGAAGTGGATTATCAAGCCTCTCGACTTTGGCGAATCTGACGAGCTGGACGACCACGACCGGCCGATTGTCGAGTGACCATCCCGGGTGCAGAAGCAAACAGAACTGACAACACAATTCACGATCATTGCCGGTACGGCGCCGGGTAATGGTTTTGCGCCAGATGATCTCGGCCCGCCAAATAGCCCCCCGCGCGCGCTCGGCTACCATCCACCAACCGCGCCATCTCCAGCCGGTGTGACGCAAAGGCGGGCGGTTGATCCAAAAGCAGATCCGGTCATCGAATGGGGCCCGACTGTTAAAGGGCTGCAGGATTGTTTTTTTTTGTTCAGGATTTCAACGTTTTCTACACCGGGCCGTGTCCGCGGTGGTAATCGAGTCTCGACGAAACTGACAGTCAGGAACGTCGGCGACGTCGCGGTTTCGTTTACGACGGTCGAGCCATCGATCCGAAGACCGACAGTCATAGATACAGCAGGCAAACGACAACACGTATCGACTATTGCGTACGACGGTCCGGCCGCCACGTTGAAACACCAATTGAAGCCGTCGGAGTCTATGACGTTCGACATCCACTCCTGCTCAATTGCACCACGACAACCAATCTACAACACGGATGGCGACCATATTGTTGCTGGTCCCGGAAAGTACAAGGTCTCGGCCACATTCTTACTTCACAGCATTTACAAAGGAGACTGGGCCGGACGGCTGGATGCTGGAACGCTTGAATTGGATGTCCTTCCGCCGGACGAAGAACAACTCACACGCCGCGTCTCTTCCGAGTTGAAGAAGCGGGCAAACGAGCTGACTTGCAGTGTGGTCTATCTGGGGCTTGCCAGGCCGAAGCTGCGATCAGTCAGATTGATGAGTACGTCGTCCACAAAGCCATATCCGTCGAACTGGTCCACCGAAAGTATCGACGGCCCAATGGCGAATGCGCTGATCGATTGTCTCGCGAAGGAAGGCCATCTGTTGCGTGGCATCGCAGCACCTGTAATAGAAGAATCGCCACAGCCTCCGTATTTCCTGTCGGTCGGACTTACTTCACGCCCCCATCAGGCGATGATGATCCCGCTGCCCTGGTCTTCAATGAAGCGACAGATCCAGAAGCTCCAGCTGGCGGTGAATGGTAAGGCAGCCAATGCGCTGGGGCGGATTCTGGATCAACTGCTGCTGTCCCAGTGGCACCATGTCGTTGCCGGAAAGCTGATCGGTGTCAGTGTCGAACCGGTCCTGTACGATCGCAAGGATGATCCCAATTTCTACATGCGATTCCGGCTGACCAACCGCACGAAGAAAGACGTGTATGTCGACCTGACGGATTACAACCGCGTCTTCCATCCAAACCAGTGGGGGTTTCAGGCAACAGAACAACGGATGATCATTGATGAGGAACGGACGGAACCGGATGTTCTCACCGCGGCACTGAAGAAAGACCTCATCGACCGTGCAGGTAATGGCCAGTTGACGCGAATCGCCCCAGGACAGTCCGTCGACTATTTCCGCGAATTCAACAACGGGGGTCGCAAGGACGTTGAGGCGCAGCAAAAGAACTGGAAGTACTTCCTCGTCAGTATCGACGGCCAGTTACACGTTACAGATGGAAGCGCATGCGAGAACGTGGATGTTGAATGGCACAACGAAAGTGCACGCAAATTGAATTCCGACGTCGCAATCGCAGCGCCAGTCCCGTTCATGTCGATGCCCGTTGACCCGCGTGTTGTGGAGCCGTGACCTCGCCGTTCTACGGAACACCGAATCACATCGTGGAAAACCCCTCTCCCCAGCGGGGAGAGGGAACCAGTCAGACTCCCCGCTGGGGAGAGGAGTTTCTACTGAACACCGATTCCGATAATGCTCTAATCGATGTTGAACGATGTGATCTGCTCGGCCGCGATCGCATCCTTGACCACTTTGATCGCGGCGTCCTTTTGCGCCCCAGGACCGTTGATGCGCCATTCCGCGACGTCACTCCCTCGGCTGGCGGTCGCCTCGATACCCTCGTTCTTCAACAGCGTAATGACGCTGTCAATCTCTTCCTGGGTATAGCCCACCGGGGCTTTGAACAGCTCTGCTGGGAGCTCCAGTGCAGTTCGAAACCAGTCGGGCGAAGCGGGGAGTGCAATCCCGGTTCCGGTAAATGCGTACAGAGCAAAGGTTCCGGTCACAGCAACGACGACCAGCACAACGACGAGTTTAACCGTGGATGAGAGACCGCCTTCGGTCTCATCGGCCATCAGTTGTTTGCGCTTTTCGATCCGCCGCGCCTTCTTCTGCTCGGCCCGAATCTCCACAAGGTCTGCTTCACAGTGCGGACATTCCTCAGCCAGCGTGCCGACAGGTTCGCCACATTCCGGACAGGGCTTGACGTCACCAGCCCCCAGCGAATCACCTCGGCGTTCCATATTGGCCAGCGCGCCGAAATCGAGGTCCGCGTTTTCGTCGAATTCCGCTGGCTCCGGCCGCTTCTTCGGACGCTTGCGTTGCGGCCTTCCGCCGCCCCCGCCACCGGGAACCTTGATCGGTTCTTCGCATTCCGGGCATCGGATCTTTCGACCGGCAGAGGCGTCTTTGGCTTTCAACCGGTGCCCGCAACTGGCGCATTCAACGGGGATGGGCATGGGGTGCCTGGGGGCGGTGGTCAGTAATGAGGAAGTGGTCGTCAGTGAGTTCCAGGTTATCCCGCCTTCGTGCAGGCCGCAACCGGGGCACGGAACGATGCAATAACCTGCACCGAACTGTCAGTGCACGATTGCTTCAGCTCAGGCCGTATCGCTTCATCTTGTTGTACAGCGTGACCCGGCTGACCCCGAGTTCTCTGGCTGTCTTTGTGCGGTTGTAGTTGTTCCGCATCAATGCTTCTTCGATCAGCTCTTTCTCAGTCACAGCCATCTGATCGCCGAGCTGCTTCGAGTCGACTTCCTGTCGGGTTGAGTCGAGAACGACTGTGGGGTCATTTGTCGGCCCGATCACTCCAGTCCGCACGTGCTTGGGCAACTCGTTTGCGGAGAGCACTCCCTCG
>CAYSJO010000543.1:0-3271 GCA_964431285.1 uncultured Planctomycetaceae bacterium
CGGCGGTTAAGGAACTGAACCAGCGAATCAAAGGCAGCGAGAAATTCTGGAGCGAGACCGGTGGCGAATCGGTGCTTCAATTCAAAGCGGATGAACTGAGCAGCAGTGATCCGCTGGAGTCTTTCTGGTCATCCCGTCCCAAGACCCGCACCGGACTCCGCTCCTGCTGCCGCAAACCTACACCCGCATAATCCAAGCCCTGTCCCGGATCAGTAGTAAATGGGGTTGTGAGTCCCAGCAAACAGCTCCATGAACTGGTCCATTCCCGAAAATGTGCATGCCGTCATGCTGATGTTCAGCTCTCTAAGTCGACCCAGTCCTGAAATCTGTCGCAGCCCCTCATCAGTGAGTCCCGTTGCCGCCAGGTCCAATTCACGAAGCTCATGCATCTGACTCAACGAACCCGCCACGGAGTCGTCTGCGGATGTCCCTTCGAGCGTGAGTACTTCCAGCGGCAAGTGCGTGAGGGAAGGCAACGTCTTTCCACAGATTTGCGTGTGAAACAAGTGCAATTCACGAAGTTGTTGAAACAGTGCGAGGCTCGGAAGGCAGTCGTCCGTAATCGGGTTTAATCCGAGGTTCAGCATTCGAAGCTCAGGCATGCCGCGGAGCAATTTGACCTGAATGTCGATCAGGCCGCATTCACTCAAGTGCAGCTTCTTCACCGTATCGATCTCTCCAATCGTGTCGGACAGCGCGGCATCGACGATGCAATCACCAAGGTCGATTGAGTAGATGTCTCCGACCTCGTCCCTGACGACCGCCCCTCCGACTCGCGCTACCGCGGCAAGCACGCGGTTCGTGTTTGCGTCCATTTTCGCTACTCCGTCTCAACGATATGCACCAGCAGTGAATCGTGACGGCGGTCGCTCCAGTTGGACGAGGCCATCACCGCGACCTCACTGCCGGCTGAGAGCACTCCTTCGCGGAGGCCCCATTCCGATGCCAGTGAGGCGAGATCGTCAGCCGCCGGATGCGATTCACTGATGATCGCCGTGACGCCCCAGATCAGTGCCAGTCGCCGGGCCGCGTGCTCGTCGTCGCACACAGCCAGTACAGGAACATGACTGCGTTCGTGCGAGATCGCTCGGGCTGAGCGTCCGGTCACGGTGGCGACTGCGATGAGCTCGGCTCCGAGTCGCTCGGCAGCCACGACGGCGCCGATCGCCATTGCCTCGGTCACTGCCATCGCAGTCGAACCTGGGTTGATGACATTGTCGGACTGACGCCGTTCACTGCGATCAGGAAGCAGCTTTTCCGCTTCACGCACGATGCGGCTCATCATGGCGACCGATTCCCGTGGATAGTCCCCCGCTGCCGTTTCTCCCGACAGCATCACAGCATCAGATCCATCGAGCACCGCGTTGGCCACATCGCTGGCTTCTGCTCGGGTGGGTAACTCGTTGCTCTGCATGCTGTCGAGCATTTGCGTCGCAGTAATGACCGGCACACGTCGGTCGTTGCACATCCGGATGATCCGCTTCTGAATGGCCGGCACCTGCACGATGTCGGCTTCAACACCTAGGTCTCCGCGAGCCACCATGATCGCATCGGTCGCTCCGACGACGTCTTCGATCTGATCGACCGCTTCCTGCTTTTCGATCTTTGCCACGATCATGGGCGGCGTGTCTGTGCCTGATTCTTCGATGACACTGCGCAGCCGGCGCACGTCGTCGGCACTACGTACAAAGCTGAAACCCACAAAATCGAGTCCCGCTTTGATGGCCCATGCTAGGTCGTCGTGATCCTTGTCAGTCAGGCTGGGTGTACTCAGCTTAACACCTGGCAGATTGACACCCTGGCGACTGCGGATCGTGCCGGGGCCTTCCACGACGCACCGAGCAAATCCGTCTTCCGCCGACGTCTCAACCACTCGGAACGACACCGTGCCGTCAGCCAGCAGAATTCGATCGTCGACCTCGACATCGTCAATCAAAGACTCATACGTGCATGTCAGTTCGTCGGCTCCCTGGGCAGTTTGGCCACGGACGAATGAGAAGTGAGCTCCGGCATTGCAGATAATCGCGTCATCCGGCAACCGACCCAGGCGGATTTTCGGACCAGACAGATCGCCCAGCAGACCGATGGGACGATTCAGTTTCTGAGCCAGATCACGTACAGATTTGACGATCCCGTCGAGCCACTCGTGTTTGCTATGAGCAAAATTCAAACGGAAAACGTCGACTCCAGACAGAATCAGGTCACGCAGTTGTTCTTTTTCGGCACAGGCTGGCCCAACCGTCGCAATGATCTTCGTGCGAACCAGCATGGGTTCCCGATACGCGGCAGGTAGTGTCATGAGCGTGTCCCTGGGCAGATTCTGGCCAACCGTGCCTGTTCGAAACTTCGGTATCCTGTGAGCGTTCAGAAGCACGCAGGTCAAAAGAGCCTGTCAGGTTGGCCATGCACATGACGCCAGACTCGACCGCCATGCCTCGCTTCGCGTTATGCCGTTGCGTTTCCTGGGGCCAGGCGGCATTCTGATCAGTTACTGCCGGGCCTGCACTTCGGAATCGTCGGCGATTGCGGAATTCTGAATGGATCGCTTCGATTTCTCGGGCCTCACTCCCATCAAAGATTTCCTGCCAGACGCGGAATACCGGGATCTGCCGAATGAACCTCACGTGTCCCAACGTGATGACTTTGAACCGATTCGTTTCGGGAACGCTGGGTGAACGTGTCGCCGAAGAAGTCGCAGAGCACCTGACGGCATGTGACGCCTGCCAGGCCCGCGCCGACCGGATGGCTCACGAGTCGCACAGCCTGATCGAAGCCGCCCGTCGTCCAATCGCTGATGAGGTTACCGAGGTCGATTCGTCCGCGAACGACGAACTGGCTCGGCTGATTGCCCGGGTCGATCGCCCGAAGATGTCGGAAACGATCGACTTCGCGGTCGCCCCGGACGACACGCAACAGCCGCGATCCGAACGCCCTAAGAAGAAGACTGGAGACCTCGACAGTTTTATCACAGGACTGCGGAAAAGCGGGCTGGTGCCGGACCGCGAAGTCGATCGGCTGATTTCCACGGCGAACGCGTCAGACATCGAAACGCTGAAGCAGGAACTGGTCGATCGAGAGGTGCTCACCCCCTATCAGGTCCGAACACTCGTGGACCGTCAGGTCTCAATTGTCGGGTAGAGGCGTTTGAGTTTTGTTCTGGCTTTGGCAGTCGTGAACTGCCAGTCCACTCCGGTCTGGGCTTTGTTGCGTTCTTCGGCCCAGGGCATGGCGCGGGACTGGACTTTCGACTCGCTTTCCAGGCGGTCGGACA
>CAYSJO010000544.1:0-3928 GCA_964431285.1 uncultured Planctomycetaceae bacterium
AAGTCCAGTCCCGCGCCACGCCCCGGGCCGAAGAACGCAACAAAGCCCAGACCGGAGTGGACTGGCAGTTCACGACTGCCAAAGCCAGAACAAAACTCAAACGCCTCTACCCGAAAATTGAGACCTGACGGTCCACTAGTCTGCCACAACACTGACCCACAGAGGGTCAGCCGAGAACGTCGTCTTCATCACGAAGTTGAGAGACACATTGGCCGTGATCGGGACAAGCTGTCGGTCGACGGGCTCCGCTTTCTCGTCAGCAACCAACACGATATGCCCAGTTGTATTTTTTCCTGTAATCAGTTTCGAGCTTTTCCCCTCATCGAATCTCACGCCCGGCGGCAGCGTGTTGCAGAATTCGCGCAGATGAAAGAAGCGGCAGTCGAGCGACACGTTCTTGTCGAAGCCTTCGGCCCGTTCGATCGTGACTTCAATCTTCTTCGACTCGCCAGGCTTCAGTGAGACATCGCTCTCGCTGAGCTTGATCCCCAGAATGTCCGTCGGCGCAGCCACCGATACGGTATGCACTTCGACCGGCCAGTGACCTCGCCCACCGCCTGGCTGATATGTCTCCTGATAGATCGCCGCAGTCGCCGCCAGTTCAAGCTGTTCGGCCTCTTCGCCTGGCTTCCACGTGGATGTACCGCGAATGCGGATATTCTGAACAACCGCCTTCGCATCCGGTGCAGCTCGAAGAATGACGCACCCGTCTCGTCCCTTGTCCGGCAGAATCCGGCCGCACACAGCTTCGACGCCGCCCGGCAGGGCGTCCACATGAAGCTGCACGTCGCCCGTGAATCCGTTCTTGCGCTCGATCTGCACGAAGAACACCCCGCTGGTTCCGGGCGCGAGCAGTGTTTTGTCTGTATCGGCGTAGAGTCTGAAGTGGGGCTCAGCTCGAGTCACTTCAATGAAATAGACAAAACTGTCTCCGCCACGCAGATGCATGTCGCGGATTTCGAGTGTGTATGTTCCATCTGCAGGAACTTTCCAGTTCTCGATCCGCGAATCCGCGAACCCACGCTTCATGTCACGCAAATCGTCGTTTTCAGAAAGCTGCTTTCCCTCTGAGTTCAGCAGGCGGATGTAAGGATCGACTGATGACTGATACCGCCGGGCTCGCACCTCGAACGTGAACGCATCGCCCTTCTTGGCTTCGAAGCGGAAGCAATCGACGTCGCTGGATTCTGAAATGCGTCCGTTGATTCCGGCCGGAATTGTGACCAGTTGTCCGCCTTCCGGTGCCGTATTGTCTGCATCAGTCTCAAGGACGACTGGCAACGTTGTAGCATAAGCCGCGACGGGATTTGACCGCTCACCCGACAGATCAAGTTCAACCCATGTTGGACCGGTTTGAGTGTCCGCTGACAATGTGACTTTCGACTTTCGCGTTTCCGGCAAATGTGAACCGACCAGCTCGATTTGCGTCTCTTCGCCCGGAGCGATTCCCAGAGGATAGATGTTGGACACAAACGACCGGTTTGTGACTTCGACGGAGTATTCCCAGTAAGCATTCCCGTGATATCGCACGTCGCGGATTTCCAGGTAGTAATTGCCGGCCCGCTCGAAAGTCACGGCGAGGAACGGGTCGCCAAAGAAATGATTGTCACTGGCAGCAACTGTCCCACCCATCGCATTGCGGATCGTGATCATCGGATCGGCATGTCGCTGCAGGTCATGGATGCGATCCTGCAGACGTGCACAACGACAGTGAAAGTTGAGTTCGGCTCCTGCCTCGACCGTAAACTTGAAGTAGTCAACGTCCTCGTTCTTTTCGACGAGTCCGCAAATCGTCGCAGGCAGTGTGACCGCGTTGGCCTTATCCCGGGTGTTGTTGTCTCCGGACTCATAGACCACGGGATCACGCACGACGACGAGTTGTCCGACCGTGCTGACTCCCTGCGGAGTGGCCATCTTCACGTCTCTCACGCCGGGCATCGCGCCTGCATCGACAGTGAATTTCACTTTCAATTTCGTAAGACTCGGCGGCTTCTCGCCTTCCTTCACTTCCGGATGCATCACTTCGCCTGACACGCCCGCGCCCGAGACCAGCACTTGGTCGGCTCCGAACATGCTGTACCGGGTGTTGAACTCCACCTCGCCGGAAGCCCCCGCCTGAACGGCCACTGGCTTAAGGCTCATCACCATCGGGTAGCCTGTTTGCGCAACGAGGCGTTCCGTATGTGACGCAAGCAGCAAAACAATGATCAGCCAGAGTAAGCGGTATCGCATGGGCATCTCGACAATTGAACGACGTTGAATCGAATGCCGGTCACTTTCGTTTGACCGTCAATGCACGAACAGGAACTGCTTCGAAACGATCAGGCTCCAGAGCAGGTCTTCATAGCCTTCCTGCGGAGTCGAGGCTTCTTTGAGAAACTCGGAGCTGAGGCCCACTTCAGCATCGGACGGCATCCGACACAGTGCAGCTTGGTAGAGTTCCCTCACTGTTTCTTCGTGCGACTTCTTTTCCTTGAGCAACCGTGCAACGCGACCATTCGCGTCCGCCAGTTTACCGGTCAGGATGTCGCCGTTAACGATGTGCAATGCCTGAGACAAATTCTGGTCGGGGGTGCGTTCACACTCACAGACACTGGCTCGTTTCGGTTTGGCGAACGTGTTGAGAAAGTAGTTGGGGTATTCGGCGTCGGGCAGTTCAATGGCACGAGTTCCCGGTGGCAGGTTCTTGAATTTCGTAGCGGACTCCGTGACCTGATCAATCGCATCCAGCAATGGCTCAGCCGCTAACCGTTTCACCAGGTAATGGCTGTAGAACCGGCGATCGCTGGCGTTCTGCTCGGTTGGTGTCGACGAGAGTTGATACAGCCGTGACATCATGATCGCTCGGATCAGCTGCTTTAGATCGAAGCCGCTGTCAATAAAGTGTTGAGCCAGCACATCCATCAACTGCGGATTCGTCGGCGGATTGGTGGAACGCAGATCGTCAACGGGATCGACCAGGCCTCGTCCCAGCAGATAACTGACATACCGGTTGACGACGCTCTTTGCGAAGTAATCGTTGTCGCGTGACGAGAGCCACTCAGCCAGAGCGATCCGACGATCAAGCGGGTGATCTGTTGCCTCGCCCTCCAGCGGCGTCGGAGACATTCGCTTTCCGGTCTTTGGATTCGAGACTTCACCGGATGTCTTAACGATGACGACCGATTCGGACCCGAACAGTCCAAATTCCTCGCTCCGTTTCGTGCCAACTCGCGAGAAGAATGCAGCGAAGCCGTAGTAGTCATCCTGCCCGTACTTCTCGAACGGATGATGGTGGCACTTGGCACATTCCAGACGAACGCCGAGGAAGAGTTGTGCAGTGGCCTCAGTCAGCACCGTCGTGTTGCTGAAAATGCGGAAATAGTTAGCTGGACCACTCGAATACACTGAGCCCTTGGCCGTCACGAGTTCGCCGACGAATTCACTGAAAGGCCGATTCACACGGAATGATTCCTTCATCCAGTTGTGCATGGCCCACATCGCCTGCTCAACACGGTTCCCGTTGCTGGTGTTGCGGATCAGGTCCGACCACTTCAGCGTCCAGTACGCCGCGTAGTTGTCGTTGTGGATGTCGCGTCCGGGATCGCCGGTCAGGCCAAGCAGTTCGTCGAGCAGTTGTTCGCGTTTGTTGTCGGTAGTGGCCTCGACGAACGCCCGCGTCTGTTCCAGAGTTGGCAGTGTTCCCGTCGTGTCGAGGAACGCGCGACGAACGAAAGTGGCGTCACTGCACAGAGGAGAGGGTTCAATGCCCAGTGCTCGAAACTTCTCGCTGGCCAGCTCGTCGACGAAATTGTTGTTCTGCCAGCCAGTCAACTCGACGGTGTCCTGATACGGGACAAGGAACAGCGCAATCGCCGCCTGACCTTCGAATCGAACCATCACGGGAGATTGCCCGGAATCGATCGCCGACACATGACCCCTGTCCGTC
>CAYSJO010000545.1:0-3099 GCA_964431285.1 uncultured Planctomycetaceae bacterium
ATCCGATTGTTGGCGAAGTCGCTGAAGTAGCCTTTGCCGTCAGCGGCTGCAGCGGGGCCCTCTGTGAAAACAACGACGGTTGCTGGGGAAACTCCCGAGTCAGTTGCCTCGGATGGCAGGCCCGCGTTTTTGAAATTGACGGTCATTATGGTGTCCGTTGCACGCTTGCATTGAGGTTGTCAGGTCACGGGTTGTGATTGATGAATGTCGATTGATGATTGTCGAAATCTGAAGTGGTGTTGCGTCAGGCAGCACGGACTTCGTCCCTCAACAATCATCAATCGACAATCCTCAATCTGGCAGCATTGTGGTCGTGCTCATCAGTTGATCCAGTGATCTCAGTCGACGCGCGGGATGGTTTGTTCTTCGCCGGTCATGACGTTGAGCATGCGCGTCCGCGTGATCTTCCATTCGCCGGCCTCTTTCTGCCAGCTCAACTCCCATCGCGACGGATGGTGACCGGTGAACGATCCGGCGGAAAGCGTTGCGTTGGCCCGAAAGTGCGTCACCGCTCGTGTGTTCTCATTAGTCAGCCGAACTTCAACGTCCTTGACGCTGACGCCACCGTCGATGCTCACAACCATCAAGGCGGCGACGACACGCGTGCGGTCAGTCGTATTCGATTCGGAAAAATAATGGTGAGACCGCACCTGGTCGGGAATCTCCTGCGAACCCATACCCAGTTGCTGCGATTCTTCCGCGAATGTGTCAATCAGGTCGAAGAGGTTCTGCTCGACCTGTTCGCCGTCTGTCACGATCGCGCGCTCCAGAAAAAAGAGGGTGATGGCGATCAGCAGCAGCAGCGGCAAGGCCAGCAGAAAGGCCGACTTGCGAGTGCTCGACCACGCGATAAAGCAGATCACTCCCGCGACGACGCACAGGATGATTGGCGACCAGGCGTCTTCGGTGAACCACATGGGAGAACTCCGTGATGTCCGACAGCGTGCAGAATGACGGCGAATCATTCTACGAGTCGCGGCAGCCGATCGCGGGAAGAACCGGTCGCTCAGCTGGAAACAACCGACAAGCTGAGGTTTCGTTTCAATTCTTTCGACCACGGAGATCGTTTGCGAGGAGGCAGCATGGCCTCGGCGTACTCGTTGATTTGCTCAGCAGTCTCGAAAAACTGGTCGTAACCGCCGTCGTTGTCGTACTCGCACTCGTCCGTCGTGTAATCACGGCAGATTTGCGGGCGAGTCTCGTAGATGCCGCAGCGGTTATCCGGGAGCAGGTGATTGCAGTCCGCGTAGACCATGATGTACCAGGTTCCCTCATCGACAAAGATCGCGGCCTTGCCGTGGACCAGATACCAGCGAATGTAATCGTAATCCTGCCATTCCTTCGGTTTTGAAATCGGGAACGCGTAGTAGCGGCAGCACTTGGCCGTGCAGTGGTCGCACAGATTTTCGCCCGGTTTCAGATCTTCTCGTGCAAAGGGCTTTTTCAATTGGGGAGCCGGCATGTCTGTTCCGTGACTGCGAACAAGGACGGGTACAAAGCGAGCACCCGAACCATAGTAGGCATTCCGACGGAACGGAATTCATTCCGTCCATGATTCGCTCTCAGAGACAGCTACTGAGAAATCAGCTGGAACAGCTCGCGGAGCGCGGCGGTCAGCGGAAATTCACGGCCCTCATCAAAGATGCGATCACGGGGCTCCGGATTGTTAATCAGATCAATGCCCTCGCCAGCATCGATCGTGTCCGAGCCTGCGTTTCCGCTGAGACCATCGTTGCCGAGATTCCCGAACAGGATGTCGTTGCCGCTTCCGCCCTGCACGGAATCGCGACCGTCGCCGCCAACGATGATGTCCGCTCCGGCCTGACCATTGATCAGATCGTTACCGTCGTTGCCAGCAATGAAGTCGTCTCCCATACCGCCCATAATCGTGTCGTCACCGTCAGCGCCATCGATTGAATCGTCGCCATCATTGCCGTTGATGAAGTCGTCGCCGTCGCCGCCGAAGAGACTGTCATCGCCGCCCTGACCGACAAGTGTGTCGTTGTGGTTGCCGCCGTCGAGCGTATCGTTGCCGATGCCACCGAGCACTCGATCGGCGCCGTCGTTGCCGTTCAGCAGGTCGTCGCCGTCCATGCCGTTGACCACATCGCGTCCAAGCCCGCCCGTCAGCGTGTCATCGCCTGCGCCTCCATCCAGCGTATCGTTGCCCGTACTCCCATCGGCTGAGTCGTTCCCCGATCCACCTCGCAACACGTCGTTGCGTTCCTCACCCAGCAGCAGATCGTCGCCCGCCTGTCCGTCCAGCGTGTCAGCATCGTCACCACCGAACAGCGTGTCGTTGCCGCCGCGGCCAAAGATCAGGTCGGCCCCGTCGCGGCCAAAGATTAAATCTCCGTCACCCGTGCCCGTCAGTGTGTCCGCTCCAGTCCCGCCATCGATAAGCAGCCGAACGTTGCCCACTCGCGCGCCGGCTCCGTTGACCACATCGTTGCCGGAGCCTGCGTCGACCAGAATGTGAATCCCACCAACGTTGTCGATCGTCTCGATGTCGATCCGATCGAATCCGCCACGAGCGTTGATGATGACCGTCTCGGTCGTGTTGGCCACAACGGCTTCGTCACGACCAATATTCAGCGTGCTGTTGCCTTCGGTGATCTGCAGAGTTGTGATGTCCTGATTGATCAGGAAGCGGTCCGTGGCGTTCGTGCCGCGGACTTCCACTTCGTCGCCTCCCTCGCCGCCATCGACTGTGTCATCTCCATCAGTGCGCCACACGATCGAATCATTTCCAGCCCCCCCGTTGACGATGTCGGCGCCACCCTGTCCAAACAAAGTGTCGTCGTTGTCACCACCGTTGATGGTGTCGCCTCCAGCACCGCCGAAGATGACATCGTTGCCAGCCCCACCAAACAGCGCGTCATTACGGGCGCCGCCCGTAAGCGTGTCGTTACCGGACGTCATGCCCAGCGAGTCGTCTCCGAATATCCTGTCGACTCCAGCGCCACCGTTAAGGAAGTCGTTACCGGCGCCGCCTTCCAGCGTGTCGTCCCCGCCCTGTCCCTGGATGACGTCGTCGTCGTCCCCGCACTGCACAGTGTCCTCTCCGCTACCGGCGAAGACCGAGTCATTCCCCGCGTT
>CAYSJO010000546.1:0-3954 GCA_964431285.1 uncultured Planctomycetaceae bacterium
CCGTGATGCTGCCCGAGATGGACTGACGCTGCTGTCAGAAGGCGGGCTGACTCTTCGTCTGTAGCTTCCGTTTTCCTAGTATCGCTCCCCTGCGCAATCATGAGCCATTACTTCGTTTCTTTCGTACGTTTCGAATACCAAGCCAGCATCACGAAGCTCGTGTCAGGGGTATCCTGCCAACACGCTCACCGATCGATTGCATGTGGTGCAGAACAGCGAGCATGCGGACCATCGCGGAAGCAGCTGGTAGAGGAACTCGACATGGTCGATCACCGGTATCTGTGCGGATGAATATGAACAATCGTGGGGCCGAGGATACCTGACCCGGGAGTTGCTCGTGGGGACCAAAATTGGAATCGGGCGGTGCCCCTCACGCGAACGGACGCGACGACTCTGTCACGGAGGCACCCGACGGCTCGGCAGAGTTTGACCCAACACCCCCGGGGTCACGAGTCGAGGGACGTTAAGATAGCCCAGTCTCGAACGATTCAAATTCGCACTTCCGAATTCACCAATGCCACGGGCTGGTCTGCTGGTACAGAAGTCGGAAGTCACGAAACCCAATCGACGCAAAGGGCTTCGGCCTGTTCGAGTACCAGCCTGGTGGCTTCGCCCGAGTGATCTCGGGCCAGGCTCAGTCTTCTAAACCGTCGCCAGTGCGAGGATGGATGACCACTTGACTCCGGACTGGTCGCGTGCGTGGGCCGTTGAGCAGTCGGCCGACAAACGTGTAACGCACCAGGTGCTCGTACGAGATCAGCAGCACTCCGGTGACGCCAGCACATATCAGCACGAACTTGATGCCCGATGGGATTGGCCAGGTTCGCACGATCGCCTGAGCCAGAAAGGTCAGTGGCAAATGGGCCAGGTACAGCCAGTACGACGAGTCTGAGATATATCGAATCCTTGTGTTCCCGGTTGGGAGAACTCTGCGGAACAGCCCCATCATGCCGAACGACATGGCCCACGCGTAAACGACCTGCGCTATCGATGTGCGCAACCGATCGTCCAGTGAGTCGACTCCGATTGGATAAGCGACCAGCAGACCCAGGGGGAGCGACAGCCACCACCAGCGGCCGAGGCGTCCGTCCTGATCATCGCTGTCGTAGTACAGCGATCCAAAGGCGAAAAAGAGTCCGTAGTACAGCAGTAGATGCGGATGCGGCAGCAGGCCGATTGAAGTGTCCGGACCGAATGTCGGCGCGTCGATGCCCATGAACAACTGTGGAACGAGAGTCAGCGGCAGCAGCCATAGAAATCTCAACGGCGAGACCACCAGCACCGCGGGCAGTCCTTTCCAGCCGATGAGGTCCGCGACGACGGCGAACACCGCGAACATGGCCACGAACCAGCACAGGAACCACAGAAACCACATGTGGTGGACGATTGGGGTATGCACGAGCCTGGCGATTCCATCGGACCGCAACCAGTTGCTGTATCCGGCCAGAGTGGGGTGCATCTTTCCCGCCGGCGGAGCATTACCGGTTTGCTCTGAAGCGGCGTGCGTCGCGACCTCGCCCTTCGCCGCCTCATCTGAAGCAGATTTCAGCAGCGGCCTGAGCTTACTTCGCCCGGCCTCCACTTCGTCCCAAACCAGATTCAGGCTGAGCAGTCCGCCGATAAAATCGGTCGTGCCGCGATCGGCCAACGTCGCGTCAACTGGTCGAGTCCCCTTGTGGTCGACGGCGTTTGGATCGGCTCCCCGTTTCAACAGCAGTCGAACCAACTCGGTGCGTCCGGTGAACGCGGCACAATGCAGTGGAGTCGCCCCATCAGAATTACGACTGTCCAGACTGGCTCCGGCGTCCAGCAGGAGCTGTACGCATTGGGTTTCTCCGCACAGGATGGCCCACGCCAGCGGTGTCACGTGAAAAGTCGCGTCGCCTTCGTTTGGATCGCTGCCCGCTTCAAGGTGACCACTCACCGCCGCTTCATCACCCAGCCGTACGGCATCCGACAATCGAGCGTGGGCATCCAGCGTTTTGCCACCACCACCGCTCTCACTCATCGCGGCGGCCACGATCGTAGACACAATCAGCACCGGAATAATTGTCACCATGCCGATCAACAGAGGCAGGGCAATCCGTTTAGCCCGGTGTTTCAACAGGGCTTGCAAGCCTCGCTGACGCCACAACATGGCCGTGAAGAATCCGCTGATGATGAAAAACAACGGCATGCGAAATCCATGGACAACGTGGAAGAACACGAGGAATGCTTCGTGTTTCCGAGTGTCCTGAACGACCCAGGGGAATGGAGCAAACGACAACGCGGCGTGCAGGGCGATGCCCAGCAGCATGGCAAACGCACGAAGCGCATCCAGATCGTGTCGTCGGCCCGATCCATGCTGAGAAGCCGTTTTGGCCTCGGAGACTGGATTAACCGGAACCGGACTCTCGTCAATGGTCACGATTGGTTCTCCCCATGCTGCACCAGAAACACAATATGCGACCTCGGTCCGGCTGCTTTCTCCCGGCCCGTTTCTTCGCCATTGCTTGTCAATCTTCAGAGAGGCTCGACATGGTGCGGCTTAGTTCAGGATGATACGAACACGTCGAAACGTTATCCACGGAACTCGCTGTCACCTCACTCGGGCGAGAAGGTCGACATTGCATCGCGGCAGGGAGACCCGATGACCAGATCTCGACAGGAGCAACCACGCACATACCGCTCCGCTGACGAGGATTTCGACATCCAGGCGGTTCGGAAGTATGTCGCCGATTGGGTTAATCGCCGATGGCGGGGAATGGTCGTTGTGCGACGAATCGTCAACGAATACCGGGAACGACCACCGATTTGGCGGTGCGAGGCCACTAACGCTACCCAACGGCTGATTGGACAATACCGCGCGGCGCGGCAAAAGCTGGCTGGTGTCGATAGCCCGCACTGTGCTTTGATCAGGCCGGACGAATATTGCAGACGAGCAGATCTCCAGCGGGCGCAGATAGTGAGGCACCCGGAGACTCCTGCCGACGGTGGCACGATCTCGTTCGGGTCCGGTGCCGATCCAAACTGGTTGTTCGCTCAAGACATCATATCGAACTGGCTGAATGCGTTCTTCGATCCACAGTTCCCGACTGCCGGCACCATGCTCCGCGGCATTCAAACGGCGACGGATCACAACAATGAGGCTGCACGCCCCGGTCACGAGCTTCTGCAGAGTATAAAACGTCCAGTCTCGAACCGGGTTGGCGTGATACGTTGGACCTGCTCGACGACGTGCTAGTGTATCTGCAGAGTTATCTGCCGACGGCTCCTGATTCGAAACCTATTCCGCCCGATGATCCACGAGAGAAACGGCGAAAGCGCAAATCATCTAGTGGCAACGCGGATGTGTTCAGCTTGGTAAAAAGTGCGTTGCTGGCCGTAGGGTCAAAAAACTCCGCCGACCGTTAAATGCAGGCGATTCTTGCTCTTCCGAAATCTGAAACATCGTAATCTCAGCCGGTTGATCCTTCGCCAATCTGTCACAACGCATCCAGCGGATCGACCGCCTCACCCGCATCCCTGGCAGCCAGCCCGCGTCTGGACTTCGGCGTCAGCCCGAACTGTGCCAGCAGGCACATGGTGTTTGTCTGTGTGGGACTTGAGCCTGTTCCATCAGCAAAGCTGGCACCATTCGCAAGAATCGATGCTGTGAGCGCATTGTGAGCGCCGTTGGCAATGCGAGTGCAGTCCAAGTAAACTCCTACCCCAGTACGATTCGTGCTGCAATTACCGTGAAATCTGGGAGTCAAACGCAGACTCAACTCCACCTCAATGCAATCACAAAACGACGACGTCTAGGTTCAAGTCCTGGCCGAGTAACTCCACTGCATCTCTCAGTGCATTAGTGGCTACCATTTCAGCGTTTTTCGGGGGTGACGCTCCCTTGGCATGCGAGTGGCCGGATCATCCCTTGTAGTGCAAGTGCTTGCACGTATCACTTTTGTTATATAAGTCATATTTGAATACTAT
>CAYSJO010000547.1:0-1660 GCA_964431285.1 uncultured Planctomycetaceae bacterium
AACTCGGGCTGTTATCTCTCAAGCAGTCGTGCTTCCACCCGGCTTGCCCGGACTGCATCGAATTCTCTCATCGACTCATGTAATATTACGTCGCGAACTCCAATCACACTCGACTACACAGTGCGATTGGATATGTGGCCCCCGCCGACAAACTCAAGGGTATCGAGAAACAGATCTTTGCCGAGCGGGACCGCAAACTGGAAGAAGTCCGCCAGCGACGTCAGGACCCAAGGGCAGTTGCCTGACACTCAACTCGATCCCACAATGAACTCAACCTCAACTCGCTAACGCCAGCCTGCTCAAAATCCAGTTCCCGCTAAACCAGCACAATGAAGACGACAGCCACTGTCGCGAGTGGAGCAGTTGCAACCAGCGCTCTCGCATTGCCGGCGGGTTATGCCAGCGGCAGCGACGTGCTTCGAGTCGGTCTGATTGGATGCGGTGGTCGCGGCAGTGGTGCAGCCAGGCAGGCGCTGCTTGCCGATAAAAACGTGAAACTGACTGCGACTGGAGACGTGTTCGAAGATCGACTGGAGCTCAGCCTCAACTCCCTCTCGAAAATCGAAGAAGTGGCCGACAAGATCGATGTGCCGCCCGAACACCGGTTTATCGGTTTCGATGCGTACAAGCAGGTTCTGGCGACCGATGTGGACGTTGTCCTGCTGACAACTCCGCCGCAGTTTCGGCCCATGCATTTGAAAGCTGCCATTGAGGGCGGCAAACACGTCTTTGCAGAAAAGCCCGTCGCTGTCGATGCTCGGGGAGTGCGTTCAGTATAGGAAACGTGTGCCGAAGCGAAACGCAGGGAACTGTCAGTCGTGTCTGGTCTTTGCCTGCGCTACGACGCGGGCTTTCGGGAGACCGTCAAACGTCTGCACGATGGCGCCATCGGTTCGATTCACACACTGCAGGCCAATGACTATCGAGGTTCCATCTGGGTCAAACCACGTAAGCCGGATTGGACCGACATGCATTGGCAGATGCGAAACTGGTACTACTTCACATGGCTGTCAGGTGACTTCAATGTGGAACAGCACGTCCACTATCTGGATGTCTGCGCCTGGCTTCTGAATGGATACCCCACAAAGGCGATTGGAATGGGTGGTCGCAAGGTCAGAACAGATGCCATGTACGGCAACATCTACGATCACCACAGCGTGACGTACGAGTATTAGAACGGGAATCGCATCTTCAGTAACTGCCGTCAGCAGACTGGTTGTAAGAACAGCAGCGCGTCGTTTGCCCAGTGATCCAAAGGCCGCGCAGAAGTGTCGGAGCGGCGTCTGGAAATCAAAACTGATTCGGCCTACCGACACACCGGGAAGGTGAAGAACATGTATGAGGTTGAGCACGACGAACTATTCGCCGGCATTCGGAAGGGACAACCTCTTAACAATGGTGAATACATGGCGAAGAGCACGCTCCTCGCGATCATGGGCCGCATGGCGACCTACACCGGCCAGGAAATCACCTGGGATGAGGCCTGGAATTCGAAGGAAGATTTAACTCCCTCGAAGTTCGCTTGGGGAGATGCTCCCGATTACGAGATCGCAATGCCCGGTTTTACAACACTGATCTGAGAGACACTGGAACCTCCAGACCTACTAGGCTCTGTTTGAAAACTGAGCTGGCCCTGATTTGCCATGTCAGCGAAACTTCG
>CAYSJO010000548.1:0-4326 GCA_964431285.1 uncultured Planctomycetaceae bacterium
GGCGTGTTTGCCTTGCTCCAATATCTGTTTTCTAACGGCAAACTGTTCTGGGCCATTGAGCACCCTCAGGTCACTACACGGGACCGTCCCATCGGAGCGTTTCTCAACAAGAATCACTTTTCACAATTCGTTGCGGTAACACTGGGGCCTCTCGTCTATTGGTTGTTCACAAGGCTGGGGACTCCATCAAAACACTCGGGGCAATCGGACTGGTCCGGCAATCGGATTCCAGCGATCACCCGGATTACTTCAATCGCTGCGCTTGTGGCATTGTCACTTGTGGCAGTCTTGATCGCTCGATCGCGGGGCGGTTTTCTGGCTGTGGGCGGCGCCTCGGCAGTACTTCTGTTCGGGCTCTACGCCAAGTCACTGATTTCAAGGCGACAACTGGGTGTGCTGTCTGGCATTGGATTGACTGTGTGCCTGCTTATGGGAATCGTCGGGCATGAGAAGTTGACTCGAATCATGCACCGGTTGGATACCTGGAGCGATAACGGCCGTTTCCCGATCTGGGAAGCCAATCTGCAGACCATCAGCGAGTTTCCCATCATTGGCACGGGTGTTGGCAGCCACCGCTATGTCTACCCGAGATTTCTCGATCAGCCATTCCGCGATGGCGAGTATTCGCATGCCGAGAGCAGCTATCTCCAGATTCTCACAGAAACCGGCTTAATTGGTTTCAGCTTGTGCGTCGTATGCGTGCTGCTGTGTTTCTATTGGTGTTGCCGGGGAGTGAAAATCAGCGGGTCACGTGATTCGACCCTGGTGTTGTGCGCGGCGACGGCATCACTGGTCGCTTCGTGTATCCAGTCGCTGGGCGACTTTGTGTGGTACATCCCGGGTTGCATGGTCATGGTTGTGCTGATGATGGCCTGTGCATTCCGCGTCTATCAGATGGAACAGGACCAAAGGACGCCTCCACAGTCGGATCGCGTCCGCCCCTTGTCCCGCGCACGCCTGACATGCGGAACGATGTGCATCGTCCCTCTGGGTTTGTGGATGGGCAGCTTATGGTTGCCGCGAGTGCTGGCAGAACCCCATTGGGTTGGTTACCGCCGAGTCATCCTCGCTCCCGCAATTGGGCGAAAGATTGCCCCCAGTGCTGAGGGATCCGGTCGGTTGAAACAGGTCATTGTGTCCATGCGAAAGGCGACGCAGGCGAATCCGAACGACTCTCGTTTTCATGTTCGGCTGGCTGCCCAGTACACGAGGTTGTTCCACGTCCTGCAAAGTCGATCGGAAAATGACTTCACGCTCAATCAGATTCGCGACGCCGCCATTGCAGGGGACTTTGAATCGCCAGTGGAACTCCGGGAATGGCTCGAACGTTCGTGCGGTGATCACATCAAGTATGCGTACTCGGCCGAGCAGCATGTGCGACGGGCAATTGAACTGAATCCGCTGGAAGCACATGCGTATCTGTATCTGTCCGAGCTGGCTTTCCTGTCCAGAGCACCCGACGGTTTCGAGCGTGCCTGCGTTGATCAGAGCCTCACACTACGTCCGTACGATGCAAACATTCTGTTCGCAGCAGGGCGAGACGCCCGCCTGGATGGTGATGTTGAAAAGTGGATCAAGCTCTGGCAGCGGGCCTTTCACCGCGACGAGTCGGTTCAGTCGCAGATCATCCGGCAACTGGCCGAGTGGACGCCGGCGCCGGTCGAGATCATCGCAAAGGTCTTCGATCCCGACGTTGCCGCTCTGGAACGCCTGACTGAGATTCTCGAGGGCATGGAATTGGCGGACGACCATAGCAAGGCGCTGACGCTGTTGTCGGCCAAACTGTTCGAACGAGCCGGTGAGCCGGACAACCGCAATCGAGCGCAGGACTGGCTCAACGCGGCGGCCGCCTTTGGAAAGATCGGTGAGAACGAACAGGTTGCCGTGTGTCTGGACAATGCGTATCAGGCAGCACCGACGAGTTTTGTCGTGCGTTTGGAGTATGGCGCATGGCTGCTGCGAAACGCGCGCACGTCCGACGCCAGCCGTCACTTGGAATGGTGCCACCGCATGAGGCCGGACCATGACAAGCTGAACGACCTTCTGAGTAAGCTCAACCGCACTACACGTCCGCGAGAAATCCAGCAGACGAGTGCCGAAACACGCGGTCGATTCTGAGACCGCAGGCGGACAATTAGATATGCTGGCTGGTGGAGGCCATACCTGTCGTGTCTGATCTGCCTGCTGAATCTCCGGAACTCGTGAACCGCGTCCTGCGCGGCGACACCGATGCGCTGTCCGAGCTGTTCGCGATCTATCGACCGCGTCTGTGGCGGATGGTCAATTTTCGTCTCGATCCGCGACTGGCCGGCCGCATTGATGCTGACGACATCCTGCAGGAAGCCTGGTTACGGGCGATTGACCGGATCGACTCGTTTATCAGCGATGCGGCACGGTCCTCGTTCATCTGGTTTCGGATGATCGTGACCCAGACCATGGTCGATCTGCACCGTCGTCATGTGGGAGCTCAGAAACGCAGTGCCGCCAAAGAAATATCCATCCACGGAGGATGGAGCAGCGATTCGACGTCAATCTCACTGGCGCGGCATCTGCTCGGTCATTTGTCCTCACCCAGTAACGCGGCAATTCGGGCTGAGCTTTCACAACAACTGGAAGCCGCTTTGAGCACCATGAGCGACATTGATCGCGAGGTGCTGGCGATGCGGCATTTCGAAGAACTGACAAACGGTGAGACAGCTCAGGTTCTGGAGATGACCGAACAGGCGGCCAGCGCCAGGTACGTCCGGGCCCTGGCTCGCTTGCGGCACGTTCTGACGGCCATTCCCGGCTTTATGGACGACTCGGGCAAGTCATGACCGAACACTCCGACGACTCTGCATTCGAACCAGTCCTGGACGGTTTTCCTACGGAAATCGATCCGCGGCATGTGCGGTCGCGCGATCATCTGGAGGTGCTGGCCACTGAGTTCAGTGAACGCGGGCGTCGTGGCGAGAACCCTTCCATCGACACGTACATCGAACGTTATCCGGATCTTGCCGAAGGTATCCGCGAGCTGTTTCCGATTGTTGCGGCGCTGGAACAATGGAAGTCCGATCGCGAATCAGAACTGTTACGCGACCATCTGCCCGATCAGTTCAATATTCAGCAACTGGGCGACTGTCGAATTGTGCGTGAGATTGGACGCGGCGGCATGGGGGTTGTCTTTGAGGGTCTGCAGGGAGCTCTGGAACGTCGTGTGGCCGTCAAGCTGCTGCCCTGGCGAATCTCGATGGTTCCCGGTCGCCAGGAGCGTTTCGAACAGGAAGCCCGGACGATCGCGAAACTCGGACATGCGAACATCGTCCCCATCTATAGCTTCGGACGGCACGACGACTATGCCTATTACGTCATGCAGTACATCGAGAGTGTCGGACTGAACCGAATCATTGAACGGCTGGCTGAAACGCAACTGCTGTGGTTCAGCCAGGAAATTGCTGCCGCTCGAGAACGTCCTGCCGACGCGCCCGCCGGACAAGGTCAGGGTGGCATCCGTCACGACTCGTGGAAAATGCTCGCGCGCATGGTGCTGCAGGTCGCACAGGCTCTGCGGCACGCGCATGGACAGGGAGTGCTCCACAATGACGTCAAGCCAGCCAACCTGCTGATCGATGCCGCGGGTCGTGTATGGGTGACGGACTTCGGCCTGGCCCAGGAAATTGACCCGGAAGCCGATCCCAACGATGACCGCGTGACCGGGACACTACGATACATGGCCCCGGAACGGTTTCATGGCATCTGCAGTGCAGCCAGTGATATTTACTCGCTGGGAGTCACTCTGTTCGAATTGCTGACGCGCGTCCCGGCGTTCCCCGCCGATGATCGCACGTCGCTGGTCGAGCAAATCTCCAAAGGCCAGTTGCAGCGTCCCCGCGATGTGAATCGCGAGATCCCGGCGGGACTGGACGCGATTGTCCGCAAGGCGACCCAGCGCGAGCCGGTGCGCCGTTATCATTCGTCCGCGCAACTGGCGGACGACCTGCAGAGGTTCGTCAACGGCAAAGCGGTGCAGGCACGTCGGGAGCAGGGCCTGTTCGGCTGGCTGCGCCGTGGAAAGTAGTGGTGCTCACCACGTTGCTCAGAACAGACCGGTAATGGGGCGACCGTCCTGCACGAGCCGCCTGGGCCGGTTGAGTGTGTCGTGATACTCAGTGGCCGAGTTGATTCCCAAAGCTCCATAGATCGTGGCGATCAGATCGTACGGGTGTACTGCATCGCGTTTCGGCCACGCGCCGTGGCGGTCGGATTCTCCGTACGCCTGGCCAGGACGAACACCACCGCCGGCGATCAGGAAGCTGTAGCATTCGGGCCAGTGATCGCGTCCGCCAG
>CAYSJO010000549.1:0-3375 GCA_964431285.1 uncultured Planctomycetaceae bacterium
CGGTCAGGGTTGAGGAGCAAAACTTTCACAGAAACCGGCCCGAGCCCCAGACGCGGCGCGGCGAGTGTAATCGGCGGATTGCCATTGTCAACGACCGCAAAGTCCCTTGCGTCGGCCGCCGCCACGGGGAGATTTCACAAGGACGGGCTACTGCCCGCCGGTCCGGCTGCGCACCGCTGTGTGGCCTGTCGTAAAGTTACGAGGCCTCGACGATCGGGCACGGTTCGTCCTTGAAGCGGAAGTCCATTTCAATGGCCTTTTCCGCCATCATCAGCAGCATGTTCCTGTCGACGTTCGGGCACGCCAGATGCGGTGCTGCGGCGGCGGTGTTTCGGCTGTCGAATGTCGGGTCGTCCCGCCAGTAGGACTCGTACACGCGGAGATGCTCGTAGAAGAGCTGCTCAACCTCAGTCGGGTTCTCAACTTCTGCCCCGTAGCCGTGAAACACAGACCCCTTGAAGCCATACGCGTCTTCCAGCACGTCCCGGACAACACTGACTCCGGTCGGCTGGGATGGCGTCAGGTGATAGGTCTGACCGTGAAACTGCCGATTCGTGAAAATGTGAGAGATGACAGCTGAAACCCAATCGACTGGCACAAGATTCTTGCTCTCTGTGCCATCCAGAGTCACGCGGGTCAATTCGTCCGTCGGTCGACCAAGTTCAGCGTCCTGCGCCTTCACCAGTGTGTAGGCCAGATGGAGCGTCGCATAGAAACCGTGAAATGTCGTGGTAAACCCGTTCGTGGAATCACCAACAATGATCGCCGGGCGATACACCGTTGGCGGACTCAGGAAGTCAGCCTCACGCACCATCTCTTCGGCGGTCACCTTGCTGCGTTCGTAATCGTTGCCCAGTTCCTGACTGACATTAAGTTCGGATTCGAGAACGGTCCCCGTGCGACGTCCGCACACGTATGAAGTTGACACCTGGTGAAAATCGCGAATGCCCGTTTCACGGCAGACGTCCAGCACGTGGCCTGTGCCCTTGACGTTCGACCGCCACGGTTCGCCTTCTGGGTCCGTGCTGATGAACGCCAGGCTGGCGGCGTTGTGCAGCATGCTGTCACAGTGTTCGCCGACCCACGCTAGGTCGTCGTCGCTCAGTCCCAGCCGGTCTTCGCTCAGGTCACCTTCGAGCACGTGCGGACGCGGCAGTTCCTCACCCAGAATGCGATCCCAGGTCCCCATCAGTTCGGCGACCCGCTCTTCCGCACTCTTTCGTCGCGATCGACGGACAACAGCAGCAACCGGGACACCGGCCTGAGCGAGATCGCGAAGCAGGTAACGCCCCAGCAGACCGGTAGCTCCGGTCAACAACACGTGGTAGTTCATGGAATGGCTCTGAGCGTGACGGAAATCCACTGCCGTGAAGTGGGAAGCGGTGGCAGTTGGCAGGATGGTGGGTAAAGAAAGGGACCCGGGATGGCTCCGTCCGAGCGGGAGATTTCCAGTGTACGAATCCGGAACGCATTATCAATCATCCGCGCAACACGTTATGTCAAGATTGCGAGGGAGCGCTCTCTTGATCGCATATACCGGCAAATACGGACACGTTCACAAGGAACACCAAGCTCACGAACTCCCGTCCCGCCGGTTCCGAGGAATGTTCGGACGCCGGCCAGTAAAGTCGGGCAAGAGACCACGACGTCAGGTGTGTGGTACGCTGCGGACAGGCCGGGCAGTTGCCCAGCCAATTCACCGACGCGGTTGAGGAGCGACGTATCGGTGACGTCACCGCTGGCGGCGGTCGCGACAACCGACAACGGGCTGACTCTGCCAACTTTCGGAATGCCGGACCAGTAAGATCTAAAGCTGCCCTCGACGCCATGTTCCGGCCAGTCACGCCCTTTCGTCGGCAGTCGCCGTTCGCCGACCAGTACAGTGTTCGATGTACCGTCAGTGATATGATCAAACCGAACACTTGAATTACGCCCAAAAATTCCGTGCACGTACTGACCTCGCTCCGGGAGACTGAGCGGGCCTGGGCCTGTTGGCAGACCAACGCCAAAGTTACCCACATAGCTCGTCCGACCAAGCTCTGAGGCGGCTGAATAGGCACCGGGGTCGGCTGGGCATTGATAAACGGTTAACCGACGGCGCACGACTCGCAGCTTCCCATCGAGCTCGCGTGTGTTGCTTCCGAACGGCTGACTGAAGTCAATTTGCTGAAACAGAGGCTGCTGGTCTAGAATGGCGGAATCTGCGTTCCCCATTCTGTAAGCACCGGAATTCCCGATTGTGTTGTCAGGCTTACGAACGGCGACCCACCCGGGAGGAAACTTGTTGTGGACGTCGTGATAGTTGTACAAGGCCAGCCCAAGCTGCTTCAGGTTGTTCTTACACATATTCCGGAAAGCCGGAACACGGCTGTTGTTGAACGCCGGCATCAGCAAGGCAAATAGAACCAACAGGATGCCAATGGTCACGACGACATCCAGAATCGAGGCACCGCGTCGAGTAGCAGTAGACATGCTTGGCCCCTTTGGTTGTCAGAATTCTCCAAGTGGCGCACCGTCGGACCGGCGCATCAGATTGACGAAAATGCGTCGATCGATTTCCTCGCTGATGAATCGGACGGAACCGTCTGACAGCAGCACGTGACAGCCACCTTCATGCTGGCTGCTGAATCCGGCGGTGACCTGGTCGAAATCTCCCAGCGAGGTCTCGTCGGTTGACTGGTTGATTCCGAAATACGTCAGAGTGCCACGTGCCGCGTTCGTACCGAGTGCCGTCAGCTCGCCTGTTGTGCGGAGCGGGCCACTGCCTGCGGCCAGGTCGCCAGTCACGGTTGCGACGATAGACAGCGGGCTGACTGTGTTCTTGCTGGGAATTCCAAACCAGTAGGAATTGAATCGGCCTGCGACAGCATCGACCGGCCAGTCGCTGCCCTTTTCCGGGACACATCGTTCTCCCGCGAGCACAACACTGGATGTCCCGTCTTTGATGTCACGCAACCGTATGCGGGAATTAGCGCCAAAGATCCCCTGCAGTTGAGCCGTGTCCGAGCCAAACACCGTCGGCAGCCCGACTCCGAAGTTGCCCAGGTAGTTCGTCGTTGCCAGTCCGGGAATGACGCCGCTGGTGGTTGCCAGCTCAGACTTCTTGTTGCTGGGACAGTCGAACATGGTCAGCGTGGTTGAAACAAGCGGTGGCTTGTTGACTCCAACTCCCAGCGGCTGGTTGAAGTCGAAGCCAGCGTACAGTTCCGGTTGGTCGAGCCAGGGCAGGGTGAAAGTGCTCCAACCGTGTGCCCCACCCAACGGAGTCTGCGTGCGGGAGTCACTGTTTCGAACGGCAACCCAACCTGGTGGAAACGTGTTATGCACGTCGTGGTAGTTGTGCAGAGCCAGACCAATCCACTTGAGATTGTTCTT
>CAYSJO010000550.1:0-6315 GCA_964431285.1 uncultured Planctomycetaceae bacterium
CCCGAATCTATCGTTCGTCGAGATCAGCGGCGTAAATGCCATCGGCGGCGGGCTGCACTCGGCCAATGGCATTCAGCAGGCGATCAACGTCGGGGGTGGGACCTTTCAGCTTGCCAACAACGCGGGTCACGGCGGTCCGCAGTTTTCCAATGGCGGCACGGTGGTTTGGAATGATCCAACACTTGCGAATACTGTTGCGCCGACGTTCCTTTATCCGGGCATCAGCTCGGCATCAACGTTCCGAATTGCTCAGGGATTCGATACCCAGGGGCCGACTGCCGCCGACGAGTTTTCGGGCGGCAGTGGCAGTTTTTCCGGTGGCTCCTACGACATCTGGACGCCGAACGAGACTCGCAGCGGCTCGATTATCAATGTGGAGTCAAACGCGGACGATCCGGCCATTCCGGCTGGTCAGCTGCGCGTGACGGCGGCCAATCATGGGCTGTCTCCTAATCGACAGATTACAATCACTGGAGTGCAGGGCGTCCCGGCTGCCAACGGCGCTAAGATCCTTTCGGCCGGCTCGATTCTGAGCGTGAACCAGTTTCTGACCCCGGGCAACGCTGCTGCCGGTGCCTTTACGGGTGGTGGAACGTACGCATCGACCGACGACAGTTTCACCGATCCACTGACGCCGACGTTTCCGACGGGTGACGTCGTTGATATCACTCCGGATCCGAGAGCGACCAACACCGGAGTTGTGCCTCTGAATTTTTCGGAGCCAGTGACGGGGCTGGATGTCGACGACCTGCTGCTGCTGCGTGACGGCAGGGCAGTCGATGTTGGCAACATATTGTTGCAGCAGGTCAGCGCTCAACAATTCACTGTCAATCTGGGACCTGCGACCAGTCTGGATGGCGATTACGAATTGATCATCGACGGGCGACTGCCGGAGGCCACGATTGTTCCCGTGACTCCCAATGCTCAGCAGGGGCCTGTGGACAATATCGTGATCAACTTCACCGAAGACGTCACTGGGGTGGACATCTTCGATTTCACACTGTCGCGTGACCTCAACGATGGCCGTGGACCGATTGGAGTTGACCTGTCCGAAATCGGCGCCAACCTGGAAGTACGGCAGATCACTCCGTCGACTTACTCGATCGATCTGAGCACGGTCACGGACATCGAGGCACAGTACCGGCTGACGCTACTCGCCCCCCGGACTGCCGCTTTGGGTTCGCAGTTGACGCCGAACGGCGTGTCGATTGTGGCTGCCACAAATCAGGTCAACTTCAATATCGTGGGGCACGGTCTGTCGACAGGCCAGACGGTCTCTGTCCAGGGCGTAACGGCCAACCTTGGCGCTACCCCTGTGAACGGTGTCTTTCGAGTCCTGACGGTCGACGCCGACAACTTCCGGCTGGCGACAGACCGGACGCTGCTGACACCGGTCACGTCTGCGGTCGGGTCGTACGCTTCCGGTGGCAGTTCGGTTCAATTTGACCCGGGTATCATCGATCGCGTTGGACGACCTTTTTCGGTCGTGAACGTGATTCGCACAAGTGGTCTTTCGATTCTCGCCGACGCCAGCGACACCTGGGTCCGGGCTGCCGCTGCACCGACGGTGGACCTGCTGGATGTGACTCCCGACCCGCGGAACTCTCCCGTGCCGTCCGTAACATTCCGCTTCAGCGAACCAGTCCTGAAGGCAACAGTTGACATCACTGAGTTTCAGTTGTCGCGCGACACGGGATTCGGCCCTGTCTCCGTACCGATCGATCCGATCATCGCAAGCGTGACACCACTCGACGATCCCTCGACAGCCGCTGACGAATCTCTGGCCACGGCACTCACTTCCACGTTGTTTGAGTTGGACGGTCTAACATCCCTGACGAGCATTCCAGGCGACTATCGTCTGACACTGATTACAACAGGTCCGTCGCGGATTCAGGATGCCCAGGGTCTGAGCTTGAGCTTCCCGGCCAACGATGACTTCACTGTGGTGACCACCGGTCCGGCACCAGACATCATTGATGTGTTCCCCGATCCGCGGTCGTCGGCGGTCACCACTGTCACGTTCGTGTTTTCAGAGCCAGTGGAACAGCTCGACGGAACGTCGCTGGACGGTGAACTGGCATCGGACTTCTTCACACTGACCCGTGACACAGGAGATGGCAGTGGTCCGCAGGATGTCCCACTGGCCGGAATTACTCTCACTCAAAGCAGCAGCACAGTCTTTGAGTTTGATCTCAGAACCGTCACCAGTTCGAATCCCACGGCGCCGCTGCCGCTCCCGTCGATTGATGGAACCTACACGTTAACACTCAACCGCGGCACGTCGATTCGTGCGGCTGGCGATGACGAGCAGCTGGCTGTCGACGCCGTCGACACCTGGGTGCAGGATAGCGTAGAACCGACTGCAGAGATTCTTTCGATCGATCCCGATCCCCGCGTGCAGAATCCAGGCGTGGTGACGATTCAGTTTGCCGAACCGGTTCGAGGCGTGGATCGGTTCGATGCGTCGACTGATTTCACACTCACCTTGGATATTGGTGACGGAAACGGGGCACAACCGGTCGCCCTGGTTGATTCGATGGGCACCCTGCCCGTACGACCGATCAGTTCAGTCGACGAAGACGGCGTCCCCGTGCCAGCGTTCGCAACTGGAATAGAAGTTTTCGCGAGCACGTACATCCTCGACCTGAGCGATATTGAATCGACCGTTCTATCGACCTTCCCGACCGTCGATGGCAACTACACGCTCACGCTGACCAACGCGGGAGGCATTGCCGATGCGACAGGGAATGCCTACCAGTTAACGAGCACGTCGAGCGATACGTGGGAACGACTGTTCCGGACGAACAACGATGCGATCATTGACTCCGTCTTTCCGGCTGGAGGGCCTACCCCGAGCGGGAACTTCGTAACCAATCGCATTGAAGTCAGTGCGAATGATGAATGGTTCACAGACACAACTGTCCCGGCTGTCGTAGCGGGAACAGTGACGATCGATCCTGATCCGCGTAGCACACCGGTGGGAATCGTCACGGTTAACTTCACCGAGCCTGTGCTGGGCGTGGACATCACAGACTTCGACCTGACACTCAACGGCAACGCGGTCTCCCTGAACGGCCTGGCGGTCACGCAGGTTGCGACGGACAGCTACCAGATCGATCTGAATCTCGTGACCGGAGCTCCAGGCACCTACGTATTCAGTATCGACGGCAATGGTTCGCTGATCCGCGACCTGGCGGGGAACTTCCTGCCGACAACGCTGCAGCAGCTCGACACATGGTCTGTCGAGACCACTGCACCCACAGCGACCATTGCGGCCACCACACCACGAATTGATCCGGCCGACGACATCACGGTGACGTTCACGAAAGAAGTTGTCGTCTCGACGGTCGATACCTCGGATTTCCGCCTTGAACGCGACACGGGCAGTGGATTCCAGACAGTGGCCATTACCGGCGGCACGGTCACGGCCAACAGTCCGACCAGTGGTCTCGACGACAGCTTCACGCTGGACCTCAGCGCCAGCGGTCTGACTGATGTCGAAGGGACGTACCGCATTACTCTGGTCGCATCGAATTCCGGCATCGTAGATGACGCGGGAATCGAACTCCCGGCGAATGCGACGGCGACCTGGCAGCTTGATAACACGGCACCGACCGTCGACATCGTCGACGTCTTTCCGGACCCACGTACCATCGAGGTGAGCCTAGTCAACATCCTGTTCAATGAGAACGTCACCGGACTGAATCTCACGAATGCCGAGACCGATCTGGACCTGTTCCGTGACGGAGTCGCAGTCAGCCTCTCTGGTCTGACGATCACGCAGCAGTCGGGTCGACGGTACACCGTGGACCTTTCGTCGGTCACGACGATGGACGGCAACTACGACTTACGGATTTCATCCGCGACGAGCATTACGGACATCGCCGGCAACGACCTTGTGGCTGACAGTTCGCTGGCCGTCGCAAATGTCGCAGCACTCGATCTCTGGTCCATTGGTGAAGACACGACGCCGCCGATCGCATCGATCGTGGCCGTGGACCCTGATCCACGACAGGTCCCCGTCGACACCATTATCGTCAATTTTGCGGAAGACGTGAGCGGCGTGGACATCACCGATTTCTCACTGACCCGGGACGGCAACGACCTTGGACTGGCAGCCGCCGGAGTGCAGGTAAATCCGGCGCCTGGTTCCGCCTCGCAGTATCTTGTGTCCGGCCTGACTTCACTGACCGGTACGGATGGAGTGTATGTCCTCACGCTGACCGCGGCAGGTTCAGGAATCGTTGATGCGTCCTCGCTTGCATTTGCAACCGAGGCGTCAGAGTCGTGGACCAAGGTCCCGACGGACCTCTTCGCGACGATTCAGAATGTGCTGCCCGATCCGCGGTTGCGGGCGGTTGAGCAGGTGACGATTGATTTCAATAACGCGGTGACCGGTGTCGACATTGGCGACTTCCGATTGACACGCGATTCCGGTGACGGATCGGTTCCAGTCTCGCTGCGGCAGATTACGGTTGAGCAAAGCCCCCTGGGGGCACAGCAATACTTCATCGATCTGACCAGCGTGACAGGCTCGGACGGGGCGTACACGTTGACGTTGGTCGCGGAGGGTTCTGAAATCTCCGACGGACCGTTCAATGTGCTTAGCGACGTCTCGGAGACGTGGAATACGGTTACGACAATCACAGTGGCCAGCTTCAGCGATGCGCCGGACGCGACGCCCGGAGATCAGCGTCCCCAGGACGCAAACGGCAACATGACATTGCGAGCGGCCATCAACGAAGCCAACGCCCTGCCGGGCGACGACGTCATTTTTGTGCCGGCGGGAACTTACTCGATCAGCCAGGGTGGCATCGGCGAACAGAACGGACTGACGGGCGATTTCGATATCACCGACATCACAGGATCACTGACGATTCGTGGTACCGGTGCGGGTTCCACAATCATCAACGCCGCCAGTATCGAACGTGTATTCCATGTACTTTCGGGTGCATCGCTGATTCTGGAAGATGTCACAGTCACCGGTGGGCGAGTCATCGGCAGTCAGGACGGCGGCGGCATTCGGAATGATGGTGGAACAGTTGTGATTCGACGCAGCATTATCCGCGACAACGTGTCGCTGGATGATGGCGGTGCGATCAACAACGACGGTGTGATGGTGATCGAAGACACAACCATCACTAATAACGATGCCACCAACAATGGTGGTGCGATCCGCAACGTCGGTAGCCTACATATTATCAACAGTATGATTGGCGGATTGGATGATCCGTCGACTGGACTCGACGAACGCAACCGGGCCGGCCAGACCGGTGGTGCCCTTGTCACTCTTGGTGCGGGTGTTGTTCAGATCACCGGCAGCACATTGTCCGGAAACATTGCGGATAGTTTCGACGGGGGCGCACTTCGCAATGCCAGTCTGTCGACCGGCCCCGGACTTCTTAGTTCGCTTTCCGCCAGTGTCACGGTTGCTGCATCGACCATTACAGTTGCGGATGCCGATGACTTTGGACCTCTCGAAGTCTTTGATATTCAGATCGACTCGGAAGAACTGCGGGTCACTCGAGTCGACGGCGATATGCTGACCGTTCTGCGCGGCATTAACGGGACGACGCCTGCCGTTCACAATGCTGGCGCAGTAATCACCCTGCTTTCCAGTGTTGGGCTGGTGAATGTCACTGCGACACGCAATGAGTCGGGCGCACAGGGTGGCGGTATCTCTGCCGCAATTGGCCGGACCATTCTGAAGAACACACTGGTTGTCTCGAACATGACCGGCGGGGGTGCCCTGTCGGATGTGACAGCACCGGGCGGCACTCTGACCAACATTGGCAGTGCGGGCAACAACCTGATCGGTGTCAACACCGACGTGACCACGGTCTTTCCGGCCGGGACGCCCAACGCAAATGGTGATTCCGCCGGTACCGCGGCGGCACCAATCGATGTCGCAGACATTCTCGAAACCGATTCTCTGACCGGTGAGCCAGTCCTTTCGGATAATGGCGGCCCAACGTTGACTCACGCGTTGATCTCACCTGGGCCCGGGCTGATCGCACAGAACTTCGCGATCGATGGCGGTGGCCCGCAGACGGCCACGGTTGATCAACGTGGTATTACGCGGACACTGGGTGACGGGACGGTCGATATCGGAGCATACGAATTCGGTGGTTATTTCCTGAACTCCACGGAAGACAGCATCGACATCAATCCCGGTGACGGATTCGTGGCTGACGCTTTCGGTCGACGAACACTGCGGGCGGCCGTTATGGAAGTTAACGCGCTGGCTCAGTCCGGGGATTCGTTGTCCAACGCGATTCAACTTGTCGGTGCCACGCCGTACACGCTTACGCAGGC
>CAYSJO010000551.1:0-5002 GCA_964431285.1 uncultured Planctomycetaceae bacterium
CGGTGATTGAAAGTTGACCCCACATTCCCACTCGATTTGGAGACTAGCCATGCTGCCAGCATCACCATTCTCACGTGCCTGGAATTTGTCACCCTCGTCACTGGAGGGCCTGCGACGGGAGTTTAACTCTGCGCTTGGAACTGTCGCGGGCGCCGTCCGCTGTGACGGGCGACTTGCCCTGTCGGTCTGGGAGTCAGAAAACGGAGTTGCGATTGAGGTCGATGTGCCGGGTGTCGCCGAGAAAGACCTCAATCTGTCGATTGAAGACGGTGTCCTGCACATCACGGGTCAACGTCACACACCAGAACGGGATGGTGAGCTGAAAGTCAGCCAGCATCATTACGGCGAATTCCAGCGGTCGATTTCACTGCACGACACATTGGATCCGTCGTCCATCACGGCCGAACTCGACAGCGGCGTTCTGACTTTGAACATCGCCCGTAAGGCTGAATCTCAGCCGCGAAGAATTTCGATCGGCGTGAGGACTGAATCGGACGAGAGTTCGAAATCCTGACACGTCGACCTGACTTGGTTGACGACAACCTGTTTGACCGCAATCGACCTTCCTGCCGACTGCGGTTTTTTTGTGCGCGACGATATGATCGTCGGCCTTGTGCGCACGCTTTTCACTTGCCTGACTCTCACCGTCTGGAAGGTCACCTGATGATAATACGCTGGGGCATCATCGGCTGCGGAGACGTCGCCCGGAAACGCGTAGCCGGTGCTATTCAGCAGGAACCACGCAGCGAACTAGTGGCCGTCAATCGCCGTGATCCGTTGAAGCTGAAGGAATTCCAAAACGACTTCAATGTGCCGCAGACCTTTGAGTCTGCAAGCGACCTGATTGGTTCTCGGAACATCGACGCCGTCTACATCGCGACGCCGGTGAATCTTCACCGACCGCAGACACTCGCAGCGGCAGCAGCAGGCAAACACGTCCTTGTCGAGAAGCCGATGGCGATGTCCGTTGCCGAGTGTGACGAGATGATCGCGGCGTGCTCAGAACACACTGTGCGGCTGGGCGTCGCATTTTACCGGCCGTTTTATCCGGTCATTCGTCGCATGCGAGAGCTGGTGGAAGCCGGAGAGATTGGAAAGGTGCTGTCGGTGTCAGCGGTCACGTCGACACCGTTTGCGCTTAACCCGGACGAGGTTGGTTACTGGCGAGTTATCCCGGAACAGGGTGGTGGTGGAGCCTTGATGGACATCGGCAGTCACCGGCTGGACCTGTTCCTGCAACTCTTTGGGCCTGTCCGGAGTATCAAGGCGTTCTGCTCGACAGTGGCCGCAAGCTACGACGCGGACGACGCAGTCACGGCTGTGCTGCAGTTTGAAGCGGGTGCCCTTGGATCATTACAGTGTTTTTTCGGTGCCAACACAGACCCCGATGAATTCTCGATCCTCGGCACGAAGGGTCGTCTGGTCAGCCGTCCCTTGAATGCTGGTGAACTCACCGTCGAACGCGGTTCCGAGCAGACCATTGAGTCGCATCCACCTGATTCAAATTTCAACGCTCCATTGATTGCTGACTTCGTGTCGGCCATTCTCGAGCAGCAGCCATCGCAGATTCCCGGTGAGCAGGGACGCGAAGTCAATCGCCTGATGGAGCTGGCTTATCGTGATTCGGGTTCGTGAACCGAGTCGACCGCAATTAACGATTGATGTTTCCATCGGCGGCGTACCCACGCCGCCGAACTCCTGATGCCCCACGAAGGAGAATGATCGATGTACGCTCAATAGAGATTGATTTGTGCCAGTGCTGTGGTCGTCGGAGTTGGATTCGGTCTGACGACATGGGCTCAGGATGAGAAACCCGCCGAAGGAACGGCTGCCTTCGAATCAGACCTGGATGCGGCCCTGCTGGCCCTGACGGAACAGGAAGATGATGGCGATGAGCCGCGTGAGCGTGATGGAGATCGCGACCGAGAAAGAGAACGTGACGGCGAGCGAGAGCGAGCCGAACATGGTGAACGCCGCGTCGACGAACTGGCAAACCGCGTTGAGCAACTGACTGGCCAGCTCAGTGAGCTGCGGCAGCTTCTGCGTCAAATTACTGGCAACCGTGGGGGCAACGACGCACGCGAAGAGCGCCGTGAGCGGGACGAAGAGCGTGGCGCTAACGAGGCTCGGGACGAGGAATAAGTGGGCTGTTGATTCGAAACTGATGAGCCTCGGGGCGGTCGAACGCATGTTTCGGCCGCCCCGTTTGTTTGAAATGGTGACTCGATTGTCTCACTGAAGCGGGTGGGCTATTAACCCACCTGAGGTGTTGACCGCGGCCAGAACGGAAACAGGACAAGCCAGAATGTTTGATCGGGACGAGTTGATTCAGTTATTTCGCGACCGGGCACTGAAGTTCGGCGACTTCACACTGGTGTCCGGTAAGAAGTCGACTTACTACCTGGACGGAAAACAGATCACGCTGCACGCTCGTGGATTGAAGCTTGTCAGTGAGGGATTGCTCGACATGCTTGCGGATGTCAAGTTTGACGCGATCGGTGGAATGTCGATCGGAGCCGATCCGATCATCGGGGGCGTCCTGACTGCGGCCGCGGATCGTGGTCAGTCGATTGTGGGAGTCATGGTCCGCAAAGAGTCGAAGGGCCATGGAACTCAGAAGTACATTGAAGGTCCGATCGAACCGGGCATGCGAGTCGTCGTGATCGACGATGTGGTGACAACGGGTGGAAGCTCGCTGCTGGCCGTCGATCGCATTCACGAGTTCGGCTGCGAAGTTGTGCACGTCGTGGGCATCGTGGACCGCATGCAGGGCGGAGCCGCTAACTTCGCCGAACGCAACCTGCCGTTCCGCTCGCTGCTGAGCATCGTGGATTTCGGCATCGAGCCGCCAGCGGGTGATACATAGGTCCTGGTCCGCTGACTTGCTCCAACGGCAGTTATCGCATGGCGCTTGAGTTTCGGGGCGCTGCAATCTCGAGCCGCAGTTCATCGCTGCCTGACATTTGATGCACAGTGTTTCGAACGTCGAGCACCATGGATTCGTCTCGACAGAGCACGAAACATGTCGGTCCCCAGGACGTCTGAGCGAAACCGATCACCCCGGATGCCCGCAGTTGTTCGCTCAGTTCATTCATCGTCGGATGCAGAAACACCCCGTCTTGCACTGGAATGAAGTACTCGCCGGCAAGTTGTCCGTATCGGTCCAGGCCGTCCGCCGCCGCGTCGAAGTCGCCGGCCTGAATCGCGGGCAGCAGCTCCATCACGGCAATGCGACACAGTTCGCCGGTCAGCTCGGTAGACATGCCTGGAAGCCGTTCGAACGCCAATTTCTCATCACCACCAGAGAGTCCCGCACCGCTCCGCGGCGTAATCAGCAGGAATCGCCATTGTTCGGGAAACGGCACGTGTGAGATCAGTCTCCCAACCTGATCCTGTCCTGTCCGTCCGCCTTCGAGAATGCAACCGCCGTATTCGAATCCCCATGTACCAACGGCGGAACGCAACCCTCTGCCCGACAGTCTGGCGAGTTCATCGGCGGCACGCTGTCCGTTTGCGAACAGAACATCCAGACCGCGCGCGACGGCAAGCGAAAGCTGTGTTCCCGAGCCCAGTCCACGGTGCGACGGGATCGCGGATTCGATGGTCACCTGCACGGGGCAACGCAATGCCCGATTGTCTTGCTGACAAGTCGCAAGGATATGCCTCACGCGCCGGTCAGCATCGGGAGACACTGCGGCGGCATCTTCGGAAATGTTGACCGTGTTGTCACTGTGACCGGTCCGGGGCTCGACGCGAATCGTCCAGCTGGGGGATTCAAGCATCACGCCAACACCGCCAAACTCGCGACCAGACTTCGGTCGGTGCGTCAGTAGTCCGAAGTGCAGACGCGATCCGGTCGAAACCGTGACGGCACTCATGATGGGCGAGGATCCTGTAACTGAGTCGCGATGTACTGTTCGAGCAGTGAGAACGCGGCCTGTTCACGCGGTCCCGATGTCTTCTCCACGGGACTCCGCAGCAGTTCGAATTGCGAACGTATCTGATCGGCGGGCAGAATGTGAACTCGCGTGGCCAGGATCGCGGCTTCGAGGACAGCATGCTTCGCCCGGTTGAACCCAAAGAAATCCCGTAACCGGCCGCTATGCACGATGCGGGCTTCGATGCGGGTCCGTTCGTCGGAGTCGTCGAGCGATTCGATTTCGAATTCGAACCAGCGACAGGCCGACTTCAGAACGCGCCCCGGAATTCGCAACGCTGAGAATGTCGCAGGCGTCTTTTCAAGCTGACCAATCGCTGATTGGGCTAAGAGTAAAACGTCGTCAATGACGTGAAATACACCGAACGGATGCAACCTCAGGTTCTGGTAAGTCGTCGATGTCTGAAATGGACGCAGTATCAGGCTCAGCGAGCCATCAACGATTGGTCCCATTGGGGCGACGTTGACCTGGCCAGTAGAATTCTGGCTCGTGACGATGCCCTCGAGAATCATCCGGCAGCCTCGGGAATTTCAGGCTCGCAACCGACTTTACCCAACCGTGTCGAGCACATCCTGCGAGACGTAGATTGGCAGGATCGGGTCGTGATGGACTGCCAGTGAAATCGCGTCGCTCGGACGGCTGTCGACGTTCAGCAGTTCGCCATCGGGCATTCGTATTCGCAACTCAGCGTAGTACGTGTGATCCACCATTCGGGTCACAACGATGTCCTGCAGATCGCCCCCCATCTGCTCAATAACCTGCTTGAGCAGATCATGCGTCAATGGTCTGGGAGGAGGCGGGGCGGTCAGTCGACGGTTAATGCTGGTGGCTTCAAACAAACCAATCAGAATCGGGAAGGCGCGTTCTCCCTCGATTTCACGAAGATAGACAACCTGCTGGTCATTAATCTCGCTGATAATGATCCGCGACAGCTCCATTTCGACGAGCACGGGGGCAGCTTTCCTAACTAAGTCAGCGGCTGTGGTTGAGTTGAACGAGCCGAGTATACCGTTTCGAGAGACTATTAAACGAGCGAGTGGGTGGCGGCTATTCCTCAAGCCAGC
>CAYSJO010000552.1:0-10809 GCA_964431285.1 uncultured Planctomycetaceae bacterium
CTGGCAGTTCACGACTGCCAAAGCCAGAACAAAACTCAAACGCCTCTACCCGAAAATTGAGACCTGACGGTCCACGAGGCTCAGATGGGACGCGGAAAAACGCAGATTTTGCATTCAATCAAAACCTGCAAATGAATCCGCCAGATCCGCGTTCGTCTGCGTCCCATTTTTGCGCCACCTCGACCAGTTGACCGACCTACGTGCCACCGGGGGCGATGGATTCGTGTTTCTGCAGGTACGAGCTGTCGACGGGATAATTGTTGAAGCGGATCGTGTAGTGTTCTTCGAACCACTCCTGAATGTCAGGCACGACATCCAGGTCGAATTCCGGTTCAACATGGAATAATGTTCCAGCGTTGCTCGACAGAACCTCTCCGTCATCAACAACGACGTCACCGTGGTGAATGACATATCGCGGCAGTTCGAACATACGCTGCAGGTCGTCATCGCGGCTGTAGACCGTGACGTCCGCATCGGCTCCCGGACCGAGATGTCCTTTTCTCTCCAGTCCAAGAATCCGAGCCGGAGACGCCCGCGTGATGATTGCGATTTCATACAGCGAGTATTCGCGATCCAACTCAGCCAGTCCGCAGCGTTCTTTGACTCCGGGCGGGGCACGATCCAGAACCTCCTGTCGACGCGTGCGATCCATCAGAAGTGCGATAATCTCCGGGTATGCCATGAACGATCCGCCGTTCGGATGATCTGTGCTCATCGCGATCCGCCAGGGGTCGTTGACGAGCAGATACCACTCCAGCCCAATGGCCCACTGCAGCGTGTGGACCATTGACTTGTCGCGGTATTCGATCGGCACGATCCCGCAACCGGCTTCCATTTCCGTGTCGCCGCTGAACCACTTGCGACCGCGCAGCTTGTGCAGGAAATAGCCCAGAGGTCCGTCGCCTGTCAGCGATGTGGTTTTGTCAAACATCACCTGCCCGACGTCGACAGTCAGGTTGTCATGCGAATTGACGTACTCGGCCAGCCGCGGGACTTCCGACCCGAATGTCGCCTGGTCGTTCGAGTCACCACCGTAGCTGTGAAACTGGATGTGGGTTAAATGACCGCGCTGCCCTTCCAGAGCCTTCATGGTCTCGTACGTCGTCGAGTGATTCCCTGGCAGCCCCAGATTGTTGCAGTGCACATGCACGGAATGGGGCAGCTTCAACTCATCGACGGCTCGAGCCAGTCCACGAATGATGTCTCGCGGTGTCACATTGAACGAGTCGACCGTCGTATCCAGCGTTCCGGCATTACCCTGGCCGCTTTTCCAGTTCTCGACACCACCGGGGTTCACCAGTTTGGCTGCGTACCCTTTCGCTGAGTTGAGCAGCCAGGCCACACAGGCGCGAAGTTTGTCCGGATCGCCATCACGGAGCTGCTTCATGATGTAATGGTTGTTGCCCATCATCACGTAGAAGCCTTTGTCGATGACGGGCGTATCTTCCAGCTCTTCATGCGTATGCCGTGCGGCCAGAGGCGGAACGGCTGCGTCGAACGCGGTCGTGTAACCAAGGCCGGCATACAGATAACCGGTCGCCCATGTGCTGGGCACGCTACCGGTGGTGCCCGATCTCGTGAATCGCCCTCGCTTCACAGGAGCTGACACACGCTTCTCATCGGGCATCATCTTGCGGGCCGTGTTGACCTTTGGCCCCGCAATATGACAGTGCATGTCAACGCCGCCCGGCATGACCACATACCCGGCAGCATCAAGAGTCTTGTCCGCTTTCACCGACGGATCGGACGGGGCCGGAATCACGCGACCGTCTTCAATCCAGATGTCGCGCACTTCACTGTCGACGCCATTCTTCGGGTCGTAAAGCGTTCCGCCTTTGATAAGCAGTTGAGGCATTTCAGACCATTCATCACGTGAGAGAATCGTTCGGAATAAGCGATTGGCAGCAGTCACTCTCCGCCAAGCTGCTTCTCGCGAACGCGTTGTTCGACGGCTTTCAGAATCTCGAAGTCGCTGCGATACGGTGACTCGAAAGCGGGACGTAACGGGATGGGCACGTCATCCATGCGGTACACCGTTCCGGGTGTATTGATGCCGTAGGTTGCTGTTGTGAACGCGACGGTCGCCACTTTGACCGTTTCGCTTTCCTTCGGGTCGAGAACCACCGAGTTAATTTTTGCCAGGTGGTCGCGAGCGGGCTGGCTGAAGTTGCTCATCGGATCCGAGGCGATGATCAGGGCGGCGTCGGCTTCTCCTCGGGCGAGCAGATCCGATGACGTGAATTCGCCGGGATTGAAACGCGGATAACCTCGGCCAAGGTTCACGCCAAAGGGATAGCCGGTCGACCAGGTGACGACGTTGTCTGCTCCGGTCACGTTTCCGTGGCCTCGCATCGGCTTGGCCGTCCAGCGCGTGTGCTGGTTCATGTCTCGGGCGAGGGCCAGTACGGCTTCGCTGTTGACGTGCTTGCCGCGGGTCATTGTCAACCCCATGCCGAACAGGATGACTCCGAACTTCGCCTGCTTCATCTGTTCGACGACGTCTTTGAGACGCTCAAGTTCAATGCCGGTCCTCTCTTCAACAGACGGGTCGACATCGATGCCTTTGGCCAGCGCTCGCATCGCCCAGCACAGTTCGAAATCCGAACGCGGTTTGAGTTGCAGAAAGATGTCCGCAGCTTTGGCGCTTTTCGTTTTGCGCACATCGATCAGAACAGCCGTCCGGTCTTTGCGACCATTGGGCACGAACTGGCCCTTGGGCATCAGACTGTATTTGGTGAAATGCCGGGGATGGCTTTCTGCGGGGTTTCCACCCCAGAAGATAATGAAGTCGGCGCGGTTCTTGATTTCGCCCAGCGTGCACGTGATTTCTCCGACGCTCTGAAACGCGATGCCAGAAGGACCGTGGCAGACGGAGGTTGTCGTGTCGACACAAGCGCCGACCCAGTCGGAGATCGCCATGGCAACTCGCTGAGCCTCGCAGGTGGTGTCGGAAAGCCCATACGTGACGGGATAGGTTGCGTTGACCAAAATGTCGACCGCCCGTTCGATCGCGGCGGCGTAAGTGGCCGGCTGACCTTCGATTGTTGCTTCCGGACGATCCTCGACGTGATGGTTCAGAAACCAGGCCTTGCCGAGCACACAGGCGTTCTTCGCCTTGGTGATATGGTTGTTCTCGACGGTCAGTGTCATGTCGTCGCAGACGCACCCACAGAAGGTGCAGGTCGCGTCCTCAACAATTTTCAGCTCGGGCGTGGCCGTTTCGGACGACGGTGGCGCAGTCGCAGTGCTCATAGCGTGTTCACTCGATATATCCGTCCAGGATCGGGCGTCCCAGACTTAATTCGATTGAAACGAGAGATCGCGCTCGTACGAGCCGTCCCGATCACTCTCAACGCACTGCCGTTCGTCCTGAGCGAAGCCGTCAGGCAACGGGTTCAAGCTGAACGTCGAGTCCTTTGCTGTCCGGCATGCCCGTGCCGTGCGTTTCTCCTGGCATTAATCGGCTTGATTGATCGCCGTAACTTATGAAAAGCAGTCCTGGCGGAAGTTCGTCACCTTTTGCGGTCTTACACGGGACGGTGATTTCTCCGAAGTCATTCCACACTCGGACTTTGTCTCCGTCTGAAAGGCCGAGCCGCTCCATGTCCTGGGGAGCGATCTGCATGGTGTTGATCTCGGCCAGATACCCGTCCGTGTACTTGCCCTCGTTCAACGCCGTGCCCTGCTTGCTGGTTCGACCGGGAATGAGAATAAACGTCTCTGACATATCCGTATCAATTCGAACGAGCCGCTCGTTCACACGAACGCGTCGAAATCTCAAGTGGGCAGGGCACTGGAAGCGACCATTGTGACCGGATGCGACGTTCCAGGTCAATTCTGCCCGTGTCATCATCGCCGGGCGGCCTTCTTTCGAGCCGATTTGCGACGACCACATGCTTTGAGCAGTGTGTCGATCGAACGGTAGGCAGCTAGTAGCCCACCCCCGTAGTTACTCTTCAGGTCAGTCCGCCGCACACGGTCCCAATCGTCGGCGCTTTTGAGCTTCAGCTCGCGACCGAGCCAGTCCAGATACCGATCCCGGTTATTCTGGACTTTCCAGAACCCGACGGGAACGCGGGCAAACTTCCATTCGAGCCACTTGTGATTCGGAAAGCAGTCCATGGCTGCCGCCAGTGGGGAGCCGTTGTAGTACTTGATGAGCTGATTCCCGAAGTTTCGTTCGAAGTCCTCGCGAGCGACTCCGTACCAGTCGTCGAGTTTCGTGAATCCCAGCTTTTTGCCGAGCCATTTCAGATATCGCACGCGGTTACTCCGCTCATCCCAGAAGCCCTTCGGCGTCTTGCCAAACATCCATTCGTTCCAGCGGCGTTTCGGCAGGTTGGCTTTGACGGCTTCGGAAATCGTGCTGTCGTAGTGCAGCAGGAATGCGCCGCCCTTATTGCGCCGAAAGTCACTGTTCGTGATTCGATACCAGTCATTCGGTTCTTCGATGCCCAGCGTCTCTCCAAGCCATTCCATATAGCGGCGGTGATTTCTGGGCCGCTTCCAGAAGGACCGTGGGCACGAGACGAAAAGCCACTCTTTCCAGTCCTGATCAGGAAATGTCTGCGTGACCGCCGTCACGGCCGAGCTGTTCCAGCAGTGCAGCAAGGCGCCGCCACCGCGGTTCTGTTTGAAGTCGTCTGTGCGAATGCGGTAGTAGTCTTCGACCTTCTGAAAGCCAAGCTGCTGCCCGAGCCAGATCAGGTACAGCCGCTGGTTCTTCGCGTACTGCCAGAACCCGGCCGGAACAGGGGCCTCAAGCCAGACGGCATCCTTCGTGAGGACTTTCTGAGCCAATGGTCCGGCACTTCGCCTGCGTTTTCGTGAGGCTCGCTTCTTTGACATGACGTGGCCCGCAGTCTGTTACGAATCAGTCTCTTTTTCCGCTGGAAACCGGTTTCAGGACATGAATTCCGGATTGATGAAGCCCAACAGGAAGGGGCCGAGAATCACGATGACGGTCGCCGCCATGACAAGCACACTGGGCAACAGCATTTTGACACCAGCCTCGCCGGCGATTGTCTCGCCCCGTTGCGTCCGTTTGATCCTCAGAACGTCGGCCTGTGTCCGAAACACAGTGGCCAGCGGTGTCCCGAGGGTCTCGCCCTGAATGATGGACCCGACAATCGCTGTGACCTCGTCATCACTCAGCCGCTCACGCATGGATTCGAGTGCCATCGCGCGACTCTTGCCCATGCTGATCTCGGCAAGCACTCGGCCAAATTCCACACCGACAGGCTGATCCTTAAACTCGTCTACGCCTTCACGCAGCGCATTCAGGAACGTAGCCCCGGCTTCCATCAGCAACGTCACCAGATCAAGCAGAAAGGGCATTTTCTTCTTAATCTGGAACAGTCGGTAATGCGCCTGCGAAGCCAGCCGACGCCGCAGCCAGTACGCCGTCAGCCCGGTCAGAACAAACGTAAGGACCAGCCCCGGAGCCCCCATGACTTCGACGCAGACATAAAGGTACGCCGGCATGCTCAGCAGGGCGATGCCCTGCAACCGGGCCAGGAATTCTTCGGGTGTCCAGAATCGAGAGAATCCGGCGGCCTGGATCTCTCGCTCAACTTCCGGAAGACCGCTGTGGAACATGCCACGGTTAAACAGCGAGAGTGGCACGATGATCGGATAGAACACCCGATACACCGTACTGTGTTGCCGCAACTCGTTAATGCGATTGACGTCGTATCTCCATTCTTCGTCCTGTTCGAGGTCTTCCGAATAGAGTGTATTCCGGACCGTCCAAATCAGCACAAACAGAGCAGCTCCAATGAAGCCGCTGGCAAGGAACGCGATTCCGACTGTACCGGGTTGAACAGCGAGCGACATGCCTTGTCCGCCCTTTAGGAACGACGACGGGTCTGCGTCGTGAACATCGGACTTGGAAACCTTAAAACAGGATGACGGAACGGGGCGAGAAAATGAAGTTCACAATCAGGACCACCGTCGGTAAACCACCGGGACAGGGGACTGTCGATTCAATCGTGGGGACAAGCCACCTTTCGTCTGAGAACAAACCGCTCTGTAAGTACTGTCCGGGAATGACATGCATAACCATCCGCTGATCTCGTCTGAGCGACCCGTGGTCATCGGTATGCTGCATGCCCCGGCTTTGCCAGGCAGCCCCCGCGGCGGAAACCCTGTTGCCAGAATTCGCACTTCGATTCTGCGTGACGCGGAGGCCTGGGTGACTGGCGGGGTGTCGTTCCTGATGCTCGAGAATTTCGGTGACTCACCGTTCTTCCCGGACTCGGTCCCCGCAACGACTGTCTCGCATATGGCAGTCCTCGCCCGCGATATCGCATCGGAGTTCCCGGACGTCAGTCTTGGAGTGAACGTGTTACGAAACGACGGCTGCAGTGCCCTGGCAGTTGCACATGCGGCAGACGGACTGTTCATTCGGGTGAATGTGCTGTGTGGAGCGAGGTTGACGGACCAGGGGATTGTCGAAGGCAACGCTCACGAACTCATGCGACTGCGAGCCGAACTTAAGTCGGATCACATCGCCGTGCTCGCAGATGTGGACGTCAAACACTCGGCGCCTCTGGCGGCCCGACCCTTGGAATCCGAGGTCAGCGACCTGATTCACCGCGGACACGCGGATGCACTCGTCGTATCTGGTGACGGAACCGGGTTGCCAACCGATATCGAACACGTGCGTCGCGTGGCAGAGGCCGCCAACGGCACTCCCGTGTTCGTCGGAAGCGGCGTCAATGCGGAAAACGCTGACGAACTGGCGCAGAATGCATCTGGCCTGATCGTGGGCACATCAGCCAAAGAAGAGGGAAACGTGCTGGCGCCGGTGGACGGTGAACGAGTGCGGCGAATCGTCGCGGCAACGCATCGGTAGAGGTCGATCCACACAGCTGAGTTGCTTTCGTGTCAGCACCGGATTGGCTAAAAACTGGACTCATGCACTTCTGAAGCCCGGCTGTTTCACAGGCCGGGCTTCTTTGCAATTGGGCCTCTCCAGATCAGCACTTCCAGACATAGTTCAAATTCGCCATGACGACTGACACCAGCACCGCAGACTTTCCAATCAATCTGTCCGAGCTGAAAAGTCTTCCGCTCGACCCCACTCAGCCAACGCTGACGGACGAGCAGCGGGAATCGCTGCAATTCAATATTCAATTGTGTCGCGATGCGATCATTTTCTTCACGGCAGTCGCTGATGCGAAGGGACTCGGTGGACACACGGGCGGGCCGTACGACACCGTGCCGGAAGTCATGATCGCTTACAGCTTCATGCTGCACGCCCAGCAAGGTGGAAGTCCCGATGTGCTGCCGGTGTTCTTTGACGAGGCTGGGCATCGTGTGGCAACGCAGTATCTGATGGCGGTGGTCGAAGGCAATCTGCTTGTCGAACGGTTGCTGCACTATCGAGAATTTGAATCACACCTGCCGGGACATCCCGAGCGTGACTTTACGCCAGGCGTGAAATTCTCGTCCGGCCGACTCGGTCACATGTGGCCGATGGTCAACGGCGTAGCAATCGCGAACCCGGACAAAGCCGTTTTCATGCTCGGTTCCGACGGATCGCAGATGGAAGGGAACGATGCGGAAGCGGCGCGGCTGTGTGTCGCTCAGCATCTCAATATCAAGCTTGTGATTGATGACAACGATGTCACCATCGCTGGATTTCCATCCGACTATCTGCCGGGCTACGACGTTGCGAAAACGCTCGAGGGCCATGGAATTACGTGCGACACGGGAGACGGCGAGGACCTCGATGGACTCTACACCCGGATGTGCAAAGCCGCGACCTGCGATGGTCCGATCGCTCTGATCAACAAGCGTAAGATGTGCCCGGGAATTGCTGGACTGGAAGGCTCAAACCACGGACACGACGTCATCAAGACAGCCACGGCAATCGAGTATCTGGAAGCTCGGGGCCGAACCGAGGCTGCTGATTATCTCAAATCCGTTTCGAAAGGTGCGGGCAAGCCAACACTCCGCGGTTCCGCAGGAGCCGGCAAAAACCGCTCTGCATTCGGCAAGATTGTGAACGGGCTGCTGGACCAGATGTCGGAAGAGGAACGCATTGCTGCCGTGCGCGTATTCGATAGCGATCTGGAAGGATCGTGCGGCCTCGACAGCATCCGCAAAGAACATCCCGAGGTGTTCGTCCGCGGTGGAATCATGGAACGAGGCAACTTTTCGGCCGCAGCGGGCTTTGGGTTTGAAGCTGGCAAACAGGGTATTTTTGCGACGTTTTCGGCGTTTCTCGAGATGATCGTGTCGGAGATCACGATGGCTCGGCTGAACAAGTCCAATGTTCTCTGTCACTTCTCGCACGCTGGCTGCGACGACATGGCCGACAACACATGCCACTTCGGTTTGAACAACATGTTCGCGGCCAACAACCTGCCCGACGACGACTCAACGCGACTGTATTTCCCGGCCGATCAACACCAGTTCAAGGCCTGCCTGGAACGCATTTTCGGTGACTCCGGGCTGCGGTTCATCTTTTCAACCCGGTCGGCGGTGCCAGACATTCTCGATGACAATGAGCAGCCTGTTTACGGTGATGGTTACGAGTTCGTCTCCGGTAAAGACGATCTGATTCGCGAAGGGACAGCGGGCTATGTTGTGTCCTTCGGCGAAACACTGCACCGAGCCCTGGATGCCGTTATCAACCTGAAAGAGAACGGTGTGGATGTCGGACTTGTCTGCAAAGCGACACTCAACGCATATGACGAAGACATGATGGCAAAGCTGGCTGCGGCGCCGCTGGTCGTGGTGGCGGAGTCGTTCAACGTGAACACCGGGCTTGGATCACGTTTCGGCACTGAGCTCCTGAAACGCGGCTTCAAGGGCGACTACAACCACATCGGCACGTGCAAGGAGGGCTCCGGCGGCCTGTGGCAGCAGATGGGCTATCAGGGGATCGACAGCAACGGCATTCAGACGGCTGTGCGTGAATTGATCCGTTAGGAAGCCTGATGGCCATCAGTCGTCGCCGGAAAGGACCGACAGACGGACCATCGAATAGATGTAGGCTGCGTCTTCCCAGGCAGAGTTGATGCGTTTGGTGATTCCCGAAACGGCCGATCGAAGGCGGTAGTAGTCTTCCTCAGCCCGCGGCGAATACGAGGTCAGTCGCAACTCAAGCAACGACTCTTCAGTGGCCGAGGCCTTCGAAACGACGCTGGCAGCGAATTCCCGTGACCGAGTCGTCTCGACAGATGGGTGACTCGGATCGGGGTCGATTGTGAATTCCTCATGCCAGTCGTCCAGGAATCTGGCGACTTCCATCGAGACCGTGCAACCGCCAGTCTCGGCGCAATCCTCTTCGCTCGAGGGGAACTGGTCATCGAGAGGATCGGTGTGAGCGCGACCCACGATGATGCGCACCCGTGAGGCCAGTTGTGTGACGCGCTTCGCGAATTCGTCGTCCCGGTCTTCAAAATGCTCGATCAGGGCGCACGCGGCGGCGTCCGTGCGGACGCGGGCAGCCCGAGATTCGGCACGCTGCTTTCGAAACGTGTCAACAATCGTGTCGTACTGCCCGCGAACATCTGTGTCGTTAACGCTCGTATCAACATTGGCAAGCATCCGCGTGATGGGACGGTACATCGACAGCAGATCCTGTACGACCACACTGAGTTCTGTAAACAACGGATCGATCGCATCTTGAAAAACCGCACGATCTGAAACGTCGCGCTTGTTAACGATCTGAACTAATCGGTCGGCCAGCGATAGAAGATCAGAAACCAGACTCATGACTGAACCCTCCCGACAAGGTCTGACGGTCATGACACAGCGGAAACGGGTTAACCTGCAAAGGCGAAATCAACTGTGCAGGTTGTGATATGCACGCAGTTTGACCAACCCGATCACCGGAAAGCCGTAATCCTTGCGACGCAATTTCACTTCCACCCGTCGGAAAGCTGGCTTACATCGGCGGCTGGAATCCCATTGCGGTGAACTGCGTCAGCTCGACGGTGGTCGTAAGCCGCACGGCGGCAAGCTGGACGTACGGCAGTATGACTTTACGCGTGCCGTACTGGTCCGGCGTTTCGCGCTCGACCACGAGTAAGCCGCCGGACACCATGAATCTCTTGAATGGGATCGATTCGCTGAGAACGGTGACAATCATCCCCTGGCGTGGTATGGCGTCGGGCCAGCCTTCGAACAGCGAACGCCAGGCAACCGCAGTATCAATTTCTGGTCCTCTGTCTAGCTGATCCGAGAACGTTTACTGCCCAGCACGTCCAAAAAAAAAATACCCGAGCCGGACGACTCGGGTATTCTCACTGAAATTGACCCCATGGGGATTTGAACCCCAGTTGCCGGAGCGAAAGTCCGGAGTCCTAGGCCACTAGACGATGGGGCCGATCGCAAGTTCGCGTAAAGTAATTTTCGTCACGGCCCTGTCAATGCTTCACACAAAATCGACTGTGAATTGTGACAATCGAAATCTGGCGGTCAGGGATGAGGGCCTGGAAGCCACTCACTCGGCGACTTTTTCTTCAGTCTTTGGCTCGTCAACACGCGCGGCGATCGCGGCATGGACCTCGCTGCGATGGACGGGAATCTCCCGAGGGGCATCGATACCCAAGCGCACCTTGTCGCCCCGAACGTCTACGACGGTCACGACAATAGAATCCGCGATGACTATGCTTTCGTTTTTCTTCCTCGACAGTTCCAGCATAACCACCTCCTGAAGCGACCGGGCGAAACCAGCCGCAAGCTAATTCCGAGCCCAACGTAACCCGAGATCGAAAAATGTCAAGGACTAGGGAATTTCGCAACCGAAACGACCGCATTGGTGCATGTGGACCGACAGCTCCATTCTCTGTC
>CAYSJO010000553.1:0-2303 GCA_964431285.1 uncultured Planctomycetaceae bacterium
CCGGACGGTCTGGCCAGCGCCTACCCGTCTGAGGATGAAGACGAACTTGCATTGCTCGACGAAACCTGGGCGGTGTTTCCCATGACTCGGTTACGGCCTGAACAGGTCATTGGATCGATGATGCAGGCGCAGTTCGTGCAGACGATCGATCAGAACTCTCACTTGTTTGTGCGGGCGAGACGATTCTTCAGTGAGCAGAATTTCGTGAAGGCCTATGGCGATTTGGGCGACGAGGAACTTGTGGAGCGTTCAGGCACGATCCCGCAGGCTCTGCTTCGTATGAACGGCGAGATGACACGAGAGTCGATCAAGTCCGACTGGTTCTCCGCTGGCGGACGTGTCTCCGGGATGTGCGAGACGAGTGAAGACGTGGTCGAGACAGCGTACCTGGTCTGCGTATCTCGGCGACCATCGCCTGTTGAGGAAGCACACTTTCTGGAAATGCTCGGTGATCGAACGGGCAATGCGCGCGACACGATCGTTGAGGACATTTTCTGGGCGTTGCTGAACTCACCTGAATTCAGTTGGAATCACTAGAGAATACGAGCCCGAAGCGCAAGCGAATGAACCCTTCCATATCGCAACCGGTTCACTTGTTTGCGCTTCGGGCTTGTATCTGAGAAATGCTCGTTGATTTAGACAGTCTTTCGGGGTGAATCATGGCCATCGAAATCACACGTCGCTCGATTCTTCAGTCCGCCGCCGGAATGGGCCTGTCGTTTCTGATGCCAGCCATGAATCTCCGCGCGGCTCAGGACCGTGGTCCGAAACGCGAAAAGTCGCTGCTGGTCCTGTGGATGTCTGGAGGGCCCAGCCAGCTTGAAACGTGGGATCCGCATCCGAATTCGACTACCAGTCACATGGAAGCGGCCGCCATCGACACGGCCATTCCCGGTCTGCAGATCGACAGTCGGCTGGAACAGATGGCCGAGATGATGGGTGACCTGAATGTCATCCGCACATTGACCTCAAAAGAAGGTGATCACGAACGCGGCACGTATTTCATCAAAACGGGATACAGGCCAATTCCGAAACTCGTACATCCGTCGATCACTTCCATTGTGACGGAGCGGAAACCTGTGTCCGAAGAGTTGAAGATTCCGGCCCATGTCTCGTTAAGCAACGGGCCATTCCCTGCCCGTGGAGGCTTTCTGGGCGACACGCTTGATGCGTTTCGTGTTTACAACCCGGGCGGCAACTTGAACAACCTGCGTGCCCCGGTAAATAACAAGAGACAGAAGCGACGACTGACCAGTCTTGATGTCGTCACTCGTGCGTTCGCCCGCGGACGTAAAGTGATCACCGACCGCACACTGCATCAACTAACGGTCGAAAAAGCACTGCAGATGATGAATACGGAGCAACTTAAGGCATTCGAACTTGATGACGTTCCAGACGCTGAGAAGAAAGCCTATGGAGACTCGAACTTTGGTCGCGGTTGCCTTGTGGCCCGGCGACTGATCGAAACTGGAGTGCGCGCGGTCGAGGTCATTCTGAATGGCTGGGACACACACGCGTCGAATTTCGAAGGTTGCACGACGCAGATCACTCAACTTGATCCCGCCTTCGCTGCATTGATGAGTGATCTGAAGAAACGAGACCTGCTGGACTCGACAGTGGTGCTGTGCATTGGTGAATTCGGACGGACTCCCAACATCAACGCACTGGGCGGACGGGACCACTGGCCGAAGTGGTTCCCCTGCGTGGTTGGCGGTGGCGGTTTCACGCGAGGTCAGGTCATCGGTGAAACCGATCCAGCAGGCAAGAACGACTCGGTTGACGAGATCCGAGTCAAAGACCTGTACGCGACGGTGTTCAAGACACTGGGTATCGATCACACGCACGAGTTCCAGACCGACATCGGCCGACCGATTTCAGTGACGAACCAGGGTGATCTCCCCGGCGATCCCCCGGCTGTGCCGATCGAGCGACTGCTGGTTTGACGCACTTAAAGCGATGACAACAGCGAGATGGTTGCTGTCAGCTCAGCAGTTCTTTGACCGGCTCGAAGTCATCGTGCGCGATCGGTAGCGGCTGCGCCCCATTCATGAACTCGGCGTGCTTCGAGTCGATGCCCAGTGCGTGATACCACGTGTGGAACATGTGTCCGATGTCGTATGGCTCGGTTTTCACATCCGTCCCGTCGGCAAGCGTCTCTCCAACGACGACGCCTTCTTTGATCCCGGCGCCGCTCATGGCGACTGACCAGGCGTTGGGCCAGTGATCGCGACCGACCGATCCGTTGATCCTTGGCGTCCGACCGAATTCAGCCATCACCACGACCAGTACATTCTCCGTCAGTC
>CAYSJO010000554.1:0-5135 GCA_964431285.1 uncultured Planctomycetaceae bacterium
AAGGGCGAATTGTGGCAGGCATCTGTTGGCGATGGCAGTTCGTCTCCCATTGTTGTGGGTGACCGGGTCTACCTCACCGGCTGGTCGAGCAACCGCGACTCGGTGATCTGCCTGCACGCTGACAGTGGCAAAGAGTTGTGGCGGCGAACATACAACTCGCCGCGTTACGGTCGCCACGCTGTCGGTGATCAGCGTCTGTACTCCGGCGCCTGTTCAACGCCTGAGTACGACCCGGAAACCGGTCTGCTGTTCACCCTAGGCGTTGATGGCGACCTGCACGCCTGGGACACGCGACTCGACGGCAAGCCGGTCTGGTCGCTGAATCTCTACGAGCAATATAAGGCAAACAGGCGTCCTGAAGTCGCCGTCCGTAAAAAGACACGGCGTGACTACGGCTACATGAGTTCGCCGCTTGTTACTGGTGGCCAGTTGATTGTTGAGGTCGGTGGAGAGATGGCAAACCTGGTCGCTTTCGACAAGCGGACAGGTCGTCAACTGTGGGAGTCCGAGAACCTTGATGAGGCAGGACACACGGGCGGTCCGGTCCCGATGCGTGTTGAGGGCATACCCTGTGTCGCCGTCCTGACGCTGAGGAATCTGGTTGTCACGCGGATCGATGGTTCCAGTGCTGGCAGGACTGTTGCCGTTTATCCATGGACCACGGACTTCGCCAACAACATCCCGACGCCAGCAGTCTCCGGTGATTCGGTGATTATCACGTCGGCCTACAACCACTATGCGATGTGCTGCGTGAAAGTGTCATTAAAGGGTGCAACAAAGGTCTGGGAGAACGAGCTGGCATCGGGAGTCTGCAGTCCGCTCGTCCACGATGGCCGGATTTACTGGGCCTGGCGTGGAGTGCATTGTGTGGGCCTTGAAAACGGCAAAGAGCTGTGGTCGGGTGGCAAAGTTGGTTCCCAAGGCTCGTGTATCTTGACGAGTGACAACCGCCTGATTGTATATGCCAACAACGGTGATCTGTCGCTGGTTGAAACGGCCAGTCGATCTCCGCAGAAGTTCACACAACTTGCCGCGACGTCGGTCCTGTCGAAGACTGATGCGTGGCCACATGTGGTTCTTTCAAATGGTCGACTCATTTGCCGTGATCGCACTGGCAGCATCCGCTGCATCGTCGTCTCGGCAGACCTGGCCAGTAAAGTCGGAGCCACCGTGGCAAAGACGTCGCCCGCTTCGAGGCGTCCTGGAACAGTGCCGCCGACTGCGACTACCGTGAAGCCCATACGGACTGTGCCGCTGAAAGGCGGCTGGCCGGGAACTCGCGACGGCCTGGCGGTTGCCTGGGATCGTGGCTTTGATTCCCGACAGGTTCTGGTCGGTTTTCCACAACCGTCGACGGTGACGCTGAAACCGCGTGAGAAAGCGACGCTGGCATCTGGTGGAGAACTGCAGCTCGATGGGGGAGCGTTTTTGCTTTCCGGGCTTGAACGATCGCTCGTTCAGGCCGGTCAGCGCGACAACCAGCTCAGTATTGAAGCTGTGCTCACGTCGAATCAATCGAAGCAGACCGAGCCCGCCCGAATTGTGAGCTTTTCGGCCGATGAGTACTCACGCAATTTCACGATTGGCCAGGAAGGCGACCAGCTGCTCCTGCGTTTGAGAACGACTCGGACGGGAAAAAAACGGTATGAAACCTGAAGTGAAACTTGGCCCGATTCCCTCGAATAAGCGACTGCATGTCGTTGCCAGCTACCGACCCGGTCAGCTCGATTGCTGGATCAATGGGAAGCAGACCATCAACACAAATCGCGTGCAGGGAGACTTCAGTAACTGGGATTCAGGTCATCATCTGCTGCTGGGCGACGAATGGGATGGCGGCACGGTCCGAAAGTGGCGAGGCCGGACCGATCGGTTCTCGATCTACTCGCGGGCGATGACCGAAACGGAAGTGCAGCAGCGATATCGACTCGCCGGCTCGCCCAAGTGATGACGGCTGTCGTGGCGACAACGCCGAATTCCAGTCCACTGCAAGACGGAGAATAGAATGCCGGACGTTCCGGACATCAACGACGCAAGTGCGTCGGGGAACCTGCAAACCAATGGATCGACGACCGGGCACACGCTCACATTGAGCGGCGACGAAATGCCGTATCGCGCGATTGCTGAGTGGACGACACTCCGGAAGATTCACAAGCCGGTTGCTCACGTCTTTCACACCGCGTATCTGGTCGATTCGGACGACGGACAGGATCGGCCGTTGACGTTTGTCTTCAACGGTGGTCCAGGAGCCGCGTCCGCGTATCTGCATATGGGAGCACTGGGGCCTCAACGGGTCGCCTTTGGAGAGAGTGGAAGCCTGCCTGCTCCACCCATACGGATCGTCGACAATCTGGAAACGTGGCTGACATTCACCGACCTCGTTTTCATTGATCCCATTGGGACCGGGTTCAGCCGAGCTATTCAGGAGACCTCGAGTCGATCGGGTTCGTCGGACGGCGACAGGAGCTCAACGGACCCGCAGGAGAATGCGGACTTCTGGGAAATCGATCGCGACCTGGATTCGCTGGGTGAGTTCATCAGCCGGTTCCTGTCGCAGCATCACCGCTGGACATCGCCACTCTTCATCGCCGGTGAAAGCTACGGAGGCTTTCGGGTGGCAAAGATGGCTCGGTCTCTGCAGCAGAGCTACGGCGTTGGCCTGTGCGGCGCCCTGCTGATATCTCCGGCGATCGAATTCGATGGACTGTTTGGATCGGATTACAACTTGACTCACTGGGCCGAAGTGTTCCCGTCGATGGTCGCGGCCGCTCACCAGCATGGCATGACAAGGAACGTGCCGGACGGGATCAGTCAGAGCGACCTGATGACTATGGCGGAGACATTCGCAACGACCGAACTGCCACGCTGGCTGACTCAGGGTGAGGGTCTGTCTGCGGACGACCAGTCTGACATCACAATTCGCATCGCCGACCTGACAGGTCTGCCTGAATCGCTCATCGTTCGGGCCGAAGGACGGATAACCCCGACCATTTTCTGCCGGGAGCTTTTGCGCGAGCAGCGACGTGTCTGTGGTCTTTACGACGCTTCAGTTTCGACAGTCGATCCGTTTCCCGACCGCAGTCAGTTCGAAGGTCCCGATCCATCGCTCTCCGGGCTCGACCGGCTGTTTACGGGAGCAATCAATCATCAGCTCCGCACGACACTGAAAGTCGAATCCGATCTGGACTACCGACTGCTCAGCATGCAGGTCAATGAGAAGTGGAAAGACGACACCGGCGACCATGTCTTCCGCAAGCTGATCGGCGCGATGGACGACCTCCGCTACGGAATGAGTCTGAACCCGCACATGCAGGTCTTTATTGCTCACGGTTGCTTCGACCTGGTCACACCCTACTTCGCAAGTCGTCGTCTGGCTCGCCTGATGAAGCTGACTCCCGAGCAGAAGAACAACCTGATCTCGAAGAACTACAACGGCGGCCACATGTTCTACAGTTGGGATGAATCCCGCCGATTGTTTTTCGACGACGCCGGCAAGTTTTACAGTCGGGCGATTCCCGTCGAACAGTAACATGAGTGGAAGATGGCACGTGGCACATTGCATCGGGTGAGTGATGATTCTTGTCGATCCCGGAGTTTCGATTGATGGCTGACTCACCAGGCAAGCGATTTCGTCAGGCCGTTGAGGACGAACGGCCTTTGCAGGTGGCCGGTGTGATCAACGCATACTGCGCGAAACTGGCGGGCAATGCGGGCTTTCGAGCGCTGTATCTGTCGGGGGCCGGAGTTGCCAATGCCGCATTCGGTCTGCCCGATCTGGGGATGACATCACTCAACGACGTGGCCGAGGAAGCGCGACGTGTCACCGCGGCAACAGACATTCCACTTCTGGTCGACTGCGACACGGGCTGGGAAAGTTCACTGACTATTGAACGCTCTGTCGGCGAGATGATTCGGGCGGGAGTCGCGGCGATCCATCTTGAAGACCAGGTCGATCAAAAACGCTGCGGGCATCGTCCCGGAAAACAACTTGTGTCGACAGGTGAGATGGTGGGCCGTCTGCAATCGGCGGCCGACGCGAGGACGGACGCGAATTTTGTCCTGATGGCGCGGACGGATGCAGCCGGAGTGGAGGGTGTGGACGACGCCATTGAACGAGCAGGGCGGTACATCGAAGCTGGCGCGGACATGATTTTTGCTGAAGCTCTGACAGACGCGGAGCAGTTTTCCCAGTTCACACAGGCACTGTCCGTCCCCGTACTGGCCAACATCACAGAGTTCGGCAACACCCCGTTACTGACAGTCGACCAACTCAGGGATGCCGGTATTCGTTTGGTGTTGTACCCATTGACTGCGTTTCGTGCGATGAGTGCCGCGGCCGTGCATGTTTATGAGACCCTTCGCACCGAGGGGACTCAAAAACGCCTGTTGCCTGTGATGCAGAACCGAGAAGAACTTTATGAAGTACTCGACTATCACCACTTCGAGCGTAGGCTCGATGCGGGCCAGGCATCGAGTTGAGCGTCAAATTAGTCCGACTCACGTGACGGGCGGGATACTTGTAGGCAGTCGTTGATCGTTAGGAGTCCCCAGATGCCGACGAACACACACGTGCAGAAACGCCGCTTTGCCGCTGTGCTCATGATGAATGCTTTGCTGTTTGTTTCAACGCTGTCTTCTGACGTTCAGTGCCAGAAAGACGAAAGAGCCGTCTGGGAATATACAGGTGGGTGTGGCAAGTCATGGATAACACATACGTCCGGAAAGAAATGGACTATTTACCTGGGTAACGCAACAACCGTGCTTAACGTTGAAGAGGAGCGAACGACGGACCGCATTACGCTGCGGAACCCTGTGAGTGGACTCTGGACGCGTCTGTACAACAACTATGGCGAATTGAAGAAGCCTCCTCAGCAGAATGTGTGGGTGAAGTTCGGCTCGGGGAGTTTTGCAAGGTTGTGGTATAAAGCGAGTTCCAGCGTTTCTGGTGTGCGGTATCCGTAGGAGTTTCTCATGGGCTCTTTCGCCTTGTTGTTCAGACGCTCAACCACTCCGGCGCTGAATTGGCCCTTCGCCCGGAACCAGTTCAGAAGCAGGTCCTGGTGAGTACGCAGCGTGCCCACCACTTTCTTCATCGGGTCCAGATGGCTCCGCATCACGCGCACACACCAGTCGTGGAG
>CAYSJO010000555.1:0-2451 GCA_964431285.1 uncultured Planctomycetaceae bacterium
TCTGATGTGCGTGACGCCAGGTCCGGCATCCGAGGCAGAACCGGAACAAAAGCCGCCGGGCGACGGCTGTCGGTACCGGACCGCAGCTTCTTCCGCCACTGATAAAATGACGCCTGAGAGACGCCTTCCCGCCGACAGAACTCACCCACCGTGCCGTCCCAGATCTCGAACCGCAGCAGCCGAGCCCGCCACTGCTCCCACAGACCTCGCTCGATCGTTCTTGCCATTACCAGGTCTCCCCACTTCAAGAAAGAAACCCGGCACACTACCGAACCTGTCAACAATGGCTCTCATGCACGCACACCTACACGCCGCAGGACGAAGATTTCATCGACCAGAGCACTCTGGCGCTCTACTTCGCGGATACGAACATCGACAAGTACCTCGACGGTACGGTCATTGGCACACAGGATCTTCACATCCGGGCGGGCGATGACGATTACGGGCGCCACTTCTGGATGGATGTCCCCGCGGACATGGAGATCACCGACCTGACCCCGCACATGCATTTCCGTGGCAAGCATGTCCTGGTTGAAGTCGCACGGCCCGACGGTTCAACGCAGACGCTGATCGACCGGCACTGGGACTTCAAGCAGCAGACGACACTGGTTTTCGATGATCCTGTACTGGTTGAAGCGGGCAGCCGCATTCATGCCTGGTTTACGTGGGACAATTCAGGCAGTTCCGACAGTGGGCACGACGGGCATGGGGGACACGGCGGGCATGGGGGTGGCGACAACTCCGAACCGGTCGAGATCAACTGGGGCTGGGGCAGCAGCGACGAGATGGCGGAAGTCTGGATCGGATTCGTTCCGGTTCGCAGCGTGTTGTTCCCGGCGCCACCGCGGATCGTGACCGTGTCTGCATAACTCGACGCATTGATCGTGTCGCTGCCCGCGCTACGGATGAGGCTCGCTGCTTCGTACTGCGTGAACGTGTCTGTTTGTGCTGGCGTCGTGAGATTGCTGGGATTCAGTAAATTGTTGGCACTGAAAACGCTGGCCCGAAAGACGTCTATTCCGTCTCCACCAGTCAGCGTGTCGTTTCCGTCGCCGCCATCGAGGACATCGTTCCCCGTGCGCCCGTTAACACATCTGCACCGCCCGCACCGTTCAGGGTCACCGGCCCGGCGTAAGCACTCGCGTTGATGGTGTTGGCGCTCGCACCGCCAGTGATTTCGGCTGCTTCAAATTCGACAAAGTTGTCTGTTCCGTTACCCGTAAGATGCGAGTTTGTCAGCGTGAAGTTGACGTTGGCTGTGTCGCCGACCACGTCAGTGCCGTCGTTGCCATTGAGAATGTCGTTCCCCGCTCCGCCAGAGATGACGTCGTCACCATCGCCGCCGTTGATCGAGTCCACTGCCTGACCGCCACGTATGGTGTCGTTCCCCGCACCACCACGGAGCGTCGTGTTTCCAGCAAAGCCGCTCGCATCGATGACGTTGTCACCGGCGCCGCCAGTGACGTCAGCATTCTCCAGACCGATCAGCAGATCCGATCCCAGGCCCGTCAACGTACCCGTACCGAACGTCAGGTTCACGTTGCCTGCAACCACCAGCCGATCCGTGCCGCTACCACTGTCGAGAGTGTCGTTACCGGCACTTGTGAAGATGCGGTCGCCACTGCCTCCTTGAGCCCGCATCTTCTCGGCACCGTTCCCTCCAAACATCGTGTCCCGACCCGATCCACCAAACGCTCGGCTGCCGCCCTGTCCCACACGAATCGTGTCGTTGCCGGCAAATCCAATCACCGCCGCAAAGCCTGAGATACCTGATGCGTCCAGCACGTTGTTTCCTGTGCCTCCGCGAAGAGTCGCCCGGTCGATATTTGTGATCGAGTCGGTACCGAATCCTCCGGTCAAAGCAGTGTCCGTGAGCGTCATGTTGACGTTGCCAGCAGCAACCAGTCGGTCGCCGGCACTGCCGCCATCAATCGTGTCATCGCCGCGTCCAGCGATGATTGAGTCACCTGCTGTCCCCTGACCTCTCTCTCGATCGTTGCCGCCGCCTTCCAGTCGATCCTGCCCACTTCCGCCGTTGAGGACATCGTTGCCCTCATTCCCTGTCAGGACGTCGTTTCCTCCGTTACCAGACAATGTGTCGTCGCCGGTCCCGCCAGTCAGTGTGTCGGCGCCGTTCTGTCCGTTGGCGGCTAATGGAACGCTCGTCGAATTCGCAAACACATCATCGTCATCGTTGCCGTTGAAGACGATGCGTGTGACCTGGCTGCGTGCGAATGTCTGCATGGTCGCGTCGAGATCGACGCGAATCGTCGTGCCATCCACGTCAGTCGCAGACGCTGTGTTGTCGCCGGAATCTCCTGTGACCTGGATCACACCAGTGCCCGAATCAAACACAATGGTCAGGAGCATGCGGGATTCCAGCAGTTCCGCGGGTCTCTGCGTCCTCGCTTGCGATTTGCGACGAAGGGCTCGGTTCTGGGTATTCAGACG
>CAYSJO010000556.1:0-1655 GCA_964431285.1 uncultured Planctomycetaceae bacterium
ACAGCGTGCGCACCAGGGGGGTCCACACCGAGAGAAACTCACGATAGGAAGCGACGAGTTCGTCGTAACCGGCGCCGTCCGCAGTGTCCTCGGCAAACCCGGCAGCGATCTGACGGACTTTACTGGCTTCCAGTTTGAGCGCTTCCCGCTGTGGTGATCGTCGGAGTTCAAAGTCAATGTCCTCGACCAGTCCGCGAAGATAAAGCGTCAGGGCCTGAGCGTGACGGAGCAGATTACGCCGATCAATCTGCGGCTCGATGCTGAGCCCCTGGCAGAGTGTTACCTCCAGACGATCGAGTCGCGCGACACACTCACGACACGGTCCAGCCAAACCCCGAGTCTGCCTCAATCGATACGACAGCAACCGCCAGTCCCGATCGACCCGCTGCGTCTCCTCAAGGATTGCCAGTTCATTTACCAGCATGCTGCGGCGGGCCAGCGCTCCGGTTTCTGCCTGAAACCGAAGTGTTTCGGCTGTCAGCGGACGCAGTGCCGGGTTTCGGGCGGCATCTTCCTGGAGGTGCGAACTGAGCAACGACGCCTCACGACTGAATGCTGCGAATTGCGGTCGACTGCGGGTCAGTTCTGGAGTCAGCCGCCCAGCAGGTGCCAGGTTTTGCGGTCGGGAGTTGCGACCTCGATCGACTTGAGACTCGACTAGAATCCTCAGAATTCCGCCGACGATGCGACGGCTCTTATCGTCCGCATTCGCGGAACGGCTCAGCGGACCGGATAGAGAAAGAAATACGAGGCACCCGACGATCCCGGCGACCATACATTGCGTGCAAGGAGTTTCGGAATCGATTGCTGTCAGATTACGCCGTGGATTCGATGCATTCACTGCTGCAGACCTTTAGCGGTGTGAGAGATATGGTGAGTTCGGATCGTCGGTCGTGCATAATCACGGTTCAAGACGAATTGACCGTTACGATCTTTCAACGTTGCAAGCTGGCAGGCAAAGCTGCCATTCTCGTGTCTGTCCCGTTCGCGGCCGGAACTCCGCCAGCCGCGTCGACCCGTCGGCATGACGGACGAGGCGTCCGTCCTACCGGCCTTTAGATATCGGCTTGAGGTGTCCCGCTGAATCGCATCCATCACCATCTCCTGCTTGCGCTGACAGTCGGCATGTCCGGCTGCGGTGACGGTGGCGCGGAGCCGCCACTCAGTTTCAGCGAAATCCACACGTGGTCCATGCCCCTCGAAGGTGCTTCCGTTCCGGCACCGCGGACGATGACGTGGGCACCTGACGGTAATCTGTTTGTGCTGGATAACGCGGGGCGCGTGCTCGTGTTTTCGGGTGAGACCGGCAAGATCCTCCGCAAGTGGCATATGCCGGCCTGGGACGTTGGACGGGCCGAAGGCATCTGCATTTTCAAAGATGGTCGCGTTGGAATCGCCGACACGCACTATCACCGTGTCGTCTTCTTCACGCAGACGGGGGAATTGCTCGAAGATCAGATGCACGGTAGCTACGGACACGATTCCGGCCAGTTCGTCTATCCTGTTGGCATCACACAGGACCCCGACGAAAACTACTACGTGTGTGAATACGGCGGCGGCGACCGTGTGCAAAAGTATCGAGTTGACGGCGAACTGCTGCTGGAATTCGGAAAGTTCGGCAGCGAGCCCGGTGAGTTTCAGCGGCCCAGTGGAAT
>CAYSJO010000557.1:0-4725 GCA_964431285.1 uncultured Planctomycetaceae bacterium
TGGCCGGCCATTGCTGGCGTAATACGGCTCCACAAGGTCTTCGACAAAGCGGTCAAAGTCGGAGTCCGCGAGCAGCCCGTTGAAAAACGAGTAGGCCGGACCAAGGAGCGAAGCGAGATGTTCCGGCATCTGTGATTTCCCATGGATTCCAGACTTCAGGAGCGGCGCTTCGCTTGATCCGGCCTACTCAGATTACTTTTTCAACCGACTGTTAGAAAACGTTATTTGAAGACGCGTGTTCTTATGAAGAAACGGCTCGCTCATCGCAATACTCTTGAGCACGGAACGCATCTGGTCTTTGCCAGCGATCGCCCTTGCGGTCATGTCGTCCAGGGCGGGTGAATCCGCGGGTCCGAGTCCCCGACCAAGAGCGTAGGACATAAGGTGGGAGACAAAGCCGCGGATGAACCGTTCTTTCTCCTGGAGGATCAAACGTTTGAATTCGACAGCCGTTTTGAATTCATGCTGATTGAACAGAACTCCGCTGACATCGACGTCACGTCCGTTCTCGTACTTGTCTCGCCAGACGCCCGTTGGACCGTAGTTTTCGAGTGCAAATCCCAGGGGATCGATTTTATTGTGACAGCCAGCGCAGTCGGCCCGTTTGCGATGCACCGCCAGACGTTCGCGAATCGTTAATCTGGCCAGTTCCTCTTTATCGACTTCCGGCAGTGGCGGAACGTCCGCGGGCGGTGGTTCGGGAGGGTCGTTGAAAATGACTGCGTTTACCCAGGCCCCACGAGTGATGGGCTGAGTCCGCGTTGGTGTAGACGTCATCGTCATCACCGCGGCATTGGTAATCACGCCGCCTCTTCTCGGATCGTCCAGCGGGACTCGTTTGAAGGTTTGTACCTGTACCTGGTGGCCCGCCTTAGACTGGCCTTCGTAATTCTGTCGCAACATGTCACTCTGCCAGGTGAACTTCGGATCGAGCAGGTCGATGATTGATCGATCTTCAATGTAGACCGTTTCAAAGAGCAACAGCGGTTCTGACATCATGTGCAGGCTGGTCCGATACCCATGGTAATAGAAGTACGGGAACTTCTTAGGATCAGGAATCGAGGTGACGAGTCGATCCAGCTGTAACCACTGGGGCGGAAAGTTGTCGCAGAATCGGCTGGATCGGTGATCGTTCATCATTCGATCAATCTGCCTGCCAAGCGTTTCGGATTGACCGAGCCTGCCTGACTCAGCGAGGTCAAGCAGCGTGTCGTCGGGGATGCTGCTCCAGAAGAATTGAGCGAGCCGAGACGCCAGTTCGAAGTCATCCAGACGCTCACGACCCGCGGTGGTGGTGTTTCCGGCGCCCGAAACTGCCGCTGTCAGCTCGGAAGATTCGTAGAAGTAGAGAAACTCCGGCATGCCCAGGACTGCTCCGACGACAGTCCGCATTGTGTCCTCAATTGAAGCTCCCGACGCGAGCTGGTCTTGCGCGAACTTCGTGAATCGATCGAGTGTGTCGGGATCGACCGGTCGGCGAAACGCTCGGTGGAGCAGTTTCTCAAGTCGTGGTCGGATGACGTCGAGATCGGTAATGGCCACTGCATCGGATTGTGACGTCGGTTCACGGCCGGTGACCTCGATGTAGTCCATACCAAAGAGGTAGCTGGTTGATTGGTCTGCTTTGCCGACACATTTGAATTTCAACGTGTGTGGGCCAGTGTTGATCTTCAGATCGGGAAAGTCGCGGTCGTCAGCTCGAACGACTTTCGGACCATACAGGTCGATTGCCTTGCCCAGTTTCACGTCGTCCAGAAACAACTCGAACGTGCCATAGTCGGGTGCCTTTGTGAATCCGATGCGAAGGCCGCTGCCAGCTTGAGTCACATCAAACGACAGCGTCATTTCCAGGTCCTGTTCCCGGCACATCCAGATGAGCTGTGTATTGCCGCTCCAATGCGGCCCCCAGTTACTCATCTTCTGAGACCACACACGCCCCTTCGGTTTTCCGACGAGTTTGATCGGACCGCCTTCTTCCGCCTCGTACCGTCCCTTGACGGGACCACGGACCGGCTTCCCCGGTGGTGCAAACAACCAATCCCAGCTGCGACATTCTTTGGGATTGAGGTCCGGGCTCTCCACAATCGTCTGACTCAACTGAAGAAACGACTCCATGAGCAGCGGTGAAAGCGTCAGGTGGTCGGCGCGATTGTCGAAACCGTGCTCGGCGCGCTTGTCCTGAGGGAAGGCCGCGACACCTCTGAATCCTTCGGGACGCTGATTGTCGATGTCTTTGCTGAGCGGACGACTGGAAACCTCCACTTGTGCGGGCATCTGCCTGGTCTCTGGCCGGAAGTAGTCCTGACGGCGACGCAGCAGCCGTTCGTTCAACTGGAAGATGTCGCGATCCAGTTCAAGCAGATCAACGACGGCGTTGTTGTATTGAAAGCGATTCATTCGCCGAATCGGCGTCGGGGCAAAGGGAGAGGATTTCACTGCCTCGTCCAGCATCGCCTGAAGTTGTATGACCATCTGCTTCCGTTTCGATGCCGCGAGTGGCGGCTCGTCTTCCGGCGGCATCTGGCCATCCTTCAGCACAGCAATCAGCTTTTCGAGCAACTTTGTTCGAGCCTGAAGCTGATCGCCAGACTTCAGCGCCAGCAGGTTCACCTTTCCCTCGGCCTTGTCACCTTTGCCATGACACTTAACGCAGTGCGCTTCGAACGCCGGCCGGAGCGCCGTAGAAAAATCGTCTGCCAGCAACAGCGGCGAACACGCGCTGACCAGCGAGAGGATGAGTGAAGAAATGAACGCGGTTTTCATGATTCTGGAGCCGTCCTGGGAGTTCATTTCACTGGAGTGCCGTCAGGCCGGGGCGATCCAGATTCACATTCCAACCACACGAGTGGATTGTACGCTATGTCTACTGACCACGATAATCTGAGCCACGTCTCGAAGCCAAGCAGACTGAAATGCAGTCATAGAGACTTGATATGAACTACAGAGCGAAGACGGCCGCAATCGCATTCCTCCTGTTATTCGGCATGGTGACGGGTGTTGGTGTTGCCGAGGAGACGTCAAATCGCGAGCGCCTTCGTGTCGGACTTGCGTCGCTTCGGCTTGCGGGGGACGTCGGATTCCGGTGTCGCAAAGATCAGAGGCACACTGAAGGAATGCGCCGATCAAGGTGTTGAGATCGTGTGCTTTCCAGAGACATACCTGCCCGGACTTCGGGGAGCGGACCGTGACCTTCCGCCGATCGACCAGCAATCTATGGAGAAAGCAATTCAGGAAACGGCAAAGGCGTGCCGCGAGAACAACGTTGCAGCGATTGTCGGTACGGAGTGGAAAACCGAACGCGGCCTGGAGAATCGAGCCATCGTGATCGATCGCAGCGGCAGGATCCTCGGACACCAGACAAAGAATCAGATCACACCAGGCGGCGAATCGGAAAACTACGTTCCGGATGGCAAACGCCAGATGTTTGAAGTGGATGGCGTACGCTTCGGAATTTCTATCTGCCATGAAGGCTGGCGCTATCCGGAGACCGTTCGCTGGGCTGCCGTGCGAGGTGCTCAGATCGTCTTTCAACCTCAAGTGACGGGATCGGATCACCTTGATCCCGCTCCTCCAGTGAAGTGGGGCGAGTCCTTTTACGAAAAGGCAATGCAGTGCCGCGCCGAGGAAAACTCGGTCTTCTTTGTCAGCGTGAACCGTGCCATGAAGCGGCAGAACTCAGCGTCCAGCGTGATCGATCCCAAGGGAGATCTTCTGGCGTTCGTCCCGCGTGGTCAGGAGAAACTTCTGGTAGTCGACCTGGATCTGCGCCAGGCCACTGGGTTCTACGCGAGTCGATTTCAACCCGCGCTTTACAAGGAACGACCCGACCGACAATAGCCAGCTCTTCCATTCACTCAGTCACTGCACTGTTGAATTCGGCTTCGATCCAACAGCGGACACCCAGCACTGGGCAAACATGCCAATCGGCGAAGCGCTCCACTCTCGCAAGCACGCAGCATGATCGGGCATTTGGGCCAGATCGAGTTGCAGGGCCAGATACTCGCCGATGAATTCAAGCGACGGGTAGCACTCGTAACGTGCCTTCAACAAGACGTCGACGAAACCCGCATCACATAAGTAGCCGCCGAGTTTCTTTCCGATCCGCAGGTCACCACCGTTTGATTTCTGGAGATCAACGTAGGCATCGACGGCGTTTGTCAATTCAGGTGATGTCGGTGCCAGAATCGTACCGTCGAGATCCGGGCTGCAGACACCAACCTGTCCACCAGGTTTCAGAACACGCGCAATCTCGCGCAATGCGTCGCCGGGCCGAGCCAGATGCTCCATCAGCGCGTGGCAGAAGACACGGTCGAACGTTGCGTCTTCGAAAGACAGCTCGTAACACGATGCCCGTGTGAACTCCACATTGAAGATGCCGGCCTGCTCAGCTCTAGCTTTCGCCGCATTAATCTGCGATTCGCCAAAGTCGACGGCGTGAAGCCGCCCGGACGAAACGGCTCGCGCAATTCCAATGGAAATGGAACCCGGCCCGCAGCCGACATCCAGCACGATATGGGACCGGTCGATGTGGGACGCAAAGAAGCTCCCATGCGACTCAAAGCTCCGTTCCGACATGAAGTCAGTCGAGTTCTGCGTATGCCCTGGTGTGTAAGCCTCGTGGTTCATCGGGTTCGCTCCAGAACTGCTCTGCACTTGGCTTAGCAATCCGTTGAAAAAGTGAATTGGTAGGCCGGATCAAGCGAAACGCCGCTCCGGCAGTCCAGA
>CAYSJO010000558.1:0-9071 GCA_964431285.1 uncultured Planctomycetaceae bacterium
GGCTGGCTTCAAGACGGCCGCCATGACCGACGTGTTGGGCGATGCCGCCACAGCCGAACTGGGCGACTGGTATTCACAGTGTGCCCTGGCATCATTCCTGGTGGGTGGCGCTGTCGGCGGTCTGGTCTTCGGCATCCTCGCCGACCGCATCGGACGTCGAAAGACGATGGTGTTGAGCATTCTTGTCTACTCGCTGTTCACGGGACTGCACTACTTCGCATCGACGTGGTGGCACATCGTGGCTCTGCGGTTTTTCGTGGCGATGGGTGTTGGGGGCGAGTGGGCCATCGCCGCATCGCTGGTCTCCGAAGTTTTTCCTAAACGGGCACGCGCCGCAGCGGGTGGAATCTTTCACGCATCCAGCGTTCTGGGAGCCGTGTTCGCGTCACTGTGTGGCATGTTCCTGGCGGACGCAGACTGGCGAATCGCCTTTCTGATCGGGCTGACTCCCGCACTGCTGATTCTCTGGATTCGGACCAGTCTGAAGGAATCCGAGCGTTGGGAGCAAACGCGGACTTCGTCGACGGATGACCCGGAACAGAAGATGGGTTCGCTCGGGTCTCTTCTGGGAGACGCACGCTGGAGCGGCCGTGCCTTGCTGGGTCTGTGCCTCGCTTCGATCGGGCTGGGAACCTATTGGGGCATCTACGCCTGGGGGCCCGAGCTCGCGCGGGATGTCGTTCGTACGGAAACACCGCACCTAGACACATCCGTTCTGCACAATCGATTTCGCGACCTCATGCAGTCGTACGCTCCGGACGTGTCGCGAACAGACGATCGAGCGCTACTACGGGAAACGATTCGTGTGTACTCCAGGCAGACCTTCCTGGTCGACGAAAACGGCTTGCCTGCTTCAACGTCGTACAATCTCGCCCCGGTCAGCGAGCAGGAACGGAAAGCGAGGCAGACAGTCAACCTGCTGGAGCGCACGCGTGATGCCCTGAGCCCAGAAGGTGGTGTTCCCAGCATGGAAGCCTACGGGCTGTTTCGGACAATCCTGACGACCGATCTGGCCATTCCGCTGCAAAGTAAGATGGCCAGCTTCGCCTACCTCATGATGAACTTCACGGGTGGACTATTGGGGCTACTGCTGTTCGCACCGCTGGCATCGATCGCCGGCCGACGCTGGGCGTTCATGATCTACCACGCAGGCGCGCTGGTGATGGCGCCCGTTACGTTTCTGATTGCCGAAAGCTACGACCAGACGCTCGTGCTGCTTTCCGTCATGGCGTTCTTCGTCGTCGGCATGCACGCCGGCTATGCGATCTATTTTCCCGAACTGTTTCCAACCTGCCTGCGCGCGACCGGAGCCAGTTTCTGCTTCAATGTGGGCCGACTGATCTCTGCGGGAATGCTGCTGGCCCGTGGTTGGCTGCGTGAGTTCTTTGCTGAGAACTTCGGTCCCTCGCTGGGACTTCGCTACGCCGTCTCGACCATGGCACTGCTATTCGCCGTCGGACTGATCCTGTCGTTTTTCGCACCAGAAACGGAAAACCAGGATCTGGAAGACTGAGTGTTGCGAGATGGTTCATGTCGCTGAATCGGACGGCGACGACTCATCGTGCGGCTGCACGTGCCGCATCAGTACCATCGCCACTAATCCGGCAAGCCCGGCGACGCCTGCCAGACCGGCGTACACAGTTGTCTCGCTTTCGATCAACCCGGCACACAACGGACCCAGAGCACCGATTCCAAAGCACATCATGTTGCTGAACCCGTACCCGACGCTGCGACGTGAAAGCGGAATGAACTGAGCGATCAGGCTGTTGTAAACCGGTTGGTTCATAAAGTGGATCAGCGCCAGAAGACACGCTGCGAGAAACCGCGGGTACCCTTCGGCCAGCGACATCCACAGCAGTGGTGGGACGTTGGCGAGGAGCACGATGACAAGCAACTTCTCCAGCCGGCCGGGTCGACACAGACGTCCGGCGATTGCCTGGCCAACCGCCGCGCACACCAGCACGGCCGCGGCGAGCGCGTTCCGGAAACTCTCGGGCGTCCAGTTGTCAGGCCGCAGGCCCGCGTTGCCCAGGTACCTCGGCAGGAAGTGCATGAACGCCGCGTACACAAATCCCGACATCGCTCCTGACGCGACGAGAATCAGGAATGAGCGAGAGAAAATCGACTCCCGCACAGCGGGCGAGTTAGTGGCGACCTGTTCTGTCGATTCAGAGTTCGCTGACTGCCGCAAGCGCGTCAGTGACAGTCCCATCAACCCGGCCACGATCGAAGCCGGGACGATCAGCAGCAGGTAGTACTGTCTCCAGTCCACGGCTCCTGTCGAGAAAACGAGCATCGCGGCAAACGGCGCCCCGGCGATTCCCAGCGAACCCAGAATCCCATGCCATCCCAGTGCGGCACCTCGAGTTTCCGGTGTCGTTTCACGAGAGATCAGTGCCAGCCCCGCCGGGTGATAAATGCTGGCGAAACAGCCCATCGCGAACATGACACCGAACAGCACTCCCAGCGACGGTGCCCACCACGCCAGCACGGCAGTCGTCGAACAGCCGGCCAGATAGACAATCAGCATCAGCCGTGAGCCATACCGATCCGCCAGCCACCCGGCCAGCATCGCTGCCAGCCCGAAAGGCAATCGCCACACAGTGCCGAGTGCTCCGGTGCGGTCTGTGCCGACGTTGAACTCGTCACCAATCATCTGCTCGACAGTAGGCAGAGACAGTTCAAACGTATGCACGAGCGCGTGAGCACAAGAGACGAGCATGACTAGGCGGAAAGTGGAGCGCGGCATTCGGGACCTGATCGGTGGTTATGCAGTTCTGGCTACGATTGCTAACTACAATTGCAAAGTGCAAATTGAGAAATGCAAAGTGCAAATCGGCGGACATGACATACCTGATTTGCAATCTCACATTTGCATTTTGCAATTTGAACTTTGCAATCCAAACTCAACACCTGCTGTTCATTCCAGCAACCGTCGAGTGCCGAGAAACTCGACCGGCGCTGCTGTCTGGCCTTCAAGCGTCAGATCGGCTAGGGCTTTGCCGATGATCGACGTGAATTTGAAGCCGTGTCCCGAGAATCCGGCTCCGAACCAGACGTTTTCATGCTCCGGATGACGGTCGACCAGAAAGTGGCCGTCGGGAGTCATCGTATACATGCAGACGCAGTGTCGGGTCGGGACCGGATTCAGGCCCGGCATCACCTCCGACGCGAACTTCGCCACCGGGTTCACATCAGTGTCCCTCAGGGAACGATCGATGTGTAACGGATCGGTCACGGTTTCGCCGCCCGTGTGCTCGGCCAGTTTCAGCGTCTGGCCATCCAGCGACGGAAATCCGTAAAACAATCCGTCCGGCATTTCGATCAGAAAACCACAGCCACCGGCTTCCAGATTGAACGCGTTCGACCGAACGGGATTCCACAGCAATGTTTTTCGTCTGACCTCCAGCAATTCCGCAATGCAGGATGCTGGGCTGGAGACCGCCGACTCGACCGATTTCGAAGAATTCCCCGCGAGAAGTTCACCGGCCCAGGCACCTGCAGTGATGATCAGAGACGCCGCTTCGTACTCCTCGCTCTCTGTACGCACGCGGATTGACTTGCCGTCCGAGTCCCAGCCAACCACGGCATTGTCAGACCCGAACTCGGCACCATGCTGACACGCTAGGTCGATGTGTGTGCAGACGCACTCTTCAACCTGAAGGAACCCGGCGTGGGGCTCAAAAACGAGGTCGAACCCGTCCGGTACGTGAAATCCCGGGAAGCGACTGGACGCTTTAGTGCGTGTCAGCGACTCGACGTCCAGACCGTGTAGATTTGCGGCAGTGCGTGCCCCCGAAACAACTTCGCCGTCCGGCGGACCACCGAGCAACAACCCGCAGGTTGTCAGCAGGTCGCGACCTGATACCGATTCGAGTTCACGCCACTGATCGTATGCCTGCAGCACGAGCGGGACGTAATCCGGGTGCTCCAGATAAGCCTGTCGGATCATGCGCGTGTCACCGTGCGAACTGCCACGATCGTGTCCTGCAGCGAACCGATCCAGCCCCAGAACTCGCGTTCCTTGCCGTGCGAGGTGATACAGGCAACTGCTGCCAAACCCGCCCGTTCCAATGACGATTACGTCAAAATATCTCATCGTGTCCATTTACGCCTGTTTGAGTTCGTCATGACCTAAACGTCCACCGCAATAAACAAGACTGGGCAGAATAGTAAAAATATGCAATTTGAGTGACGAGGGTGATCGTCACAACCAGCACAACCGGACCTGCAGGAGATTGAGGAATGAGACAGTTTACACCGGTTCTCGCATTTGCTGCCGCATTGTTCGCAGCTCAAAGTGCTTCAGCTCAGTACTACCCGTTCTATCCTCGTGCGAGACGATGTGCCCCAACGTGTGCACCGCTTGTCCAGTGTGCTCCTCGGCCGGAGTATCGCGAGGAGGTCATCGAAGAAACCCGAATGGTTCCGAAGACCGTCATGGAAAAACGCACGGTCCAGCGACAGGAAACGAAGTACGAAAAACGCCAGCGGACAAGAACCGTGGTCGAACAGGTTCCGGAAACGGTCAATCAGCAGTATGTCGAAACGGTCATGATCAATCAGACCTTTTATCAGCCGACGACTCAAAACGTCCAACAGCCGGTTTACCACGACGTCGTCCGTCCCGTGCAGGTGGCTGTCCGAGGTGTCCAGAATCGAGTTGGCACGAGACAAGTTGTGGCAACAGTGCCTGTGCGAGTGCAGCGGGCTGTCACAACTCAGTGTGCGTGTACGAAGTCGTCGCCGGGTGCGGCGACCGTGCAGTCAGCTCAGGCTCCCGTGACTCAGATGGTTGAGTCCGTCGTGAATCGGCAGGTTCTGGTCAACCAGTCATATACCTATCAGGTGCCGGTGACTCAGTATGTCACGCAGCTCCAGAGGAAGCGAGTTCTGGGTTATCAGACCGTGCAACAGACGGTCAATGTTCCCGTGACGCGACAAGTTCCGCAACGGGTCACTCGGACAAGGCAGGTGGTGCAGAACAAGTCTGTTTCCCGCGATGTGGTGGAAACGGAAACCGTGGCCGTGCCAACGACGGTCGAGGAAGAAATTGAAGTTCCGGTCACACGTTACGTGGAAGAGAAGACCCAGCGAGTTGTGCGAGTTCCGATTCATACACAGACGCAATTTGGTGCGAGGATTTACACCAGTCCGAAGTGCCGCTGAACGACGACTCGCACATTAAACCTGAAGCCGAGCCCGGCAGGCGTTGCTGAACTTTTTCGTTTGATGCGTCTGCAGCGCCGGGACGACCATCATTGGCCTGAAGACTGTCACGAACAGTCGTTTCTTACGTCCGCGCGTGAGTTGGGCTATCGTGACCGGCCTGGACAGCATTCATGATGTTGCGCCCTTGATTTATCCCTCGACTATGGTGATGGCCATGAAACGAACTCTACTGACTGCGGCCCTGTTGACTCTCACTACGACCTCGCTCGCTGGAGACGAGATATTCCGCTGGCAGAACAATGAAGACGAAGGCATCGCCGATCTGCTGCTCGGTGACCAGCCGGTGATTCGGTACATGTACGCCTTCGACACGTCGTCCGACACACGGACTCACGAGACGTACAAGGTCTTTCATCACGTGTTCGGACCTGGCTCGAAGACCATCATCACTAAGGGTGCCGGTGGCAAGTACACACACCATCGCGGTCTGTATGTCGGCTGGAGCAGAACCGGTTTCGAGGGAAAATCACTCGACTTCTGGCATTGCAGTAAAGGGGCCCATCTACGGCATGCGAAGTTTGTGGCGATGTCAGCGGATACAAAGCAGGGCAGCATGACCGCTGAGATTCACTGGAACGATGCGGAGGGCAAGCCAGTCATCATCGAAAACCGAACGGTCAGTGTGTCGAAAGAAGCAGCGACAGGCGGCTGGCAAATTGACTGGTCGACAAAACTCGCCAGCCAGCGAGGCGAGATCACGCTCAACGGTGATCGCCAGCACGCGGGATTTCAGTTCCGGGCTGCGCAGGCAATTGCGGAGTCGAACAGCGGACGTTTCCTGCGACCGGCCGATGTCCCGCAACAGGAAACTGCTATTCAGGTTGGAGACAGCAAGCCGCTCCAGCACTTCGATCTCGGCTGGTTTGCGCTGACCTATGAACTGGACGACCAGCGGTACACGGTGGAGTATTTCGACAATCCGAATCTGCCGAAGCCGTCGTTATTCTCGGAACGTCCCTACGGTCGCTTCGGCACATTCTTCGGCACGAAGTTGACGGATGAAGATCCGCTGGAAATGAAGTACCGCGTTGTAGTCTCGGCCGGCGACAAGCCCACGGTCGCCGCGATTCAGAAGCGTTACGACACCTTTGTCGACAGCCTCAAGTGATCGCGACCGGAGTTTCAGTATCCGGTTCGTACAAAAGTCATGGAGTCGGCTTCAGCCGATGCTCGATTGCCACCGCCTTGAAGCCGGTGGCAAAACGAAAGACGTCAGCTCAAGCCGACTGGGACCATGTCCACCTTGGGAATTGTGACAGTCCGCGAATACTCGGCTCGACTGCTGATGAGGACTCAATACGTCCCAACTGCCTGCGAGAATTGACTTCATGTCCGACGAACATCCCGAGGCTTCAAACGATCAGGCCGCGACACCCGCCCGTGGTGGAATCGCTCTCGCGTATCTGCAACTTGTGCGGATTCCGACCGTGTTCACTGCGGTGGCTGACATTTTTCTTGGCTACCTGTTGACGCACAAATCGCTCGACCCTGTTCCCACGTTCGCCATGCTGCTGGTTGCTTCGGTCTGTCATTACTGGACCGGGATGATCCTCAATGATTACTTCGATCGGGATGTCGACGCGCAGGAAAGACCCGGTCGTCCGATTCCGTCAGGACGCATCCCCGCGTCGCAGGCTTTGCGACTGGCACTGCTGCTGAATGTTCTGGGACTTGGCTTCGCCGCCTGTGTTGGAACGAAAACATTGATCGTTGCGGCCGCACTGACAGCCGCGGTCTGGCTGTATGACGGCGCGCTTAAGAAAACGTTGCTGGCGCCCGTGCTGATGGGGAGCTGTCGTTTTCTAAACGTCATGCTGGGAGCCAGCGATTCACCGGGCGATTTCTGGTGCCCGCACATCTATGTGCCGCTTGGACTGGGCATCTACATCGTGGGCGTCACCTGGTTCGCCAGACAGGAAGCCAATACCAGTTCACGATGGCAACTGATGGGCGCGTCCATGGTGATCACCTTCGGCCTCGCCGTACTGCTCACGTTCGTGATGTTCAGCGAGCCACAATTGCAACGTGAGACAGCGCTGTTTGTCCTTGCCGTGATCGCGATCACGATTATTCGTCGACTGACAAGAGCGATCGCCGGGCCCAATCCGGAGCGAGTTCAGACAGCCATTAAGTTGATGCTGCTGTCACTGCTGATGATCGACGCCACTCTAATCCTGTACGTGACCGGCAACGCCAATTACGCAATCGCCGTCGCAGCCATGCTGTTTCCGGCGTTTCTTCTGGCTCGTCGAATCCCGATGACGTGAGGACAGTGACCTGCTCAGGGTCAGCGTTTGCCGAATGAGAGCTTGACGTTGTCCACTGCCATTTTTCCGGTGGCTCCATTCAAGCCGACGCGAATGATCGCCTCACGGGCATTAACTGGGACCGCGATCCGGCGGCCGGTTCGCTCCCATTCCTGCGGTCTCAGCCAGGGGCCTACTCGGACATCGCCGAGTGTGCGCCGTACCTGATCGTAGAAGTGAATGTAGAGCGCAGGTCGTTCCCAGTCTTCCTTGCCAGCCATTGCGGAATCGATCCGCACGTCGAGTGAAAGATTGACGAACGCGATGCGGCGACCATCGATCGGAATCCCCTGCAGTATCTGAGCCGGGCGCCCGGACTCTTCGTTTTCGAACTCCAGGAAGTAATCACCGTCCGGTGCGTCATCCTCGACCAGCTTGACCTGCCGCTGGTAGTGCCAGTTGTCGGTGCGACCGTCTTCGTTCTCATCGGTTTCGAAGCTGCCGTTGACAATCTTTGGGTTCTCAGGATCCGGCTGCATTTTACGGCGATCTTCGGACGCCCCCGTCATGGGGACGAATAGAGTCGGGATCAGTTTCGTTGGGACCAGGCGACCGTTCCTCTTTTCGAACAGATAGAAAACCTGCTGATAGCGTTCACCCAGCGGAACGATCATGCGACCACCTTCCCGAAGTTGATCGATGAGCGGTTGAGGGACGCTTTCCGGTGAGCAGGTCACAATGATGCCGTCGAACGGCGCTTTATCTGGCCAGCCCTTATAGCCATCACCAACACGGCAATGGACGTTGTCATAACCAAGTTTTTTGAGGCGTCGGGCCGCCGACCGGCCGAGCGACGAAACAATCTCAATCGAATAGACCTCGTCGACAATCTCTCCCAGAACGGCGGCCTGGTAACCACTGCCCGTGCCGATTTCCAGAATCCGATCGCCTGGTTGGGGATCGAGCGTCTCTGTCATGTAGGCCACGATGAACGGCGGCGAGATCGTCTGCTGAAAGCCGATCGGCAGGGCTTTGTCGACATAGGCTTCCTCGTGGTATTTCGACAGAACGAATTCGTGTCGCAGGACTTTTGCGATGGCTTCAATCACGAGGCGGTTCTTGACGCCTTCCCGAATAATCTCCGTCTTGACCATTTCCAGGCGCTCCTTCGCATACTTGTCCTGAGCGTCAACGGTTGCGCCGAGCCCGATGACGGCAAGAGAGACAATCATGGTAGTGCGAACAATGCGATTTGACCTGAGATGACTCGAAACAAGGATGGTGTCGCTCATGAGTTTGTCCCACTGAGAATGGTCGTTTCCGTTGGCTTGCAGTCGCTCGAATCCAATTCACACGTGCCAGATCGGACTGAATCTGGTGGTGGCGAACCGCAGGTTCAGTGTAGGCACATCACATGGGGCGAGTCAGTGAAATAACTGCGCGAGGACGAGCCAGGCAACGAAATCGCTGGAGTCCTGAGTTCGGGTTTTTGCCCCCCGCCATATAATGGCCGTCGCCCGACCTATGCGGCGTCAGCCGATGGACGTGTCAGCCCGAGCAACGCAGGCAATTCCGGCAACTGCGACTCGAGGA
>CAYSJO010000559.1:0-17969 GCA_964431285.1 uncultured Planctomycetaceae bacterium
GCGGCTCGTTGTAGTCCGCGGGGTCGACGACCCCGCTGCCTTCGGGGTTGAGCGTCCCGAGCACGGCCGAAAAGCCAGGCCCCACCTGGTCGGGCACGTTGACCGGAATGCACTGCATTCCGAAGACTTCCTGAATCTGACTGACGAGATCGGCGAATTCGATATTGTCGCCGTCACAGCGGTTCAGCACGATGATTCGGCCACAGCCCGTGTCGCCAGCCATCTGAAAGGTGCGCCGTGTGTTCACTTCCACGCCGGATGTCGCGCTGACGACAACCGCCGCCGTCTCGACGGCCGACAGTGAGCCAGCAACCTGGCCGATGAAATCCGGGTAGCCTGGCGTGTCGATGAAGTTGAATCGCTTGCCGTCATGTGTGATATGACCAACGGCGGACGTGACCGACGACTTGCGGTCCTTTTCGTCGTCGTCGCGGTCGAACGCACTGGAACCTTCGTCGACGGAACCCGCTCGATTGGTCACTCCGGCCTTGAACAGAAACAGATCGGCGAGCGTCGTTTTCCCAGTCCCACCGTGTCCGACGAGCGCGACGTTTCGAATGTCCTCAGTCTTGTAACCTGGCACGTGCGACGTCCTTTCTGAAGATTCTGCAAGCGGTTGGTTTTGACCGCGTGAATTCCGGACCGGGCAGCGAGCCGGAAATAGTTACGCAATGGTGTGCGGTCTGCAATGATCACGTCCGCCGAGACGATTCCTGGTCGCGGCACATCCATGACGAACGCATCACAGCAATCCAGAGACTGCCAGATGATCGGATTCGCCGACTTCTCACCACGCATGCTCGAACAGCCCGGCTTCTTCAAGTCGGCGAGGTACGAGTCATTCGAAGCGGCACTGGACGCGGCAAATCAATGGGTCGCAGAAAACGACCTGCGGGTACTCAACGTCGAAACGGTTGTTCTGCCCAACATGTGGGACTCAGCAGAGAAAGGCACCGAGGACCCGGAAATCCGGACCTCCGGTGATATGTCATCCCACTGGTACCAGTTCATCCGAGTCTGGTACGAATACGGCGAGCGGCCGCCGGCAGCCGTGTAAGCAACGCGTCCGAAACAAGTTCCCGATTTTACTCTTCGATCACGATGAACTGAGTGAGCCGTTGGCCGTAAGGTCTCGGGCGCCGGTCGGCCCGGCCGCTGACGCGTCGCGGCTCACATATCGGGAAGTTGTTTCGGACTCGTTCCTAAGCAACTCGTCAGTCCCACCACCAGTTGCTCATATCGGCAGGCGGGAGTGACTTCGCGACCGTGCCATCCAGTTCGCGGTTCCCTTCCTGCTTGATGGGGATCCGACTGAGCAGCTGGGCCGGACGAATCGAGACACCGCCCACGACGCCCAGGATCACTCGACCGGCACGCTTCATGTTGACGACCGAGCTGACTTCTTTCGGTGAGTTGTTCTTCACCAGCGGTGTCCGCTCGGGGTCGAGGAACAGTTTCATTGACCAGTTGGCTTTCTTTGGGAGCTGCTCCTTCTCAAACAGCGCGACCAGAATCGACAAGTCGATCAGATTCTGCAGTTCGGCGAACACCGGCGAGATCCCGGCCAGTTCTTCAAATCGCTCGGTAAAAAGTTCGCCGTATTTCTGAGTCGATACGCGGGTGAAAGCAGCATCACTGCGCTGCCCGGCAACCGTCGAGTGCTCGTCCTGTGACATCAGTTGCACGCGCTGCCCACTGAACTGAAACGCGTTGCCATCGCTCGACTGCAGGAATGCGTCGTACAGTGGCGAGAACCACCAGCGTTGCAGTGTGTTTCCGCCTGGCCTGATCAGATCCAGATGACTGCGGAAGCCCCGCAGGGTCGGCCTTTCGAGGCCGGTGGAGATCAGTTTCATGCGATAGTCGGCTTCAACCAGAGCCGCGGCAAAGTGCGAATCGGCCGGGACTCCAAACACGGAGACATCCTGCATACCCAGGATTCGTCGCATTTGCTGGAATCGTTGCTGGATGCCAGCTGTTGTGGTGGCGGACGTGTTCGCTCGCGCGTACTGACCGAAGTTGGCGAGGTTCTGCTGCTTGGGATCGATCGACACGCCGATCAAAGACGCCTTCGGCACGGTTCGCAGTGCGATGATCAGATCATCAATTCGCAGCGGCGGCCGACCGCTCGTCACGCCAACGACGCGTCCGATCTGATTGGGAGCGAATCCTTCGGCGGGCCCGGCGATCACCAGGTCGTTCGTCTCCGGATACAGGAACACGTAGTCGATGCGCTGCAGTCCGGCGAGGAACTGCATTTCGGCTGTCACGTGTTTCTTTTCGTCGGCATATTTCCGAGCCGTTTTTTCCAGCCGCACGAGTGAGACCTTACGCAGTTCCGAGGGAGCATTCAGGTCGCCCGGCAGATTCTCGTTCGCGAATTCGGCCAGTCGCTTCTGAACCAGTCGGTTTGTTTTTTCCTTCTGGAATGCCGGCGTGACGATACCTTTGGCGTCGATGGCGATCCCGCCAACTCCGCCACCGCCCTGGCCCTGTCCTCCGCCACCCTGTCCGAATCCACCTCCACCCTGACCGAATCCACCGCCGCCCTGTCCACCACCACCCTGTCCAAACCCACCTCCCCCGAATTGCGCGTGCACTGCCACTGGTGAGGACAGTGTCGAGACCAGCTGTAAGAGAGACGTGTATCGGATGTGAAGAGTCATCGTGTCGGTCTCCGAAAACGTGCAGTTGAATCTTGTGCCGTTTCGAACGTGATCTGGAAGTCCGCTGTAGCCGTGTTGCATAATACGGATCCAGGCAATGCGATTCGCTCGCGATCCGTGACTTTTCGTTGACACTCTGGAAGTCACAGGGCCGACCCGTGCCATCGTTGACCGGTCGTGATCGGCAATTTGCCCGAATTCTGACGGTCTGATACGCATGCGCTCGGTGTTGTGCCACGTACAGATTTGCCAGAATTCCATGAGGCCCCGGAGTGCGGCGATGCCTCGTCACACCCCAGTCGATAATGGAACGGGATTCCAACCATGACCAATGCGCTGCGATACGATGCCTCGGCTGCTCTCAGTCTCATCCCGCGTGGTTGTGTCGAGGCTTTGCAGACGAAACTCGAATCCGCCCGCGAGGAAGTGGCGGCCGACGTCACGCTGTTCGAATCTGGCGGCGATGTGCCATCGGAAAAAGAGCCCCTGGACGCAGGCTTTATCCGCCTGCCGCAACAGTTGCTGGAAGAGGTCGCGACCTCACCAGCGACCAGTCAGGTTGGCCGCATCAACAGCACGGCCGTTCGCCTGAGGGAAGAAATCGACCGTGTCGTGCTGCTGGGAATCGGCGGCTCGTACATGGGAGCCCGTGCCCTGTTCGACGCGATCTGTCATCCGTGGCACAACGAATTGAGTCGAGCCGACCGCAACGGTGTGCCTCGCGTCTACTTCGAAGGTAACAACGTTGATTCTGATGCGCTACAGGCGCTTCTGGGGATGCTGGCGCGCACTCCGGAATCGGCACACGAGCTGACCAGTCGCTGGGGCATCGTCGTGATCAGCAAGTCTGGCGGCACGCTGGAAACCTCGCTGGCCTTCCGCCTGTTCCGCCAGGCGCTTGAAGAGCTGTACCGTGAGAACATCGACGCCGTGCGACGGTGCATCGTCCCCGTCACTGGCGAGACCGGCAAACTTCGCGACATCACCGACGAGCAGGGATACGAATCCCACTTTCCGATTCCGGACGGTGTCGGCGGTCGCTTCTCCATATTCACGGCCGTCGGGCTGCTGCCAGCGGCGATCCTCGGTCTCGACCTGCCCGAACTGTTGCGCGGCGCGGCTGATATGACCGAACGGTTCTTTACCGCGCCGGCTGGGGACAACCCCGTGCTCGACTACACCGCCGTATGCCATGCCTGGGAACAGCAGGGTGCCGGGACGCGAATTCTGTCAACCTGGGGCAAGCGACTGGAAGCCGCCGGTCTGTGGTACGACCAGCTCCTGTCAGAGAGCCTGGGTAAAGACGAACACGGGGCACTGCCCGTAACGGTGGTCAACACGCGCGATCTGCACAGTCGAGGCCAGCAGCACCAGGACGGTGTCCGCGACAAGCTGATTACGAACGTCATCGTCGCGGCACCCAATGATGATCCGCTCGGTGTGCCTGAATTCGCTTCGGACCTCGACGGCCTCAACCAGTATGCGTCGAAGACTGTCTCGGACGTCATGACGGCCGCCATTCAAGGCACTAACCAGGCCTACGCCGAAGCCGCCCGCCCCACGGCCGACCTGATTTTTCCGAAACTCGATGAGTACGCGTTGGGTCAGTACTTCCAGATGATGATGATGGCGACCGTCCTGGAAGGCCGGCTGATCGGGATCAATCCGTACGGTCAGCCGGGGGTGGAAGCCTACAAGAAAAACACAATGGCGCTGCTGGCGTGAACAACGTCGCGGGCGATTTAGAGGATCAAGGCCATGCACCGGATGCTCTCGCGAATCGGGTTTGCGAGTTTTCTTGCGATCTTCGGATTCATAGCCGGCGTGGTCATGGCATGGGTTAATTCGAGTAGCTGGCTGACTCCAGTTGAGAATGGAACTCTTGGCGCCGTTCTGACATTTCTGGCTGCGCTGGTCTGCATGGGAAACGACAGTGTCAGTGCGCAGCCCGGATGGAAGATCGTGCGACGCCGACTCAATCAACGCGACGACGTCTTGGCGGAGGCCTTCTGCGAACGTCTCCCCGGCGCCGACCCGGACCTGCTACTCAAGTTTCGATTGGCCGTTGCACTGTACTTTGATGTGCGACCCGAAAAGATTCACCCGGATGATGACCTGGCCGAAGACTACCGGCATCTGGACTTCACCCCTTCGATCTTTTTTTGTGCGGCGTCAGCAGTTGATCTGACGCCGTCTGAGCACATCAGGCCCTTCGGTTTAGATGAGGATTCTCCCTCGAACTACCATGATCTCGCCACAGAGATTTCGCGTCTGCTTCGCGAAAGCGACGCGGACGACCAAAACACCATATGACCGACAAGGTCTGTATGCCTGATTTCGAATACACACGCTGGGATGGTTCGCAGGAGTTTACTCCGCAGTCGGCGGACAAGCTGTTTGATGAGCTCAGCCGCTACATGCTTGATAACGGCGAGTTTGTTCTCGACAACCTGAACGAGTGGGAAGAGGAGCATCCCGATCTCGTGCAGAAGCTGATCGAGCAGGGTTATGTTGATCGCGATGAGGAGGGACGGTTTCACGTCACTCCCAAAGGAGTCCGCCGGGTCGAGAATCGAGCCATCGAAGAGCTATTCGACGTCACGCGCAAAGACAAGGTGGGGAAACACGACACTGAGTTCCGCGGAGCCGGACAGGTCACGCATGAGGAATCGAAACCGTACGAATACGGCGATCCCGTTTCGAATCTGAATCTGCACGAGACGTTGAAGAATGCGATCTCGCGGCAGGGCGGCGGAACACCGGTCAGAATTGGTCAGGACGACCTGGTCGTGCATGACACCGAGTACCAGACCTCGTGCGCCACTGTCGTTCTGCTGGACATGTCCGGCAGCATGAATCGTTACGGCAAGTATGGTCAGGCAAAGAAAGTTGCATTAGCGCTGCAGGGTATGGTCCGCGGTCGCTATCAGGGCGACTTTCTGCAGATCATCGGTTTCTACAGCTACGCCAGCCCGATGTCTGAACGCGAGTTGCTGTATTCGGCACCGAAGGAAGTCAGCATCTTTGATCCGCGCGTGCATCTGCGGATCAATCTGGATCGCCCGCCGGGGTTTGTGCCTCAGCATTTTACGAACATCCACGCGGGTCTGCAGTTTGCTCGCCGTGTCCTGAAGCGTCAGCCCGCTCAGAACCGGCAGATCATCACGATCACCGATGGTGAACCAACAGCTCACATTGAAGGCCGCGACCTGCTGCTGATCTACCCACCATGTGAACGCACCGCCCAGGCAACACTCGGCGAAGTGAAACGCTGCGCATCAGAAGGCATCCACCTCTCAAGCTTTGCACTAATCGAAGATTACTTCTATCTGGGGCTCGTCAACTTTGTTGAGCAGATGGCGCAGGTATCGGGCGGCGTGGCGGCTTACTGCAACGCGGACGATCTGGGCAACATGGTGATCGACAGTTTCTCTCAGGGTCGCCGTCGACGCCGCACGCTCTGACTCATTGTCAATAGCGTGTGCCACTGGCTCTGCCAGTGCTTTCGTCGTGTCAGGCTGCACGGCAGAGCCAGTGACACACGCAGATGTGCTTTTCAACGGGCTGTTCTGACGGCGAACCGAGGCAATCACAGGGTTTCTGACGAAAGGTGAATAATGCCGGAATTGGATGGACGGACAGCACTCGTCACAGGTGGCGGCAGCGGTATTGGCGCGGCCATTGCCACGACTCTGGCCGAGGCCGGTTGTCATGTGGTCATCACGGGGCGCCGTATGGAGCGACTTCAGGCGGTCGCCGACGCGGACAGCACCGGTCGGATAACGCCCGTGGTCGCTGACGTGGCCGATCGTGATTCGGTCGCCACGCTGTACGAGCAGGTCGATGCGGTCCTTTCACGTGTCGACATCCTAGTGAATTCTGCTGGGATCAACGTCCCCAACCGAGCGATGACGGATCTGACGCCCGAGGACTGGGATCGGGTGATGGCGATCAACGCGACGGGCACGTTTAACTGCATCCGCGAGGTATTGCCCCAGATGCGTGAGCGTCGGGATGGTGTAATCATCAACATCACATCAGTCGCCGGTATGCGGACCGGATTGCTCGGTGGTGTGGCGTACAATGCGTCCAAGTTCGCGGCCTCGGCGTTGGGCCGGACCGTGGGTGAGGAAGAACGCGACAACGGTATTCGGGTGACGACGCTTTATCCTGGTGAAGTGGAGACGCCCATCCTCGATGATCGTCCTGTGTCGGTCTCGGCCGATCATCGAGCTCGCATTCTCCAGCCGGAGGACATCGCGGCAGCAGCGCTGATGGTGGCCTGTCTGCCTCCTCGAGCGCGCGTCCCGGAGTTGGTGATTACGCCGACGACACAGTCGTTCACCTGACGCACGCGATGCCCGACGATTGAATTGCAGCGTGCCCACCCTATTATTTCGGCTTCCCGTGCGAGCCACGAGAAATTCGGAGGCCTCGCACACCATCCTGCCAGAAATTCGCGCCCGGACGCCTGCCGTCTCCCACCAGCGCGAATTGCCATGCCCTCGCCCCTACGGAGCAACCCAGTGAGTGAACTCTCTCTCGACCAGAAGGTCGCCCAGGCAAAGGAACAGCTCGATCAGCATGTGCGTGAAGCCGTCCAGTGGCATTTCACCCCCGAAACCGGCTGCGACTACTGGCTCGAGAAAGCGAAAGCACTGGACTTCAATCCGCTCGAAGATGTGCAGTGTTTTGAGGACATTAAGAAGTTCCCACTGTTCGAGGACGAAGACCTCCGCGGTGGACCCGTCAATCGGTGGATTCCGAAAGGTCTCGAAGGCAAGCCCGCTTATGTCTTCGAAACCGGCGGGACGACAGGCATTCCGAAATCACGTGTCGTCCTGGAAGACCACTGGATCGACTACGAAGAATTCAGCAAGACCCTGCCGGATGAGCATTTTCCCCGCGGAGCGAACTGGCTGATGCTGGGACCATCCGGTCCGCGACGTCTGCGTCTGGCGGTCGAACACCTGTGTCAGCACCGTGGCGGCATCTGCTTCTGTGTGGACCTCGACCCACGCTGGGTCGTGAAACTGCTCAAGCGAGGCAAGACGGACGAAGCGAAAGCTTACGCCGACCACGTCATCGATCAGGCCGTGACCGTGCTGAGCGCGAATCACAACGTGCAGTGCATGTTCGCGACGCCCAAACTTCTCGAAGCCCTCGCCATGCGGCTGATCGAGAATGACTCGTCGATCGCGGATGCTGGCATTACAGGTATCTTCGCGGGGGGTACGGAATTCACTCCACAATGGTATCGCTTCTGCAAAGAAGAACTGCTGGGCCCGGATGTGTACATCACTCCCACGTACGGCAACACGCTGATGGGCCTGGCGTGCGGAAAACCGTTCGATCCGGCGGACGAATACAAGATCACCTACCACGCTCCCCAACCCCGGGCCGCGATCGAGATCGTTGAGTTCGAGGACTACAACACACCCGTCGGCTACGGTGAAACCGGACGAGTGAAGCTCTATACCTTCACGAAGGAACTCTTCATCCCCGGCTTTATGGAACGCGATGAAGGCGAACGCGAAAAGCCGATCGACGTGTACCCGTGGGACGGAATCAGCGGCACGAGGCCATTTCACGAGTTGCTGAAGACCACAACGGTCGGCGTGTATTGAAAAAAGGGAGCAGGGAACAGCGAGCAGAGAACAGGTAGGGATGGCAACACTGTTCGCTGTTCCCTCCTCGCCGTTCCCTCTTTCCCTCCCGTTCTCTAAAGCGATGAACGAATGCCGGATGTTCAAAGCCATCGCGACCTGGTTGTCTGGCAGAAAGCGATGGACCTGGTTGTTAACTGTTACCGGCCTTCGGAGTCTTTTCCCAAATCTGAAACGTACGGTCTTGTGTCTCAGCTTCGTCGGTCGGCCGTGTCGGTACCGGCCAACATTGCAGAGGGTCACGGCCGCGGAACACCAAAGTCTTTCATCATTTCATCTGGATCGCGAATGGTTCGCTGACTGAACTCGAAACCCACATTCTTGTTTCTGAGCGGCTTGGATACATCCAGAGCGAGTCCACCGCCCCCGTGGTACAGGCAATAAGTGAAATCGGCCGAATGCTTGTGGGACTCCGCCGGTCCTTAGAGGCTCGCATCGGCTAATCACTATTCCCTGTTCCCTGACCCCTGTTCGCTCTGCCAAAGGCAGTTCCATGCTTGAGATACCCGTCGTACGCTGGGGCAAAGAATACGAGTCCATGTCGAAGATGGACGTTGTTCACTTCGAGACTGGTGAAACTCTGGCGAAGGTCCATGAGGCCAATGGTGGCCTCATCAAGATGGACATGAAGAAGGCTGGGAAGGCGCGAGACATTCTGCGTCAGTTCAGTATTCAGCAACTCGTCGACATGTGCGCGGCCGCTGGCGAACTCTACGAAAACGCCACCCTGCCGCTGGGTAATGGCGAGCAGGATCCCGACAGTTTCTGCCGTATGCAGTCTGCCACAACCGGACTGCCCGAGCACATGTGCCGCTTTAACATGTCGAAGAACGCCTTCGTGATGAAGCACATGGGCGAGATTCTGGATGCTCTGACCCGCGGACTGCCATATGACATTCTGTCAAACGGCTACGGCATGGAAGACCGTGGTGTCATGGTCAGCTATCAGGCCAACTGCAACGCCGCCGGCTGGGTGCTGCCGTCCAACAGTCCTGGCGTGCATACGTTGTGGCTGCCGGTTATTCCGCTGCAGATTGGACTGGTCCTGAAACCCGGTCCCGCGGAACCGTGGACGCCCTACCGGATGTACGAAGCTTTCGCTCAGGCTGGTGTGCCTCGTGAAGCCTTCTGCCTGTATCCGGGCGATGCGGCTAAAGGTGCGGAGCTTGGTGGTGCCGTGCTGGAATGCTGCGAGCGGTCAGTCATCTTCGGCGGCTTGGCCACGATCGAGCGCTACCAGGGCAACCCGAAAGTCTCGGCGCATGGACCGGGCTTTTCGAAGATCATCCTGGGCGACGACAAGGTCGACGAATGGGAGAAGTATCTCGATCTGATGGTCGACAGTGTGTACGTCAACAGCGGCCGAAGCTGTATCAGTTGCTCGGGCATTTGGGCGTCACGCCACACGGAAGAGATTGCGGACGCGATGGCTCAACGCCTTGGTCCGATTGCTCCGAAGCCGATGACCGATCCTGATGCCGGGCTGGCCGCCTTCACCATGCTAGGTGCGGCCGAAGCGATGAGCAACCAGATCGACGACGGATGCACGTCGTCCGCCGTAACGGAAGTGACCGCGAAGTACCGCGACGGCGATCGCCTGGTGAAGAACGAACGCTGCGATTTTCTGCGCCCGACCGTGCTGCACGTCAGCGACGCAGACGATCCGATGGCGAACACCGAATTCATGTTCCCGTTTGCCTCAGTCGTCGAGTGCCCGCAGGATCAGATGTTGAAGAAGATTGACTACACGCTGGTCGGCTCCTGCATCACGGAAGACGATGCGTTTTCGAAGAAATTGATTGACGCCACGAACATCGACCGGCTGAATATTGGCGAAGTTAAAACGCTGCAGCTCAACTGGCTGCAGCCGCACGAAGGCAACATCATCGATTTCCTGTTCCGAGCGCGGGCATTCCAGAACGCTCCGCCGCCACCGCATTGATCGTTCGCATTCCGGCGAATTCAGAAAGGCCCCACCTTCCGGTGGGGCCTTTTCTTTTGGAAAGAGCAGGGCTCGACAGGCAACTGGATCGGGTTACAGGGACTCGATCCAGCTGGAGACGTCCGGCCACGCGACGATCACTGCCGCGGCAAGGGTAGACGGCGCGAGGAACAGGCCGCGTTTGAGCGGCTTGCGTTCGGTTGCGGTCAGTGGCACAAAAGCCCGCGTCTTTACGACCAGCATGGCGTGTTCGGCGGATCGACGGATCAGATTCCAGGCACCTGTCTGCCAGATGATGATCGCGATACCGCAGACAAAACCGATGGAGAACGTCCACAGCAGTGCTTCGATGCCGCGTTCCAGGCCCAGGAACGCTCCAATCATGGCGATCAGTTTGACATCACCGCCGCCCAGTTCGAAGAACACGAACGCGGTCAGCATGATGAAACCGCAGGCGAAGAACCCGATGGCAGACTCGGTAGCGCCTTCGACTCCGGCGGGGAATACGCCCAGCCCACCGGCGTTCAGCAGCAACCCGGCCAGCATGCCGGGATAGGTGTTCCAGTTGTAGATTTCGTGCCTGGCAATGTCCGTCCGAGTGGCGACGGCGAGCAGGATCAGCAGAACTGCCAGAGCGACCATGTTTGCCTGACGCGATGATGCGGCCGACAGGCCCGGCGATCAGATACGACCAGCGCCATTGGCTGCGTTGTCGCTGCCCTCTTCAAGATCGTCCAGGCCCTTGTTGAAGTAATCGCGGATGCGCGGCCAGCCGAACTTGATCAGGAAGATCAGAATCGGAATCGCGATCGCGCCAATGATGAGAATCGTCTCAAGGCTGACGGCACCACGCTCGTCGCGGTGGACTTTTTTCAGAAGATCGCGAAACGTCACTTTGCGGCTCATTATTGATCCTCGACTCCAGTGGCTCTGGCTCTCGCGGGCGGGTTCACATGAACGGCCACGCAAACATCGTACACATCATTTCGTAACTGAGTTCTATGATTCGCTTACCAGCAGGAATCGCAAACGCTGCCAGCGGGAACACGACACACAGAATCAGAATATAATCGAGAGTTGAGGCTCCCGCCCGCGGATGAGCGGCAGCATTAACATGACTGGACGTGTTGGTCCGCCGCCGTACCTGCATCTGGAGTCCCCACAGCTACAGCGTATGACGCTGACCCATGGTTGCGAACGGCATGTGAGAGCCTTTGAAACAAGTACTCCCGCACCCCGCAGCGACTACGGATTTTCGTAAGCTGCTCTGAGTCACGTCCCTTACGTAACCTAGAGCAGGCTACTGACTTCCTGAGCTCAATGCCAGAACCGCGCACGATGGCGGACAGGCCATCCCTGGATCGCTACGCTGCAAGTCGTAAACGCAGAACGATTCGGACAGTAAACGGGTATTCGGTGCAAAAGGAGACGGGAAGTGCTGGGACTGGCAGGCAGAATTGATGAGGCCGCAGCAACTATTCGGAAGACATGGTCGGGGACGCCCCGCGTCGGGCTGATCCTCGGAACCGGACTGGGTGGACTGGCCGAGCAGATCGAGCTGGAAGCGGTGATCAACTACGCGGACATTCCGCACTTCCCCGAGTCGACCGTCGAATCGCACGCGGGCCAGCTTGTGTGTGGATCACTGCGAGAGGTCCCGATCGTCGCGATGGAGGGCCGGTTTCACTTCTACGAGGGATACACGATGCAGCAGGTGACGTTTCCTGTGCGCGTCATGAAAGCCCTGGGCATCGAAATCCTGATCGTGACCAATGCGGCCGGCGGAATGAATCCGCAGTACGAACTCGCCGATGTGATGATTATCGACGACATGATTAACTTCATGGGCGATAACCCTCTGAGGGGCATCAATGACGACAACCTGGGCCCGCGCTTTCCCGACATGTGCGAACCGTTCGACAAGCGTCTGATGCAACTGGCGGGTGAATCCGCACTGGAGCTTGGCATTCGTACTCAGCAGGGAGTGTTCATTGCCGTGTCGGGTCCGAATCTCGAAACGCGGGCCGAGTATCGAATGCTGCGTGGAATGGGGGCGGACGTCGTCGGCATGTCGACTGTGCCTGAAACGATCGTGGCGCGACACGCCGACCTGCGCGTGCTGGGTTGCTCGATCGTGACCGACATGTGCCTGCCCGACGCACTCGAACCGGTCGACATCGCGAAGATTCTGGAAGTCGCGGCGATCGGCGGCGAACGGCTGTCACGCCTGATTCCGCACGTGGTTGAGCGGCTGTAGGTTGCGTGTATTTGTAGTTCGTAGTAGCCGGACTTGTCCGGCTTTCGGGCGACCTGGTTCGTTACGGTGAACTCGCATGTGCCATGCGATGCCGGGCGCGTGGCAGAACCGGATAAATCCGGTTACTACGAACTGCGCAGTTCGGCGATCGCGTGACCGTGGTCGAGAATCGGTACTGGGCGATTCTCGATGTCGATAACACGGTCATCGGGATTGATGCCCATCGCCGCGTAGATCGACGCCGCAAGGTCGGCTGGGCCGTAGCCGCGAGTGATCGGGTAGGCTCCCTGGATATCGCTGCGGCCGATGACCTGGCCGACGTTTGTGCCGGCTCCGGTGAAGAACACGGAGCCACACGCGCCCCAGTGATCGCGTCCGCCGTTCGGATTGATCTTCGGCGTGCGGCCGAATTCGGTCAGGAATACGACCAGCGTGGAATCCAGCATGCCTCGGTCGTTCAGGTCGCTGATCAGGCCAGCGAAGGCACGGTCGATGCCGGCAACGTGATAGCCGCGTTTGGCCATGTCACAGATGTGAGGAAAGTTCTGCGAGGCGGCGTTGTGGTTGTCCCACAGGTTGCCGTAGTCCGGGTCGTATCCGTAATCGACCATCACGAACCGAGCGCCTTTCTCGACCAGGCGTCTGGCTAACAGACAGCGTCCGCCGATCTTTGTGCGGCCATAGGAATCGCGGACAGTGTCGTTCTCCTGACCGATATCGAACGCCGACCGTATGCCCTGGGATGTCAGCAGTTGGAGCGCGTTTGAGTAATGCCCCTCCAGTGCGGACAGTCTGCCACTGGCTTCGGCTCGATCGGCCGCCTGCTCGATTTGGCCCCGGAGTGCCGCTCGACGGTCTACCCGCGACACCGACACGCCGTCCTGCATCGCAAGGATTCGCGGGGCAAGATCTTCAGCCGTTTCAGCCGGTGGGTTTGCCTGCTTCTCACCGACCGTGAAGTCGGGCTGTTCCGGTCGACCGCCGACGCTGAACGGGGCGTACTCGGCTCCCAGCCATCCGCCGACGAACAGGTCATGCGGTGGCGGGCCTGGTCGAGTGATACCAGGAACTGCGATGTAGCCGGGCAGGCCGCGCCGAGTTCCATACAGTTTCGAGACGATGGCTCCAATATTTGGTTCGGTAAACAGTTGCTGCCGCGTGACCTTTCGGCCGGACAGCGTGTAGACCTGACTCAGCAAGTGATCGTTACTGTCGTGAGAAAACGTGCGGACTACGGCCAGGTCGTCGGCGATCCGCGCCAGGTTCGGGCACGTCTCACAGAAGTGGACACCAGGCAGCTTCGTCGCGATCGGAGAGAGCGTTCCACGAATCTCCTCGGGCGCCTCTGGTTTTGGGTCGAGCGACTCGTGATGGGTAACCCCGCCGCCCATCCAGAGAAAAATAACTGACTTCGCCGGTCCAGGATGGTCGCGATCGACCGTCGGAGCCGCTTGGATTCCGAGTGCTGGCAGCAGCCCGGTCGACAGACTGACCGAACCGACTCGTAACACGTCACGACGCGAAAGTCGGCCGATGATCGGTTGGCGGGCGGACGTTTTCACAAAACAATCTCCAGACTAGCAGTAGAGGTTTCCTGCTCTCGCAATCACGTGTGGACCAGAAAACATCGAAAAAACTCAGCTTCACCGCAATGGAAAACGATGCTGTCTATCCGCACTTCGCCAATAGTGACGCATTTTACAGAGAATGCAGTAATTGCAGCAGGCGGCCTGGCAGCAGTCCGGTTGTGGCCAGCACAATCGTTGCCAGTGCGGCGGTCGTCAGCGACAGCATACCACCGCTGGCGGTCAGGCGGCGTAAGGGTTCATGGAAGTAAACGAGACTCATCACATACACAATCCGACCGGCCAGTAGCAGCATTCCGACCACGACCGCAAACAGGGCCAGCAGAACCAGCAGGCTGGGCACAAGCACGGGAGACGTACTGGACTCATTCCCGGGCAGGAAAGCGTTCGCGGTCAGGAAAACCAGTGACCAGAAACCGGGCAATGGCGGAACCGAAACAAAGGTCAGCAGTGGGATTGCCAGTGATGCCGCGGCGAGCTGACTTTGCCGGCCGAGGCCGGCAAAGTCGTCGAGGAAGTCGACGCGACGATCCGGCAATCTCAGGAATCCTTCGCAGGCCAGAACGCCGCACAATGCTGCCCCGCCAACGACAAACATCAGCAGAACGGTTTCTCGGGCATTGAGTATCTGCCAGGCGGAATCATCGGCTGCCGCTGCGGCATTGCCAGACGTGACCGAGTTTGCGGTGTCGGGCTCCGCGATCATGATTGCCAGACCAACTGCGAGAATGCCTCCGTGCAGCAGCCATGCGTATCCGGACAGCGCCCGGAGCGATTCGCAACGACTGACGAGCACGGCACAGGCCAGAGCCGAGCCGACTCCCAGAATGAGAAGGACCAATTGCCATGTCCCCTCAAATCCAACCATCGTGCCGCCAACACGGCCGATGATCAGCAACGCCTGAGCGCGCTGTGTGAGCGCAAGAAACGCGGACGTCGACGCGGGAGAACGTTCAAACAAATCCCCCGAGATTAGATGGAACGGAAACCATCCGACCTGAATCCCGCATCCAGCGATGATCAGCACAGCAGCCATGATTCCGAGAATGGACCCCGATCCGGCAAGCAGATCAGCCCGATCGGGTTGATAGCTGGCGGCGAGTGTCATCTCGATGTCAGCCAGGTCCGTCGTGCCGGTGAGCGTGATGATCAGAGCAAAACCGAGCAGCAGGCAGGGAAAGCCAACGGCGGCAGCAACAACCCTGTGCCCACTCAACACATCCGGCTTCAGCAGGAGCCCGGACGAAAGCAGACAGGCCGCCTGAGCGATCAGCATGGTCACGAGCGTGCCGGCTTGCCATGTCAGGCCGACACAAGCCACATTGATCAACATCAGTCCGGCGATCCGCACAGTGCCTCCGTTTGTAGTAACCGCATTCAGGCGGTAGCCGTTGTGGAGTGCCACATCGAACGCAACAGGGTATGTCGGTCGACTGACTCAGACCACCCGCTGCAATCCCGACAGCGCGTCCGCCCTCAGCCCCGTGATCGGCGCTGCTTCGCTGCCGGTCGGTTTCGAGGCTGATTGTCGGTGTGTCGAATTTTGTTGACAATGCGTTCGCAAACCTGCAGTGAAGCGAATTCGCACCGACAGTCAATCAAAGGAATCACCAGTGAGTCTGACACTTCATACAACCGTCCTGTGCATCGCGACTCTCGTTGTTCCGACCGGCATGTCTGGTGCGGAAGACGATCCGGTTGTCCGAGTCTTCATCTTCGCCGGCCAGTCGAACATGGTCGGGTCCGACTCGAAAGTGCGTGACATCAAACGCTTCCCGCCATTTGCAGGACTGGAGGGTCCTCAGCCCGGTGTGAGGTTTGCCTACTGTATTGGCCGTGAGAACAAGTCGAGGTCGGATGGCTGGGTCGATCTTCAACCCGTCAACAACGTGGTCGGACCGGAACTGAGCTTTTCGCGGGTCGTGTCTCAAAACACCGAAGCCCCAATCGCCATCATCAAGTGCGCAGCTGGCGGAACACATCTCGGCGGAGATTGGAATCCCGCTGAGCCTCAGGGGTTCGAAATGTATCCACTCGCATTGGACTTGATTCAGTCGTCTCTTGCTGAGCTGGATCGCCAGAAGATTGCCTACCGCATTGAGGGCTTCATGTGGCATCAGGGCGAGAACGACATGTTCAATCAGGAGTACATGGCCAGCTACGGGGACAACCTGAAGCGATTCCTTGCGCGATGGCGTCAGGACCTGAAGACACCGGACTTGAAGTTCTACATTGGAGAACTTTGCACGAAGACCATTTGGGGAATGGACCTGCGTCCTCGCATGTATGCCATCAGTCTGGGCCAACGGGCTGTCACAAAGACGGATCCGTTGGCCGATTACATTCCGACTGCTCACGTCGGCGTGGAAATCGGCGGTGGAGTCGGCCTCCATTATCACTACGGCACACTGGGCCAACTCGAGCATGGCGTTAACTACGCCGCCGCCTACCTGCGAACTCTCGGGAAGAGCCGGAGACAGCCGCGACTCCTGAAACAATGGCCGTACGAGAAAGGCAGCAGGATCCGGCTGTTTGTGCTTGCCGGGCATCGAAACATGGAGGGCGAACGAGCTTTCGTACAGGAACTGAAAACGTTGGATGCGGACCTGCTGAAGAACGATCAAAACACTGCGTTCAAATACAGCATCGGCGGCGGCTACCGGAGATCCGATGGGTGGGAGCCGCTTGGTCCAGCCGGTTATTACGACACGTTCGGGCCGGAACTCAGTTTCGGACGAGCCATACAGAGCGACCTGAAAGACAATGTTGCGATCTCGAAGTTCACACACAGTGGTTCACAGATCATCGACTGGACGCCGGAGGGCAGCATGGCGCAGAGCCGACACATCTATCCCGAATTCATCCGATTCCTCAAGGAATCAGTTCGGGAACTCGAGGACAAAGGCCACGAGGTCGAGCTGGCAGGCGTATTCTACCACGTCGGTGAAAACGACATGTCATTTACTCCCTACCGCAAAAATGCTGCGCAGCGGTTGCACGCGATGATTACTCAGAGTCGACAAGACCTGTCGTTGCCGTCGTTGAAATGGTTCGTCAGCCAGCAACCACCAACCGACGATAAGCGTGTCAATTCAGTCGATGTCACAGCCGACATCGAACGGCTGGCCGGGGATGACAGCAACCTCGTCCACCTCAAAGCGTTCGATCTGCCGGCTCAGGAGAAACAGCTCGTCATCGACACGGCCGGCATCGTCCATCTCGGGCACATTCTCGCGAAACAGTATCTGGCCACCACGCATCAATAGACGTCAGCTGCCGACACTGTTAGTGCACTGCGACGGCCAGACCGATTCGAAGTATGGCAACGCCGCAGAGTGCACCCAACGGTGTTTTCGCGACTGAAAAGCGTGTGAAGGAGTGCGGTTTGTACGACATCATCGGAGACATTCACGGACACGTCGACGAACTGACCGAGTTGCTGAAACAGCTCGGTTACGAACGCCATGACGGCACGTTTAGACATCCAACGCGAACGGTCGTGTTTGTCGGCGATTTCGTTGATCGAGGACCTCAGATATCGGAATCCCTCAGGCTGGTCCGTGCAATGCACGCGACGGGTAGCGCGCTCGCAGTCATGGGTAACCATGAATTCAATGCGCTGGCATATCACACGCCGGATCCTGCTCAAGCTGGATGTCACCTCCGTCAACACTCAGTGAAGAATAAACACCAGCATGCGGAGACGTTACGGCAGGTGCCGGACGGCGAACTCTGCGACCACCTTGAGTGGTTCCGCCAGCTGCCGCTGTGGCTGGAATTGGATGGCCTGCGGATTGTTCATGCGTGTTGGGATGCTCGACAGATGGCTGTGATTGAGGCGGCACAGCAGTC
>CAYSJO010000560.1:0-13216 GCA_964431285.1 uncultured Planctomycetaceae bacterium
TGTCTGGCGGAAGAATCACCCGGACGACATTCGCACCTACCGGGTCGATGAACGCCGAGACCGAGCCAACCGCAAACAGCTTCAGCGAGCCCTCCGCCGAGCTGCGAACCAATGACTGCCCCAGATGGCGGTCGTGAACGCTTACGATCAGTCGCATTTTTCATGAACTGGATACTGAACCCATAAGGGAGATTGATGATGTTTCTATCGGGAATCGCAGACGAAGCCGGGTCGGAACTGGCAACACAGATCAGGGCACAGCGGGAACTCGGGTGGCGGCACATCGAACTACGAACGATCGAGGGCACGAGTGTCACGGACCTCGACGATGCAGCGTTCGACCGCGTTGCCGAAGAGCTGTCGGCTTCGGGACTTGAAGTGTCCTGTTTCGCAGCTCAAATCGCGAACTGGGCGAGGCCCATTAACACGGTTTTCGAAGTCGATGTCGCCGAGCTGCGCCGGGCCATTCCAAGGATGCAACGAGTCGGGACGCGGTTCATACGCTGCATTAGCTATCCCAACTCCGATCCACCACTCGCGAATTTCGAGTGGCGGCTTCGTGTTATCGAGCGTGATTCCAGGCCACTCGTTGCCTATTCCCACTCGATCGTGCTGGGTGGCTTCGAGCTGCAGTCGTAGACCACCCGGTTGACGCCTCGGACTGAGTTCGTGATCCGAGTTGAGACCCGCTGCAGCACGTCGTGCGGCATGCGGAACCAGTCGGCGGTCATGAAGTCGTCGGTCGTGACTGCTCGGATGACGACGGTGCTCTCATAGGTGCGGGCGTCGCCCATGACTCCAACGGATTGAACCGGAAGCAACACGGCAAACGCCTGCTGAATTTCCCGGTACAGATTTGCCTCCCGCAGCTCTTCGATGAGGATCGCATCTGCTTCTCGCAGGATGACGAGCTTCTCTTCGGTGATTTCGCCCAGGCAGCGAACGGCAAGTCCCGGACCCGGGAACGGATGTCGCCACACGAGATGCTCAGGGAGACCGAGTGCTTCACCCATCTGGCGAACTTCGTCCTTGAAGAACTCGCGTAGCGGTTCGATCAATTCAAACCCGAGTTCTTCGGGCAATCCGCCGACGTTGTGGTGCGTTTTGATAGTGGCGGCCGGGCCATCCGGATTGGCGCCGGATTCGATGACGTCTGGATACAAGGTGCCCTGAGCCAGGAAATGCGCGTTCGGAATCGACAGCGCTTCATGTTTGAAGACCTCGATGAATTCGTTGCCAATGATCTGTCGCTTTTGCTGCGGATCGACAACTCCCGCCAGCTCTGAGAGGAAACGGTCCCGTGCATCGGCGACATGCAGGTCTGTCTGAAAATGACTGCCGAATCGTTCGCGGACTTCTTCTGCCTCACCTTTTCGAAGCAGCCCGTTGTCCACGAAAATGCAGGTCAGTTGATCGCCGATGGCCTTGTAGAGCAGTGCTGCAACGACTGACGAATCGACGCCGCCCGACAATCCGCAAATAACACGTCGATCACCGACGCGCTCCCGGATGGATGCGATCTCGCGTTCGATCAGCGATTCGATATTCCATGTACCAGAGCAGGCACAGACGTCGCGTACGAAGTTCCGCAGAATCGTTGTGCCGAGTTCCGTGTGAGTCACTTCCGGATGAAACTGCAGGCCGAATAGCGGCTTTTCGTGATGCTGAATCGCTGCGTTCGGGCATGTCTCCGTCGCTGCGATCGAGCGAAACTGCTCACTGAGTCCCTCGACCTGATCCCCATGGCTCATCCACACTCGCGTGTCGTCAGCAATGTCCGCGAACAGCGGGTTGGTCTGATCGACGCGAGCCATTGCGAGGCCGAACTCCCGGAATTCGCCCGCCGAAACTTCACTGCCTTGAGATCGGCAGGTGAGCTGCATTCCGTAGCAGATGCCCAGGACGGGAATCCCCAGCTCAAAGATGTCCGGATCCACCTGAGGTGCGCCCTCGGCATAAACACTGTTGGGACCTCCAGACAGAATGATGCCTTTGGGATCGAGTTCCCGAATGCGATCGGCGGACAGACTGTGCCGGACAAGCTGGCAGAAGACGTTCTGTTCGCGCACCCGTCGCGCGATGAGTTGCGCGGTCTGGCTGCCAAAGTCCAGGACCAGAATACGATCTTCGTTGGTCAGATCAATCTCGCCACGGTACGCGGCGGACAGCCCGGAAGGGGCTGGAGAGGTGGCCGACATGTCCGTTCGTCATCCAGTGTCTGTGCGGCTGCAAAGCGACAACCGGATTCGGTCATCGGAGCGTCTTTACGGCAGGAATCAGCCGCAGGAAATAAAAGACCCCGGCCAAAGGGACCGGGGTGGAAGCGGAGATCCTACCGGTTGCCGACCGGGATGCAATTCAGGACGGATGGGTCCACGAAATACACAAAACAGCACGAAAGGGAAGGCGGTCTTGTTTTCGTGGCATTCGTGTCTTTCGTGGACTCTTCACGCGGCCCTTCGATCGGAAACAGGTTCAGCCAGGCGAGGTGAGGCCGCGCCGATCTCGACATGCTGAACGAAGCGTTCTTCGCCCAGCAAAACGACCGCAATCGTCTTGACCATGATCCGCAGATCCGACACGAGCGAGAGACCCTCGACATAGTCGGCATCGTAGTGCCAGCGTTCCGGCCAGCTCAGGTAGATGTTGCCACTGGTTTGTGCCCGTCCGGTCAGTCCAGGACGTACGAGTAGTCGTCTCAGGCCGTTGTCATCGTACTTGCGGATGTGGTCCGGCAATGCAGGCCGCGGGCCGACAATCGACATGTCTCCCCGCACGATGTTCAGCAGTTGCGGCAGTTCATCGATTTTGGATCGCCGCAGTACTGCACCGACTCGTGTGACTTCGCTGTGACCGGGCAGGATTTCGGAGTCCGGAACGCGGTCTCGGTAGGTCATTGAGCGGAACTTGAATGTAGGGAATGTCGAGCCGTAACGGCCCAGTCGCTGTTGCACAAACATCACGGGGCCGCGGGAATCGAGCTTGATCAGGATCGCGGCGAGCAACAGCACGGGCGAGACCAGCAGCAGAGCTGGCAGGGCAATTGCGAGATCAAGCAGCCGTTTACCGAACGAGCGATACGGTGCCCAGCGGGGGGTCGCGACACCGTGTTGTCGGCAGTAGTAGCTGAGTGCAGGCATGTCAGGCGACTCGTCGTAACCCGGTGTCCTCCGGGATGGCAGCCGGCCGCAGATGTTCCGGCAATCGCGAGTTGTACAGCTCACAGAGAGCCGACCACACAGTCTCGCACCGGAATTCTTGCGACACCCGACGTTGTCCCGCCTGTCCATGACGAAATCGAATGACGTCGTCGGACAGGTATTTCTGCAGTGCGACGGCCAGTCCGTCTGTGTCGCCGACGGGAACGAGCGCTCCTGTCACTCCGTCGACCACTGCATCCCGCGTTCCTGTCGCCGCAAACCCGACTGTGGGGATTCCGGAAGCAGACGCCTCGAGCGGGACATTGGGAAAGCCCTCCCGCCAGGACGGAAACGCAAGCACGTCCATCATCGGAAAGTACAGCTCTGGTTCGTCAGTGAATCCGGTGATCACGACCCGGGAGTTGTCTCTAAGTCCGTCCACAGTCACAGAAGGTACCGGATCACCGTCCTCAAAGTCGCCGACCAGCAAGAGTCGGGCGTCTGGGTATTCTGCAAGAACGGAGCAGTATGCGTCGGAGAGATCGACAATGCCCTTGTCGCGAGTCATCCGTCCGACGAATCCGATCACTGGCGCGTCAGCCGGGATCCCAAGTTCCGTTCGCAGGTTTCGGGACTGTGCAAGCCGTTCGCTGGAGAGCTGAAACCGTTCCGGGCTGATTCCGTTGGATGAGCCCGATGCGAGGACATGACACTTGTCAGGGCGAGCCAGTCGTCGACTGACGTACTCATCTCGAATGCTGGGGCTGACACACAGGACCGTGTGGGCACAGGCCGAGGCCAGACGTTCTGCCAGATTCAGGATGCCGTGCTTCAGGCCCGTTGTTGTTTCGAGCCGGAGTCCGCGGAGGGTGTAAATCCGAGTAGGAACTCGTGCGAACCAGGCAGCAAGCGAACCGAGAACTCCGGCTTTCGGCGTGCCGGCGTTCACGATGTCAGGCTTCAATTGACGAATGGTCCGGTACAGCCGTAGCAGTGTGACCAGATCGCGAAATGGAGTGATTTCTCGATCCATCGGCACGCCAATGGTTTCGACCCCTTCACGACGGGCCACCAGATCGAGTTCATCGCAGGGTGTCGAGACGACCGTCAGATCGAACCCACGTTCGCGGAGCATGGCCAGTTGTCCGCGCATCAGCGAAGCGGCCGCCATGCCATGCGTGGTGATGTACAGCAGCCGCGGCCGCCTTTGAGTCGATTCCATTCGACGTTCCATAATCAGGATCGAGTGCATCCTACGGCCGACTTCTAGCAGATGCCGGAAAGCGGCGGCAACGGCGATTGTCGGAGCTAAATGGAGGCACGCAGTACGCTGTGACAACTCGTGCAAATCCGGCATGATCCCACCCGACAAGGCGGAGCCTCGCTGCTTTTTCCATGCCAACGACGTTATACCGTGCGGCAGAGCACGCTCCTCCGCCACGCAAATCGCGAAGCATGGCCCGAACCGAGCACTCCTGACAATCAGAAGGAATTGAGAATGCCACAACCGCAAGCGGACGCTCGCGGCGGAGTGGGGTCAAAGAGCTTCATCGGACTGATTCTGACTCAGTTCCTGGGTGCTCTGAACGACAACATGTTTCGCTGGTTCGCGGTCTGCGTCGCGCAGCCAATCGTTGGAAATGAGCGAGCCCTCACGATCGGGCTCGCTCTGTTCACCATTCCGTATCTGATTTTCGCTGTACCCGCGGGCTATCTCGCTGATCGGTTCAGCAAGCGACTTGTCATCGTCGCATGCAAGGTCGCCGAAATCGTGATCATGATCCTCGGTGTCGCAGCGATCTTCAGCGGGAATGCTTGGCTGTTGCTGATTGTGGTCGCACTGATGGGCAGCCAAAGCGCGCTGTTCTCTCCGTCGAAGTTCGGAGCCATCCCCGAAATTATCAACCATGAAAACCTGTCCAAAGCCAACGGCGTGATGGGGCTGGTCACAATTGGGGCTTCCGCGCTGGGCAACATTGCCGGCTATGCGATTTACGGTCGAATCATCGATGCTCGCCGACTCGACCTCGGCGTCCCGCTGGATGCAACCAGTGCGGACCTCGCCGCTCTGCCCGACGCCACTCAGAGTGCACTTGCCGCCATGCCCGTCTTCGCGGAGTTGTGGATTGCCGCGTCGGCGCTGATCGGCGTGGCCATTGTCGGCTGGATGACGAGTCTCATGATTCGTCGTCTGCCCTCATCCAATCCAGATCGACAGCCGGAGATGAATCCTATCGCTGCTGTCGGACGTCAGATCCAGTTGCTCCAATCCGACGCGGCCATATTTCGCACGGCGATCGGTGTCTCAATCTTCTGGATGCTGGCCTCGCTGGCTCAGTTGAATCTCGATGCGTTTGGAGTGGACACGCTGGGGCTGGCGAAAGGCAACGTTGGCATTCTGGGTGCTCTGCTGGTGGTTGGTGTCGGTGTCGGAAGTGTCCTCGCCGGGTGGCTGTCGAAAGGAAAAGTCGAACTGGGGATCGTTCCTCTGGGCGTGGGTGGAATTGTTGTGAGCGCCATTCTGCTGTTCGTATCCGGACGCGTGGTCGACCCGGGCGTCCCTGCATTCGAGCAGATACCGTTTTACTTCGCCTGTGCCTGGCTGCTGATACTGGGCCTGAGCGCCGGCATGTTCGATATTCCCCTGGAAGCCAACATCCAGCACCGCAGCGCACCGGAGAACCTGGGCACGATCCTCGCCGCAACAAACATCATCACGTTCTCGTGCATCCTCGGTGCGTCCGGTTTGTTTTATCTGATGACAGTGACTCTCGGGCTGGGCGCCGACCAGGTCTTTCTTGTGATGGGGCTGACCACAATCCCGGGAATCTATTTCTCGTTCCGCATTCTGCCTCAGCAGACAATCCGCTTTGTCGTCTGGATGGGGAGTCTGTTTTTGTATCGGCTGCGTGTGATTGGCCGCGAGAAGATTCCGGAACACGGCGGGGCAGTCCTGGTCGCCAATCATGTGAGCTGGCTGGACGGCATTCTGCTGATCATGGTTTCTGACCGCCCGATCCGGATGCTGGCCTACTCGGATTATGTCGATGTGGGGGGCTTCCCTGGCTGGCTGTGCCGGACGTTCGGCACGATTCCCATCAAGTCTGACGGCGGTCCAAAGGCAATCATCCGCTCGTTGAAAACGGCTCGGGAAGCGGCTATCAACGGCGATCTGGTCTGCATCTTTGCTGAAGGCGGAATTACTCGCACCGGGCAGTTGCAACCTTTCCAGAAGGGCATCATGCGGATCGTGGATGGAACTGGCGTTCCGGTGATTCCCACGTATCTGGATCAGCTCTGGGGCAGTGTCTTCAGCTTTCATGGCGGCAAATTCTTCTGGAAAAAGCCGCACTGCTGGCCGTATCCGATCACCATCATGTTCGGCGACCCGCTACCTGACCCCGACGATGTCGAGCAGGTACGAAGAGCCGTCGAGGACTTAGGAGTCGAAGCTGTGGAACACCGTCACTCAAATATGATTCCCGCCCGCCAGTTTCTGCGTGCCTGTCGCGAGGCGCGTGGACGCTCGAAGGTCGCCGACTCCGCCGGCATGGACCTCACCGGTGGTAAGCTACTGACCGCGAGCCTGGTCTTCCGCCGGGTTCTGCTGCGGGGCCACCTGAAACCGGACGAGAAAATGGTCGGCCTCCTGCTGCCACCGTCTGCCGGTGGAGCAATCGTGAACGCGGCGCTCAGTATCTCGGGCAAAGTGGCCGTCAATCTGAACTACACGTTGTCCGAAGAGGTGCTCAACTTCTGCATCAAAGAGGCCGGGATCAAGCGCATCATCACCAGCCGTAAGGTGCTGGATAAACGTCCGATGAACCTCGACGCCGAGTTCCTCCTGGTGGAAGACCTGAAGGAACAGGTCACGACCACGGACAAGTTACTCAGCGCGGCCGCAGCCTATGCCGAGCCGGTTGGAAGCCTCGAAAAACGACTGGGTCTGACGAAGATCGATCCAGACGACATCATGACGGTGATCTTTACATCCGGTTCAACAGGCGAACCCAAGGGAGTCATGCTCTCGCACAGCAACGTCGGGTCGAACATCACGTCGTCGAATCAACTCTTTCAGTTTTCTGAGACGGACGTACTTCTGGGCATCCTGCCGTTCTTCCACAGCTTCGGTTACACGTTGATGATGTGGTTGCCGCTGACACTCGAACCCAAGGGCGTTTATCACTTCAATCCGCTGGACGGACGCACCATCGGGAAACTCTGCGAGAAGCACGGTGTCACCATCGTCGCTGCGACACCGACGTTCCTGAAGACGTATCTGAAGCGTTGTTCAACCGAGCAAATGGCGAAGCTCGACTTGGCGATCGTCGGTGCCGAGAAGCTGCCGCTGAAGCTGGCCGAGGATTTTCACGAGAAGTTCGGTGTCTGGCCGACCGAGGGCTTCGGCACAACAGAACTCTCTCCATTGGCAGTTGCTAATGTGCCCGATCATCGCAACAACGCATCAGATGGTCAGACCGGTCAGAAGATGGGGACCGTCGGACGCCCGGTGCCCAACGTCGCGGCGAAGATTGTGGATCCGGATACGCGCGAAGATCTGGGTCTGAATCAGGCGGGCTTGCTGTACATCAAGGGGCCCAATGTGATGCTGGGGTACCTCAACAAAGAGGACAAGACAGCCGATGTCGTTCGCGATGGCTGGTACAACACGGGGGACATTGCGGTCATCGACGATGATGGCTTCGTCACGATCACAGGCCGTCTGAGTCGCTTCTCAAAGATCGGCGGCGAGATGGTCCCGCACATTGGCATCGAAGAGGAGCTGGCGAAGATCGTTGAGGACGAGTCCTCCGATGAACCTGAGATTCGCATCGCGGTCACGGCCGTTCCGGATGATAAGAAGGGCGAGCGTATCGTGGTGCTGTACAAGCCACTGGGGCAACCGGTCGCCGAAGTCATCGCTGCACTGGCGGAGGCGGGCCTGCCCAACATCTGGCTTCCCTCAGCCGACAGCTTTGTAGAGGTCGAGGAGATTCCTTTGCTCGGGACGGGTAAACTGGATCTGCAGGGAATCAGAGCCCGAGCTTTGGAAGCCTTTTCCTCACCGTAGACAATCGATGAGTGAGTCTGCCGAGAACATGACGAGTGCCGCGGGCGATGCTGCCGAATCGTCAAGGCCCGTGTTCCGCATTGATGCGAATGCAATGGGGCCTCGACCGCAGATCATTGACCGCCGCGCCCTGGTTATCGGTCTGGTCATCAGCAGCGTGATTGTGGCTGGAACACTCGCCTGGAAACTGACGCCGGAATCCGGAACGCTTCGCAAACAGGAAGAGTTCCAGTTCTCCATCGCCGAACCGGATCTGGAAGAATTCAAAATCGATGATCCGGTCCGTGACCTGATTCAGGAAAAGCCCGAAGAAGTTCCGGAAGTGTCGGCCGAAGACTTCGAAACGCCCGATATTCAAATCACGACAGAACCGGTCGATGTGGCTGTCGAACAGGCCGTTGTCAGAAGTCCGAAAATCAACATCGATGCTCCGATACTCGATGTCATGTCTGATCAGCTCGACTTCGAAGACGCCCCACTTGAGATTTCCGAGACATCTGATGAAGTCGCGTTTGCGCTGGCTCCGATCGCGGCGAACACGGCCGATGTCGGAGACATCTTCGACTACGACCAGCCCACCCCACCGAGTCGTCCGCAGAAGTATTTCATTAATCGAGCGCCGGCTCCGGGACGGACGCTGTCGGCATTACCCAAGATGTTTGGCGATCAAGATGCACCCACGATCGGAACACTGGGCCCGGCGGATATCAGCCTGTTTGGCGAACGCGACTTCATGCGAACCATGACGCGTGCGGGCGGAGTGAAAGCGAAGGTGTCGGTCGATGCTGCTCTGCAGTGGCTTGCTCTGCATCAGGAGCCTGACGGGATGTGGGACTCCGAAAAGCACGACGGCGAGCCTGGAGCCAGTCTGGCCGACACAGCACTCGCCTGTCTGGCATTCATGGGAGGCGGACACACAACCCGCCGGGGTGAGTATCGGTTAAACGTGCTCAAGGGGCTGGAAGCGATTCAGCGACATCAGGACAAAGACGGTCATCTCAGAGTCTCGGGAGCGAATCTCTACACACACACGATCTGCACGATCGCCCTGGCGGAAGCTTACGGACGGAGCGGAGACAAGCGGCTGGGCGAGTCCTCTCAAAAGGCGATTCGTTTCTGTGAACAGGCCGTCAACGCGGACGGATCCTGGCGATACACGCCGCACAGCGGAACAAGCGACACGTCAGTGACCGCATGGTTTCTACAGGCACTCAAGACGGCCAAACTGTCTCACATCAAGTATGAAAATGCTCTGTTCTCCCGTGGACTTTCGTACATCGACAGCGTAACCGACCAGGGGCCAGTCAGAACTCGAGCGGAGCAGTCGGTTACACATTCGAACCGAGTCAACGGTATTCGAGTAAGCCAGCTCTGACATGCGCTGCCATGATGGTGAGACAATTCAGCGGGATCGGCACCAGCAATCATCTGCTGCAGAAGGCGGCCAACCTGACTCGACAACGCCCACCAGACTGGCGCCGCGGCAAGGATTTCTATTACTGGTACTACGCGACATACGCGATGCACAACATGGGTGGCGAGCATCGCATCTGGTGGAACCAGCGCATCCGCGACACACTGCTGGCGAATCAGGTCCGTTCTGGCGACAACGCCGGTAGCTGGGACCCGAATGGTGATCAGTGGGCCAAACGCGCAGGGCGTCCTTACACAAAAGCGCTCGGGGCGGTGGGCCTTGAGGTGTATTACCGCTACTCCGAAGCGCTGAACAGCTTCGGTACTGCCCCGGACCTCGACGAGTTGTTCTTCAAGTGATCCTCACCACGAACCGACTGCTGGTTCGCACTTGGCGAGATTTCGATCGCGAGCCCTTTCACGACATCTGCTCTGACGCCGAGGTCATGCGCTTCGTTGGTGACGGGAAACCATTGTCTCGTGACCGGTCGGACGAGTTCATCACGCGCAATCAGGCACACTTCGCGCAACTCGGGCTGTGCCAGTGGGCAGTCGAGATTCGTGAGACTGGAGAACTAGCCGGATACTGCGGATTCGTTCCAAACGGCGAGTGGACGGAAATGGGCTGGCGTCTGGCTCGCTGTTTTCACGGACGCGGTCTGGGAACGGAAGTGGCTGCTGCCGTACTGAATTACGGCATCAATCAGCTGCAACTGTCCCGTGTGTTTCTCACGGTTCAGGCCGGTAACCGAGCCTCGTTGCGTATCGCTGAGAAGATTGGATTCGTTGCTGGTGCGGTGTTTCTTCGACGCGATCGCGCAACGATCCGTTGTGAATTGCCCACGGGGCGGTCCATTGCGAATTCAGAATCGGGCCGCTCAACACACGTCACTTCCAACTGACTTCATCCTGGCTGGGCCAGAAGAAGCGATCGGGGCTGGCCGAAAGCCACATGGGTATTCGCGCTGATGCAGGCTGGATCGATTCGAGGCGGAGCATGCATTTGCCGCCGCCCTGGTCGCCGTTGTGCCGGTAGGACCAGCCTGAGTGCGAGCCGGTGATGTCCAGCGTGGCCGTCGTGCGGCCGGATTCGGTGATGTTTATGATTTCGTTTACAACCTGTTCTTCACCGTTACGGAAAATCATGCGGTGACCTTTTTCGCCCTGATAAACAAACCGGCATTGTTTCGTTTCTTCGGGAAGGTCGAAGTAGAAGCGGTCGCCGCCGTTTGTGATGGCTGCGCGACCATCCGTGTACATGGGATAGACTTCTCGCAGACCTTCTTGCCCTATGGCGACGGGCAATGGAATGAAGGCGTAGCCTTTGTCCGTGTGCAGGCGAAAGGCGTATTCCAGACAGTCGTCGGCGGAAACATCGAGCGTGATGGTTTCCATCGACTTGAAGCGGGTTGTCTGCTTACCGACCGTTCGTAGAACGGGGCCGCCGCTGATTGGTTTCAGTTCGGCCACGTGGTCGCGCTTTGATACTAACAGTCGAATCTGGAACGGACCTTCCTCACGCTGGCGGATGCGGGCGTGGAACATGTTGCGTCGCTTGCCATCGACTTGTCCTTCCCACAGCGAACTGATGCTCGGTCGCGCAGGTGGTTCCCAGTGTGGCGCCGGTTTGCCGTAATCGTTCAGTGCGGCGAGGTAGTAGCCGACGTCGGTCAACCAGAAGGAATGCGGCATGTTGCGGCTGGCCGAGACCGCAGAATCGTGAAAACGTGGGTCTTCGCCCGTGTAATGTGCAGTAGTGAGTTTCCGATTACGAGCGGCCGCGGCGCCCAGATACTTCGGATCGCCGGTCGCTCGCCAGCCGTATGTCAGATGCGCTAGCATGGCGCCGTTTCCAATATCGATGCCGTCCTGATGGCCAAACATGGCGTCTTTGCCGGGCCGCGTCTGGCAACTCGCCCACCGGGCGACGAAGGCCTTGCTTCGCTCCGAACCTGACATGTCGATGTGACTCATAAACGCGGGTGTCCAGAATGAATGCGTGGCACGATTGGTCGCGTTTTCGTCCGCGAGGACCGTTTCCTCGGCGGTCTCACGCATTTTCGTATCGATGTGCTGGTCAATCAGCTTGAGATAATGATTGTCCCACGTGTGCTGATAAAGCGCCACCAGACTCATTATCCGCGCCGAACCTTCGCGACCGTTATTCGAACGGTCCTCTTCCAACAACAATCGGCCGTGGGCCAGCGCCGAGTCGCGGGCGCGCAAGTCGCCGGTCAGGTAGTAATGTTGCAGCAGCGTGTCGGCCACGGAGTTGTATCCCGTGCGGTTGCCGGCACACCAATGCACCAGCCCCTTGTAGTCGCAAATGCCGCCGACCGTTTTTCCTACCGGGTACCTTGCCGTGCGGAATTCGTCGTTGGTGTAATGGCAGTGGCTGATGTCGGCGACGTGCTGGCCGTTTCGTCGCGCGTATTGCAGTGTGTCGAACGAACCGGATCGGGCGAACTGCAGCCACGGCCAGCGAGGCCAACTGTGATGGGTCGCTCGCCACGTGCGGTAAAGTCGCCACCGGCGTTCGTGCCAGATCCAGTTGTGATGCGCGTCACCGAAGTTCCACATGCCGTAATCACGATCCTCGTCCTGCTGGCGGATGTAGCGGGCGACCAGCCCGTCGATCGTTCGCTCGGTTTCGGGATGCCGATCGGGGTCGCGTGCAGCGATACGGCCGAACGCGCCGGACTCACACGTCCACTTCGGATCGACAATTGCCGTTGGTTGAACGTCAAACACGCGGTGTGTTGAACGGACGCGGGCGCGGTCCCAGTTGCCGTCATGGAACTGGAACAGCAGGTGATGCGTCTTGGCCACGCCCATGGCGTTGGATTCTTGTAGTCCGCCGTCATTCGATCCGTCCTGCTTGACGAGTTGCACGACTTCGTCCGGCGCTTTGAAGTCGAGCAACTGGCCCTCATGAGCGAACCAGCATTGATAGGCGTTGCGAGCGTTCAGCTGCTCGCCGGTGCGGAATGGCCCTTCGCCGTGTCCCGGCCAGAAGTGGACAGTCAGACGACTGGGCGCGACTTCGAACTCCTTGGGAAAATTCTGCCAGAAGTCGCGGACGCTGACGGCCGTATTGCCAGCTGACACCCAGCCTTCGGGGCGACCGAACTCTTCGTGAAACTTGCCGTTCATCACGACCTTGCCGTACAGGTCGTCGCGTTGCAGCAGGTAGGCTTTGTTATCTGCGCCAGTCAGATTGAACGGCACCAGCCGCGGTGTTCCAAAGACACCTTGAGCGGCCCACCCGTGGACCGCATAGCCGATGTCGCGATACCGCACTTTGTCACTGTCTGCGGTGATAATAAACGTGTGGTCCATGAAGACGTGTGGCACGCCGGCGAACACGCGATACGTGAGGATGAACTGACCAAGTCGCTGGCCCTGCTCGGAGACGTGCCAGCCTTTGACTCGCACACACACTTTGATCGGCCCGGCGTCTTCTATCGTGATTTCGGGTTCCGGATCGAGGTTGCCGTAGTAAACCGTGCCGGCTTCATCGATCAGATATGGGCCGGCGCCCGAATCAGTTCGGAATCGAAGCGAGCCGTCGGCTTCGACGAGGATGATGCCC
>CAYSJO010000561.1:0-11752 GCA_964431285.1 uncultured Planctomycetaceae bacterium
ACTGTTCGTCGGTTAGTTCATGTCGCATCGTTGGCCTTCCTTGGCTCGCGGGCTGAGGAAGACGAAGTTTCGCTGACATGGCAAATCAGGGCCAGCTCAGTTTTCAAACAGAGCCTAGTTCTGCAAGCTTGAGGTGAGCACGGCCGTCGACAGTCATGATGATTACGGCGTCGCACTGACGCAGAACGTCGTCAATCGATTCTTCGATCGTCACGCCCAGACCCTTCAGTCGCGGCACCCAGCGTTCCACGTCGGTCATTGTCTTCTCTATGTCCGGGCTGCCGCCTTTCCAGGCGGCTACCACTTTCAGCCCGCCAATGTCCACGTTGTCCTCCGGCGGCTTGTGCCACAGTTGAGTGAACGCAACACACTGGTAGCTGTCGATCCCGACAATCCCGACGCGAACGGGATCAACCGAGTGGGCCGTCTGCTGAACCATCGACAGCAGGAATGCTGCCAGCAACGCAATCGTGGGACAAAGAAGCCTGTTCATTGATTGGTCTTTGTTGCCTGGGTGAAGGTAACGATTTTTGTTTGTTGTCGTCCCCGGAGTTCATGCCAGAACTTCCGCGAGCGGCACGAGTCGGCTGCTTTCCTGCAGCGATTTTGCACCAGCGTAGATCATCGCGGTGACATCGAGGATTTCCTCGTGCGGTGTTGGCTCAATTCGCGTGCGGATCATCTCGCGGAAAGCCCGCGCCATGTTGAACATCTCGTAGTGGTGACCGAACCAGAAGTTGTTTTCGATCGCCGGTGAGTAGCGGTAAACGCCCTTCTGAAAATGCACGCTCGTCTCGTTGTATTTGTAATCCACGGACAGGTCAGGCCGGCCGTACCAGATCTCAGCTGGCGGCCCGTCCGGGTACGTCACGAGTCCATGGGCCGAATTGCCGCGGGCATACAGGCTGACCGCCTCGACTCCGGCACCCAACAGAGTGACGATGGACCAGGCCGGATGCTGACCGTAGACGAACCAGCCTTCCGGCGAGTAACCGCCCATCATGCTCGCGATGACGTATTGAATGTCGCCCAATTCGCCGCGAGCCTGCAGTCGACGAACTTCCTCGACGCCCCATTCGTAACTGAAGATGCTACCCGACATGATCGGTGCTTTGTGTTTGCGGGCCAGCTCGAGAATCTTTCGCGTTCCGGCGACGGTCTGGCCGATCGGCTTGTCGCAGAACGTCGGCAGGCCTTTTTCCAGCGCCGGTGCGATCAGATCGAAATGATCATCGCCCTTTCCCGACGCATCACCCAGCCAGATGGCATCGACTTCGTCAATCATTTTTTCCAGCGAGGTCGCTACCTGGACGCCGGGGAATGAATTGGCGAACAGTTGCGAGATCTCGGGGTCGCCTTCGTAGTAATGAGTAATCCGAGTGTCGGGAAACGGCAGGATGCCAAAGTCGCACGCCGGATTCCGCACGATCTCTTCAAAATACCTCTGGTTGGCGGGATCGAGATGTTTCTGTGCCGTCGGCAGGTCGATCGTCGGATGCAGGTACTGCGCGAAGTGCCATGTGTGGCCGTTGATCTTCTGCGGTTTGCCATCCCTGCGAGCTGAGATGACACCCACTTTCCAGGCTACGCCGTCTGGAGGCGTCGCAGCAGTGGCCACCAGCTGTGGATTTACGTCCTGAGCTGCTGCGACTCCCGCGGCGGTTGCTCCAACCGCGGCCAGTTGACCGGCAGATCGCAACATCCATTCGCGGCGATTCTCTGACATACCATGTGTCCTTCCAGGTTCTGATGAGAGTCTCAGTAGATCATGCGGCCTTCGATGAAAGCGCTGGTTACCGGATCGGTGGGTCGATCGAAGAAGTCGGCAGTGTCTGCAGTTTCAACCAGCGAACCATCAAGGATCAGGGTGACACGATCTGCCAGACGTCGAGCCTGGAACAGGTTGTGAGTGGCCAGAATGACTGTCAACTGACGAGCGGTACACGACTCCCGGATGATTTGCTCGACCAGTTCAGCGTGTGACGGATCAAGGTTGGCAGTCGGTTCGTCAAGCAGCAACAGGTCCGGTTCCACCACCAGCGCACGGGCCAGGGCGACAAGCTGCATCTGCCCGCCAGACAATGTACGGCAGTCACGATTGGCGAATGCTGTCAGTCGGCATTGCTCTAATGCTGCGTCAACGCGCGTTGTCCGATCGTTGTGGCCTCGCACCTTCAATCCGTACTCCACGTTCGTCCGAACCGAGTCCGACAGAAGCTGTGGACGCTGCGAGACCGTAACGATGCGGCGCGTGAGATTCGGTGCGGCTGCGAGCACGCTCTGGTTGTCGAACAGCACGTCTCCATTGTCCGGGTGTTCGAGACCGGTGAGCAGTCGCAGCAGCGTACTCTTGCCAGAACCGGTTGGTCCCAGCAGACACAGCACTTCTCCGGGATCGACCTGTAACGAATCGATCGACAGTTCGAATTCCGGGCTGTGCCGTTTCCGCAGCGACCGGATGAGAATCAAAGGCGACTCGCTCATGCCGGCAGCCGTCCCTGTGCGCGGACGATCACGACGTTCACCAGCACGGCAAGTGTCAACAGCACAGCGGACAGCCACAGAGCCAGCGCGAAGTGCCCCTGGCGAGTTTCCAGCACGATGGACGTTGTGAGCACGCGAGTGTGATGCTCGACATTGCCGCCGACGATCATGACGGCTCCCACTTCCGAGCTGCTGCGACCGAATGCCGTGGCGATGGCCAGTGCCACGCCAGCTCGTGCCTCACGCAGGACAGTCAGTCGCGCCTGCCATGGCGTCGCTCCCAGGCTGCGGAGCTGCCACACCAGTTCACTGGGAACGGCCGCGACAGCCGCAGCTGTGACTCCAATGACGAACGGTACTGACAGGATGAACTGCGCCGTGATCATTGCCGCGGGTTCGTACAACCAGTTCAGATTTCCCAGTGGACCGCTCCGCGACAGCGACAGATAGAGCAACAGTCCGACAACAACTGGAGGAAGCGCCATGCCCGTATGCACAAGCACGGACAGCCAGCGTCGGCACTTTGGCCGGGCAAACGCCAGCCAGACTCCACATGGGATTCCGACTGCTGAACTCAGCACAACTGCCGTACCGGATACGCGGAGCGACAGACTGGTGATTTCCCAAAGCTGATTCGAAGCAGCAGGCAGCGGCGGTGTGGGCTCGTTAAAGCAGGGCGAGCAGTTAGTTTAGCGTCGGCGGCAATCGTTCTCACTTCCTACGCCACGCCTGTTACAGCGTATTACGCTGATCCATGATCGCGACACGCGCGTGAGAGCTCTTGAAACAAGACTCCCACGCCCCGAAAGTCACTACGGATTTTCGAAAACTGCTCTAGTATCCGCCACATCAAATGACGCGATCCAAATCAGGGAGGCTTCCCAGTGATGAGACTTCTGCAACTTGTTCTGCCCGCCATTTACCTGACCGGAACGTCGGTGGCTGTTGCCGACACGATTGTCCTCAAGGGAGCACGCATCCACACGGTGGCCGGACCGGTTATCGAGGACGGCGTCCTGGTAATTGCCGACGGAAAGATCGTGGCAGTGGGCGACTCGCAGCAGACGCCATTGCCTGACAACGCCAAAGTCCGCGACGTGAAGGGGAAGACGATCATCCCCGGCCTGGTCGACTCACATTCGCATCTGGGTGTATCGACACGTCCGCATGTCCCATCCAACAGCGATGGAAACGAGCGAACGGGAGCCGTCCAGTCGGTTGTCCGGGCCATCGACTCCATCAATCCGCACGATCCCGGCATTCGCATGGCGCAGGCGGGCGGAGTGACGACGGCGAACATCATGCCGGGCAGCAGCAATGTCATCGGTGGGCAGACGGCGTATGTGAAACTCCGAGGAAACACGATCGACGAAATGTTGTTCAAAGCCGACGGAGTTCTCGGTGGCCTGAAAATGGCGAACGGCGAGAACCCAAAGCGCTACGGCCAGAAGAACAAAGAACCGATGACGCGAATGAAGGTCGCCGCGATGCAGCGGACGGAATTCATGAAGGCTCGCGACTACATGCGCAAGTGGCAGCGCTATCGCGAGAAGCTGGCTGACGACGAAGACGCGAGTCCGCCCGAAACTGACCTGACGATGGAACCGCTGGTCGAGGTGCTGCAGGGCAAGCGGACCGTGCATTTCCACACGCACCGGGCCGACGACATCCTCTCGGTGCTGCGACTACGGCGCGAGTTTGGCTTCGAACTGGTCATTCAGCACGGTACCGAAGGCTACAAGGTCCTGAAGGAACTGGCAGCTGCAAAGGTACCCGTATCGATGACGATCGTCGACAGTCCAGGCGGCAAAGCCGAAGTTGTCGATTTCGTCGAGTCGACCGGTCGAGACCTGACGGCGGCAGGCGTGCCAGTCCACGTCAACACGGACGACCCCGTGACGGAAAGCCGGTTTTTCCTGAGAACAGCGGCGGCAACCGTTCGTGGAGCGCTCGATCCGGCAGCAGCGCTGAAGTCGATCACACTGAATCCAGCTCAGGCCATGCACGTGTCACATCGAGTCGGCTCGCTGGAGCGAGGCAAAGATGCGGACTTCGCGATTCTGAGCGGCGAACCGTTCAGTATCTACACGCGAGTGCTCGAAACATGGGTCGATGGCGTGCAGGTGTTTGATTTGTCCGACGACCGGCAGCGACTGTTTCAAACTGGCGGGTTTCCATTGGGAGCTCCCGAGCGCGTGCCGGCTCAGGAGAACCTGATCGCTGCACTGCAACCGGTTGCTAAACCCGCCAAACCGGATGACGGCGTTCCGCTGAAAGACGACGCTGACGATTTTGTCGTATGGGCCGGACGCGTTCACACTGTCTCCGGGAAGCCGCAAAGCAACAGTCTGGTCGTTGTGAAAGATGGCCGGATTGTGGATGTCGTCTCCGGTGACCAGGTCGAGGTGTATCGAGATCTTCCTTTGATCGCCGCGGCTGAAGTCACCCCGGGGCTGATCGACACACACACGGTCGTACCGCTGTCCGGCGAATACAATATCCCCGCGGATCAGGATGGTGACGAGAAGACGGACCCCAACCAGGCGGACATCCGCGTGCTCGACGGTTTCAATCCGTCCGAGCGGCTGCTGCGGTTTCTGCTGGAACAGGGAGTCACCGTGGTGCATGCGACTCCTGGTCACGCCAACGTGATCGGCGGACTCAGCGGCGTGTTTCGCACGCACGGCAATTCGGCCGAGGAGATGACGATCCGCTTTCCGCAGGCGATGGTCTTCAATCTGGGAACGGCACCCAAGAAGACGTACGGCGACAATGCCCCCGGCACGCGCATGGGGACAGCGTCAATCATTCGCAAGGCGCTGCAGTCGGCAGTGAATTACTCAAACAAGAAAGCGGCTGCGAAGAAGGACGAACCCGCCCCGGACCTTGATTTGAAGAGCGAAGCGCTCAGTCTCGCGATTGACAAGAAGATCCCGGCGATGTTCACGGCTCACCGTGCGGACGACATGCTGACCAGCCTGCGGCTCTCGCGGGAGTTTGACCTGAATCCCGTGCTGGCTCTGGCGACCGAGGGGTACCTGATCGCCGATCAACTCAAGAAGGCCAACGTTCCGATCATCGCTCACCCGCCAATGCAACGAGTGGGCAGCATCGAGACGTACAACTCATTTCTGGGGAATGCCGCAGCAATGTCGGATGCGGGCCTGCGTGTTTCAATCTGCAGCAGCTTCGAGGGTTACGTCCCCAAGACTCGAGTGATCCGATGGGAAGCGGCGATCGGCATGGTTTACGGCCTGGGCCATCAGCGTGCACTCAGCAGTATCACACTCGACGCAGCTCGTATCCTGGGAATCGATCAGGATTACGGTTCGATCGAACAGGGCAAAGTCGCCGATCTGGTTCTGTACGATGGCGACCCGTTCGAGCACGCGACGCATGTCACACACGTCTTCGTGGGCGGTCGGCTTGTGTATGAGCGATCAAAGCGACTTCAGCAATTGATCGCGCTTGATCGCCGTCAGTTGTCCTGTCCGGAACCCGGGTGCTGCGTCGGATTCTAGAGATACGAGCCCGAAGCGCGAGCGAGTGAACTCCAGCGCACGAGTTCACTTGCTGACGCTTCGGGCTTGTATGGCTCACGTCTTCTCGTGCTCCATCGTCCAGCCCGGTGACGTGACTGATTCGTGCGGCTCAACCAGTTTGTCGTACAGCTCCGGCCGCCGGGCGTTGATGTAGCGGTGACCGGACGACTGATCGAGCTTGTCTGGGGTCAGCAGGCCGACAACGACGTCGTCTTCCTGCTCATGGCATTCGGTCAGCACTTCGCCGAAGGGGTCGAGGATCATGGACAGGCCGGGTTTGAGCGTGTCGTAGTCCCAGCCGATCGGGTTGCTGAAAACTCCGTAATAACCGTTTTCCCAGCACCGCGCGGGTAGCCAGCGCATCAGCCAGCCACGGCCTTTCGGTCCGTCGAACTCCTGCCGTAAGCGAACAGGATCGCTGTGCCGATTTTCCCACAAGTCCCGATCAATCACACCACGTCCGGGCATGGGTGATGGCAGCCCACAGGTCACGTGCGGCATGATCACGATCTCGGCACCGAGCATCGCCGTGATGCGTCCGTTCTCCGGCAGGTTGTTGTCATAGCAAATCAGGAATCCGACTTTGCAGCCGAGTAGATCGATCACTTTGTATTCGTTGCCGGGAGACAGATGTGGATTCACAAACGTATGCAGCTTGTGGTATTTCGTAATGAACCCGTCGGCACTGACCGTGACGTAACAGTTGTAGATTTTTCCGTCCGTGTCGATCTCCACCAGCCCGGCCATGACAACCGTTTTGAACTCGCGCGCGATCTCGATCAGCTTCTTCACCGATGGTCCGTCGGGCACAGGCTCTGCAACCGCCGCCAGTTCGTCGTAGCTGAGCGGCTGCAGCCACGTGTAGGCGGGAATGCAGCCCTCGTGAAAGCTGACAATCTCGGCACCCTGATCAACCGCGCGACGAGTCAATTCTCGGATTCGGCCGAGGTTGTGTCCGGGATCGTTGTCTTTGTTCTCGAACTGAGCGGTGGCAACGCGGATGTCTCGCATATGTTGACTCCTGGTAGTCAGCGACGGCTTACAGCAATTCAGTCTGGCGAACGGTCAGGCGAACGTCGACCTGCTGGCCTTGATGAGAATCCTCCGAACTCTCAGCTGGCGAGAGTCGTGCGTTCCATGTATCTTCATTGTAGATACATTCGTCCTCGGAGCTCGACCAATGTCAACAGTGCAGATGTGGGGAAACAGCCTGGCGATACGCATTCCAACGGCGCTGGCTGGTCAGTTGCGACTGACGGATGGTTCGACCGTCGACCTGGAAGTGCGCGAGGGCGAGCTTGTTGTCCGCCCTGGCGATCGACTCAACCTGCGACTGAAAGACCTGTTGAAAGACTGCAAACCGTCCCAGTTACACGGCGAGACGGACTTCGGACCGGATATTGGACGGGAAGTCATTGATGAGTCGTAAGTCCTACATTCCAGACCGAGGTGATTTTGTCTGGATCACATTGAATCCGGTCGCCGGTCATGAACAGGCCGGACGGCGTCCGGCACTTGTGCTGAGTCCGAAGAGCTACAATCGGAAGACAGGTCTGTGTGTTCTGTGCCCCGCGACGCGTAAGCAGAAGGGATACGCCTTCGAGGTAGAAGTTACAAACCCCGACCAAACGGTCAGCGTCGTTTTGTCGGACCATCTGCGAAATGTTGACTGGCGGGCAAGGAAGGTTGAATTGATCCATCGCGTGCCGGGGTCTGTGCTGGCGGATGTGGTCGCCAGAATCGACGCATTGCTTGTCAGCCCGGATGTTTAAACTGGAAGACCAGCGTCCGACACGCAATCCCACGCCACTCGCCCGAACAGGCCAGAAGAACACGCTTACTTATGATAACTCTCGTCCGCTGGGCCGTGCATAACTCGCCGGGTATGAACGTGCTCATGCTCGCGCTCCTGATTATTGGCGGGGTTTGTCTGGCCAGTATGCGCCGCGAGGAGTTTCCGGAATTTGAGCTCGAGATGATTCTCGTCTCCGTACCGTATCCAGGAGCCAGTCCGGAAGAGGTCGAAGAAGGCATCTGTCTGAAGATCGAGGAGGCCGTTCGCTCAGTCGACGGGATCAAGAAGCAGACGTCGATCGCAGGCGAAGGCTTTGCCAACGTGATGCTCGAAGTATCCACATCCGTGGATGATGTGCAGCGGGTTCTCAACGAAGTGCGGTCGGAGGTGGATCGCATTCCCAGTTTTCCGGAGCTGGCGGAAGATGCCGAGATTCAACAGCTCACAATGCGCAGCGCGGCAATTCGCGTCACAGTGCTCGGACCCGAAACTGACGACCCGGAAGCAGAGCTGAAACTGCGGTATGTCGCCGAGGCGGTCCGCGATGAGTTCATCTCGTTGCCGAGTGTGACTCAGGCCAGCCTGCTGGGCGTGCGTGATTACCAGATCGATGTCGAGATCTCCGAGAGCACGCTGCGCAAGCATGGTCTGAGTCTGATTCAGGTCGCCAACATCCTGCGGCGCGAGAATCTCGAATTGCCGGGCGGGCTGTTGAAGGCCGAGTCGGGTCGTATCCTGCTGCGTGCGCGAAACAAGCACGTGACCGGGGAACAGATCGCGCAGATTCCGTTGGTCACGCGACCGAATGGAGTTGTGCTGACGGTTGGTGATCTGGGCACGGTGCATGACGAATTTGCCGATACCGTCGCGATCAGTCGGGTCGACGGAAAACCCGGAATGGTCATCTCGGTCAATAAGACGTCCAAAGAGGACCTGATCACTGTCGTCCGCGAAGTGCGGGATCGTCTGCCGGAGATTGATGTCCCGCCCGGCTACTCACTGGTTTCCTGGAACGACAAATCGATCGCGGTGGAGGACCGCATGAATCTGCTGTCGCGCAATGGACTGCAGGGGCTGTTGCTGGTGTTTCTGATGCTGGGCATCTTTCTGGAAATCCGCCTGGCTTTCTGGGTCGCGATGGGAATTCCTATCTCCGTTTTCGGGGCATGCATCTTCCTGCAGTTCGGTGGCGAGACGCTCAATATGCTGTCGATGTTCGCGTTCCTGATGGCGCTGGGAATCGTCGTCGACGACGCCATCGTGATTGGCGAGAACATTTACGCTCACCGTGAGCAGGGCAAACGATTCCTGCAGGCCGCGATCGATGGCGCAGTCGAGGTGTTTCCGTCAGTGCTCGGTTCAGTCCTGACTTCGATCATCGCCTTCATGCCCCTGATGTTCGTGTCGGGAGTGATGGGCAAGTTCATTGGCGTTCTGCCAGTCACGATCATCGCGATGCTCGTCATCTCGCTGTTCGAAAGCGTGTTCATTCTGCCCGCGCATCTCGGACATCCGGACGGTCGACTTTTTCGCATCGTCGGCCTGATGATGTATCCGCTTATGCCCGTACTGTGGCTCTTCAACTGGCTGAACCGACAGTCCGCCGTCGGCTTGAACTGGTTTGTCGAACGTGTGTACGTGCGACTTGTCGAATTTCTGATCCGCTATCCGGGAATCATTGTTTCTGCAGCGATCGCAGTGCTGATCGTTTCTGTGGGCTTCGTTCAATCGGGACTGCTGCCGTTTGTGATCTTCCCCAAGCTGGACCGAAACGACATCCAGGCAAAAATTACATTCCAGAACGGCACGCCTGCAGCCGTCACAAACGCCGCAACTCAGAAACTCGAAGATTCCATTCGGGAAGTCACCTCCCGATACCGCACACCAGACGGCAGCCCAGTTCTGAAGACGGTGTATCGAACCGTTGGGACGGCCGAGTCGAACCCGATGGGTCCGCAGGACCAGACCAGTGGCAGTCACATTGGCGCGGTCGTGGTGGAACTGGTGGATACCGGCGACCGGCCGGTCCTCAGCTCAGAGCTGCAGGCACAATGGCGAGAAACGGCCGGCGAATTCGCCGGTGCCGACAGTCTGATCTTCGACAGCATCAGCCACGGGCCCGGCGGCAAGCCGATCGAATTCAAACTTGTGGCAAAGAGTGAAGCCATCAAACAACTCGAGTCTGCCGTGGACGAATGCAAGAACCGATTGCGCGAATACCCGGGCGTCTATGACGTGACTGATGACGCCACGCCTGGTAAGTACGAGTTCCAGATCCGCATCAAGGAACGTGCCCGTGCGATGGGAATCCCCCTGGCACAACTTGCTGAAACGGTGCGCGCGTCGTACTACGGCGCCGAAGTCATGCGTCTGCAGCGGGGGCGGCACGAAGTTAAGCTGATGGTTCGCTATCCGGAAGATGAACGTGCTTCGCTGGGAGATTTCGATGAAATCCGGGTGCGCACAACTGATGGTTCCGAGTACCCGATCACCGAACTGGCCGACGTCACGGTGGCACGCGGCGCGACCGAGATTAATCGCATCAACCAGATGCGGTCCATCACCGTTTCGGCCGACATCGATGAATCAAATGTCGATGCCAATGCAGCCGATACGGTCACCAGTCTGCGGAAGAATTTCGTACCTGGACTGATCGAGCGGTATCCGGGAATCCGAGTACGCTGGGAAGGTCAGGAGGAGGAGCGGCGCGAATCGATGCAAAGCCTCGTCGCCGGTCTCGCCGCTGCACTGGTCGGCATGTACATTTTACTGGTGTTGCAGTTCCGCTCTTACCTGCAACCGTTTCTGATCATGATGATCATCCCGTTCGGCTGCATCGGCGCAATCCTGGGACACTTCTTCATGGATCTACCCGTGACCATGTTCAGCATGTTCGGTCTTGTCGCACTAACGGGGGTCGTCGTCAACGATTCGATTGTGCTGATCGACTTCATCAATCAGCGCATCGAATCCGGGCTGGATCTGCACGACGCTGTCATCGCAGCTGGTCGACGTCGGTTTCGACCCGTGCTGCTGACGTCCGTGACAACAGTCGCCGGGCTGACTCCTATCCTGCTGGAGCGGTCATTGCAGGCTCAGTACCTGATCCCCATGGCGACCAGTCTGAGCTTCGGCATCATGATGTCGACCGTCCTGGTGTTGATTCTGGTACCGTCGTTCTACTGCATCTTCGATACCCTGTTCGGCACCAGCCCGCAACCTCACGATAATCACGTCGAAAAGGATTCGCGGCCGAGAATCGTTAATAGCGGCGTATGAACGACTCCACTCCGGAAGTTCTCGTCACTGGCTTTCTGTACGAGTCAACTGCACGAGATCGCTGGTGGCAAGGGCCGTGATCAGGCTGGTCCAGGTTCCGCCGTTTTTCTGCGACTCCTTGTGGACGCGATCAATAATCGGCGCGTCCTCGGCCACCAGTGGGCGTCCGAGTGAGAACTGAGCGACCTTCCAGGTCAGCGACTCACGAATTCGGTCGCTGCCAGCAAGCAGAATCATTAATTCGGCCGATGTCTTGTACTCGACCGGTTTCGCGTCACCCGGAAACAGGATCTCGCCATCCTCTCGCAGTCGATTTCCGTGTTCGTCTTTCTCGTGGTACTTTCCCAGGCCGTCAAACTTCTCCAGCCCGAACGCGAGTGGTTCGAAGCGGGCGTGGCATCCGCCACACGTCACATTGGCGATGCGAGCCTCGGCAATGCCACGTTGGGTCAGGCCGGTCTTTGTTGGAACGGGAGTTGTGTCGACACAGGGTGGCGGGTCTTTTACCACGCCACGCAACAGGTCGTGCAGCACGAAGAGTCCGCGCGGCACCATCGACGCTTCGTCACCGCCGAAAGTCAGAACACTTCCCTGCGTAAGAAGGCCGCCGCGGCCAGGAACATCAGACAGGTCGGTGACGCCCGCAGCTGCA
>CAYSJO010000562.1:0-3751 GCA_964431285.1 uncultured Planctomycetaceae bacterium
AGACAACCCCAGCTCTCCGGAGGTGACCGGAATCAGCCAGGACGGATTAGAGTGCACGAATTCGGCCAGCCACTTCAGGTTCATCGTGCGGCCGTGGTTGTGCACGTTCCACTTGAAACTGGTCATGATCAGTTCATCGTCGCCCAGTTCCTCATGCTCTTTCGGCTGGAACCATGACGGCATGGGATCGACTTCAAGATTGTGGTCTTTGTGTGTGGAGTGTCTGTTCTTTGTCTTTGTGACTCCGCTGCGGGCGATCAGTTCTGAGCAGTCTTCGTTCCTGCCAATCTTCTGCACGAACAGACTGCGGATCTCAAATTTCCGGCTCGGAGTCGCGAATCCACGAACTGGCTGACCGTCCTGCAGGACTCCAATGCCGACGCCGTCCTTCATAATGACGCCCGACGCTTCGTCGATGGTGGCGTCCTGCATGTCGTTTTCCGCGACCGCGACGTTATACGGTTCATAGAATGGTTCGCGCTCACCTTCCCACGCGCCTTCATCCATCAACCGGTCGAGTCCTTTCTTGCCGGTTTCAGGATTCTCCGGAACGGTCGACGCCCACTGCTCCATGTACTCTTCGATGGATTCCTCGTACCAGTCTTCCATTCCGCCGCCGATGCGTCGGGCCAGTTCCGGGAAGAACTCACGCACGTCTTTCGCTTCGCCGAGCGGCTCAACCATCGGTGTCCGAATTCCCACATACGGTCGCAGGTTGTAGGAAGCGCGGGCGTCCAGGTCCCAGCGTTCCATATAAGTCGCCCACGGCAGGACGATGTCTGCGTAGTGAGCCGTTTCGTTGTAGAAACAGTTGATGCAGACATGGAATCCGATCATGTCTTCGTTGGTCAGCACCTGCTGTGTAAGACTCTCCTCGGGCCAGGTGAGTGGCGAATCGAGGTTGTATGTCATGTAGGCCTGCAAGTTGGCGCGGCCCTGCAACAGATACAGGTAAATCACTTCGCCAACGCGCATTCGACGCCACACATTGGCCAAGGGGTATTCCGGCGGATCTTCAAGGACACTCCACGTCTTCGCGCCCGGCGGCATGCCAGGAGTTTTGACGATCGGATCGAGTCCGCCCCATGGTGACCAGCACCAGCCGCCCTTTTTGCCAACACTGCCGACTAAGGCATTCAGCATCTGAATGGCACGGTCGTTGTAAAAGCCGTTGATGTGAGCCGAGCTGCCTCGATTGCACATTGTCGTACAGGCCGGGGCCGCCTGGGCAAACTCAGTAGCAATGCGAACGATGTCGGCGGCTGGCATGCCGCTGATTTCGGCGGCCCACTCCGGTGTATACGGCTTCAGGTGTTCGCGCAGTTCATCGACCGTGACGTTCGTCCAGGCCGTGATGAATTCGTCATCCTGCAGATTTGCGGCCATGATCGCATGACACATTGCCAGGGCGATCGCTCCGTCTGTTCCAGGGAAGGGAGCAAACCATTCGTCACTGTCGCCCGCTGTGTTCGAAAGCCGTACATCGAACGTGACGAGCTTGGCACCATTCTTGAAGCGGCCATTCTGAATGCGTGTGGCAAATGGCACGTGACCCTGGTGAGCCTCAAATGCATTGGAGCCGAAGTTCAGGATGTACTTTGAGTTCTCAACGTCGTTCAGGTCCCAGTCGCTTTCCCAAAGATACGTCAGGTTCGCGGCCCGTCGATTTCCCGAGCACAGCGATCGGTGACTGAGCTGCGTCTTTGTACCGAAAGCGTCGAGAAACCGCTTGAGTGCGTCCTTGCTGCGCTGTCGACCCTGATGAAATGCAAACTCTTCAGGCTTGCCACTTTCCCGCACTGCCTTGAGCTTCGTGGCGATTTCGTCGAGGGCTTCGTCCCATGTGATGCGTTTCCACTTTCCCTCTCCGCGTTCACCAACTCGTTTGAGTGGGTACAGCAGCCGCTCGGGGTGGTAAAGGTGATTCAGGCCTGCGTGGCCGCGCGCGCACAGATGCCCCCGGCTGTTGGGATCCTTCGGATTGCCTTCAATCTTGATAACACGGCCGTCCTTTACATGTCCGACGATGCCACAGATCGTGCTGCACAACTGACACATTCCGGGGACTTGCTTTGTGTCCTTGTACTTGTTGCGATCCGGCCAGTTGCGTTTGGCCAGCGGCCCCGGCAGCCGACACACGCCCGGCATCACGCCGAACTTGCCGAGTTCGTAATCCGGGCCCTTGATGCGGAGATACTTCTCCAGGTCAATGCGCGGCGGCGGACTTGTCGAGCTCTTTTTTTTGCCCGAGTCGGGGGACTTCGTGTCCACGGCTTCTTCGTCGCCACAGTCTGTCATCGCAGTCAACGTGGCCATGCTGCCGGCCGCGAGGCCAAGTTGTAGAAACCTGCGACGTGATTCTTTGGAGTTATTCATGCAGTTGGCTCAACGCAGTGGCTGGGATTCAAGAATCGGTCAAAATGCCCCTCTCCCCTGTCCACAGGGGAGAGGGGACACAGGTGGCTTACTCGGGCGACTTCTTCCAGTTGTAAATGTTGTAAGCGTCCCCTGAGTACGACTCGCCCTCCCGAGGGATGTCGTTTTCTACTTCGGCCGGAGCCGGGCCGGCGAACCACATGCGGGGCTTTGTCTCTTTTTCCTCGCGAAGCTGGACGAGTTCGACGCCGTCGGCTTCAGTGTCGGCGATTGCGCGGCTAATGCTCGACGTTTCGTCGTTCAGATCGCCGTAGTAGAGCGCTTCGGAAGGGCAGGTCGGCACGCAGGCGGGCTCCATGCCGACTTCCGTGCGGTGGTAACAGTTGTGGCACTTGACTGCCTGCTTCGCGGCGGGGTCCATGTAGATAGCGCCGTAAGGGCAAACCTCGACGCAAGTGCCGTGGCCGCAGCAGGTGTTGTAGTCAATCGCGACCGTCCCTCCTGCTTCTTTGTGCAACGCTCCGCAGGGGCACGCTTTAATGCAGGGCGCGTCTTCACAATGCTGACAGGCCATGGGAAGGAACATCCGCGCGACCTGCGGATACTCACCGACGTCTTTGTAAATCGTCTGCCGGATGAAGTTCCCCAGCGGTACGTCGTTCTCTGCTTTACAACTGACTTCGCAGGCGTGACACCCGAAGCACCTGCGCGTATCCACGAACCATCCGTGCTTTTTGCCATCGTCGGGTGCTTTGATGCGTTCCTGCCAGAACTCTTCCGGCTGAAACTTCCCCTGAGGCTTTTCGTCTTCGTCGGCCTGGACGTCGGCCGCCGCAGCGACCGGCAAAATTGCCAGACCGGCCGTTTTCCGGATGAACTCGCGTCGATTGTCTTGTGACTCTGACATGGGCTGGGGCCCCTCTCCCTAAACCTCTCCCCAGAAGGGAGAGGGGACATGGAATGACCGACCTCAGGGATCGGGAGTATCGATGTAGTTCAGGGCCAGTTTGATGCTGTCCCTGGGCCACACCTTGCCATCGACTTCCACGTGGGGGTACACGAAGTAGTTCAGCGGTTCGCTGTCCTGCCGGGGCACAAGCTGAATATCGCGACCCACGCTGAACGCAACACGGTCCTCGGTGAGGTTGCCAAAATAGTAGTCCTTCATGTCGGGATGCTTATCGGCTTCGGAAATATCCACGGGTACCCAGCCCCTGTCATCGGTGTGAAAAAGAGCCCAGCAGTGATAGCCGCCGATCGTTCCCATTCCACGTTTCGGTGGAAGCGGCAGTCCGATCTCGAACCTGGCCGGAAGTCGCTTCGATCGAGCCAGTGAAATGAACAGACTGTGAAAATCGGTGCAATTGCCGAAACG
>CAYSJO010000563.1:0-7386 GCA_964431285.1 uncultured Planctomycetaceae bacterium
CGAAACCAACGCGTACCACTACTTCGGCGCGATTAAAGCCGCTAAGTCCTGCGTCGAGTGCCATCACCACAAATCCCGAGGCAGTGACGAAGATCGCGTCGCAATCGCCGAGGGCGACCTGATTGGCATGGCACGCATCACTCTGCCGCTTGATGCCGTCGAGTCACCGTTGCACAGTGCCAACGCGTTCGTCATCACGTCCGAACTGGTCAAGGTTGTTCTGGCGATCCTGGCCATTTACCTGGTCGTGCGGTACGTGATTACGAAACCGGTACTGCACCTCAAGCAGGTCAGCGATGCGATTGCTCACGGCAACCTCGACATGCGGGCCGACATCCGGACGGGCGACGAGTTTGAGGAACTCAGTCATGCATTCAATCGCATGCTGCGGCACCTTGTCACAGTGCAGGAAGAGCTGAGCGAGGTGAACGCGGACCTGGACGCAAAGGTCGACGAACTGGCCAGCGTCAATCTGCAACTCTACGAAATGAACGACGTGAAGAATGACTTCCTGGCCACGATGAGTCACGAGCTGCGCACGCCGTTGAACAGCATCCTGGGATTCAGCGAAGTGCTGTCTGAAGCCGACAATCTGAACGATCGCCAGAAACGCTATGCGACCAACATCCAGACATCCGGCAAGAGCCTGATGGCTCTGATTAACGACGTGCTCGATCTGGCAAAGATCGAAAGCGGCCGGATGGACACGCACCCGGTGGATTTCGGAATTGGCGATCTTGTCGAGCAGCAGGTCAGCACGCTGATCCCTCTGGCCGAGCGGCGGAACATTGCACTGACGGCTTCGGTCGAGCCGAACATCCCCACTCTGTTCCAGGATCCCGGAAAAATGCAGCAGATTCTCAACAACCTGCTGTCCAACGCGATCAAGTTTACGCCCGAAGGCGGACGAGTCCGGGCGGAAGCCCATCACAGAGACAAACGGCTCGTCCTGACGGTCGAAGACAACGGAATCGGAATTCCTCTCGACGAGCAGGAGCGAATCTTCGAAAAATTCCGCCAGGGCAAAGGAGTCCCCGGTGAGCAAAGCACGCTGACAAGAAAATACGAAGGCACCGGACTGGGTCTGTCCATCGTCAAAGAGCTCAGTCGACTGCTGGGCGGCGAGGTTGGCCTGGAGAGTGAGTTTGGTAAAGGGAGTACGTTCTCGGTCACTCTGCCACTCGTCATTGAAGAGTCGGCCGGGACGGATGAGCATGCGACGGCAGAACTTGTTGGAATGAATCGATTCCGATCAATTGATCTGCCCGAGTCAGTCTCGGTGTCGTCCATCGGTGACCTGGACGAGGATCGTGCTGCGATTTTGTGATGGTTTTTTGAATTATTCGAAGCTCCATGTTGGGGCGGAAAGGACTCAAGGATGAGCGACCCGAAGACCACTATCGGCGACGAAAGTCCGGAGCAGGTTTCCCCCGCGGAATCGGACCTTTGTGGAGATGAACTGGCCCACGCACTCGGCCATGCATTTACCTCCATGGCGTCACAGATCGACGAACTGACGCGCGATCATTCGGCGATCCGTCACGCTATCCATTTGGTCGCTCACGGACTCGCCGCAGCAACGAGTCAGCCGGCACCGTCACAGAGTGTTGTGGCAGAACCACCGCTCGGGACCGTTGACGCAAGTAAAGACTCGCGAAGGGGATCAGCCCAGATTGAGCCAGCGCCGGTCATGGATCGCGATACGGTCGATCTGGTCCCTGCGGACACGAGCCAGATTGCAACGCTCCGGTTCGGTGGCGAGGCCGTGGCAATGCATTCTGCATCCAACATGGAAACAAATACGACGAAACCTCGATACTCGGATGTCACGGACGATGATCTGGAAACCATCATTGAGCGGACGCGTTTGAAGGCCGAAGGTGCTCGATGGGCCGTGGAGCGGGACGAGCGACAGCGAGATGGCGACGACTTTGCCACCCAGATCCGGCCTGGCGACCAGGACGTGATTCAACGGGCCAGAGACCTGCCGCACTGCTTTCTGTGGATGAACCAGTCACGCGGCGACGTGCGCGTACAGGCCGACGACTTTCTGCTGATCGCTGACTGCTTCGATGCACTCGCCGAGTCTCTTATGACGTTGCAGGCCACTCTGCAGGCCGACTGCCGTGAGTCGTTCCGGCAAGCCATCGACTTTGTGGCAGAGGCGCAGTCCGCGTTGCGGATGGCTGTTTCTCGTGTGGAAGAACACCCGGACTCGGATCAACAGATGGTCTACCACTGGCTGCGGAACCGCGCCAGCGTCGAACGTTTCTATATTGAGCGATATATGCGCATTACGGACCCGGCCGCCCCTGAACGATGCGACGATGTAATGGATCAGACGCGTGCGCTTCGCGACTCGCTGGTCAAATCCAGCAAGCTCGTCAAACAGAAAACTCAGTCACTGGGCAAAGCACGCTATCACTTGAACCGCCTGACTCAGCATGACGAGGCCTTCGATCGAGGTGAGTGGGAGCGTGTCGTAGCGACCATTGATCAGCTTGTTGAAGACGGCACACCACCGAGTAGTGTGGAAATTCGAGAAACGCTCTTGCCGTACGTGGATCAGATCCCGGACCTCGACCTTCCCCCGGGGTTTTTGCTTGTACTGCGCGAGATCGACCGCTGGATCGCCAGCGAAGCCCTCGTCGACTCCAGACCAATCGGCCGCGACGCTCCACCCGAAGTACAGAAGGTCGCGGAATTGCTGGGCGGACGCAGCATCGTGCTGATCGGCGGTGAAATCCGACCCGCAGCCAAAACTGCGATTGAGGCTGCGTTCAACCTCAAGGAAGTCGACTGGATAGCGACGCGAGAACATCAGTCGATTACAGCATTCGAGTCACACATCGCCGGGCCGGGCGTGGCCCTTGTGGTTCTCGCCATCCGCTGGAGCAGCCATTCTTTCGGTGAGGTGCAGAAGATGTGCGATTCTCACGGTAGGCCACTCGTACGGCTGCCTGCCGGTTACGGCACGAATCAGGTCGCCAGGCAGATTCTCGACCAGTGCGGCCAGCGTCTAAGTGATGACGGAACAAAGAGTTCTGTCGCCTGAGTCGCGGAATACGCTGCGGCCGAACACTACGGCTTCCTGCGACAGCGCTGATTTGGCTCGCCTGCACGTACTCGTAGATGCCGCTCAGGTTGCGGGTTCCCGCAACTATCCACAGGGATGGTGTTACCACGCCAGGGATCACGGGTGAGAAACGACTCCCCGTAAAGACTGCAGGAATCGCGTGACGCAACGAGCGTGATTGGGTGACCGATTCACAAAAAAGAGAGATGCATGCTGTCGCGGTCTATTTTGGGCGTTGCGCCGGCGTGATTTCTGCGTTCTGCTGGCGGCGTCAGACGTCCGTCACAGATTCTTAGACCAACGTGTCGGAACAATGAATCAATGAACTGTGGGTTCGAGTACAGCTCAGAATTCACGGACCATCATCCAAGAGTGAACGTGATGTGTTGTGTCTATTGAGTCTGGAGTGTTTACGTCACGAGATTGAAACAAAAACAATTGTCTTGAACCAGTTCCGTGTAAGGTCGTTCCAGCGAGAGGCGTATTTGTCACGTAGCAAGGGGAAAGCCGGTGGACAGTTCCAGCGGAATTTCGTTGACAAAAGGGAACCAGTAACAGCGCAGCGTTGTCGAAAGTCCACAGCGTAACAGGCACTCGTGGATGATTCGTGAAGTTCAACTCACTGTCTCATCGGCACTTAGGAGACGCAGGCCGAACAGGAGCTGCACGACAGGTGAAATCGGTCTTCCATTTGCAACTTGCGGATCACAGCGAGTCGCGGAGGTCCAGGAAACCTGGAATCACATCAGCCTGATGAACAACAGAGGGGATCGCAGTCATGGCACGGAAGAAACGACACTCAATCGATGTTCGCGAAGGGTTTCATGTCGTCGTGATGGAAGACATGGAAATTTGGGACGGTGCCGACCTGGCGCTGCTCCGCGAAACTCTCGCTCACATGGTCGACAGGGAAAAACGCCCCAGTGTTGGAGTTGATCTGACGACTGTGAAGTACATACCCAGCGGATTCTTCGGAATGCTTTACGACTACCGTGAGCGTGGAATCAAGGTCCGCCTCTACCGTCCCCAGGCTCATGTGAAACACATGCTGTGGTTCCGGGAATTTTTTGCTTTAGACGAACATGCTGAACAGGACGAGACATTCGATCTCCTGCTGCGAGTTCAGACATCGTTGTCCAGAGCTGCCGTCGCTGCCTCGAAAGCTCCGTGGGCAGAGGACGAATCGGCTCCGCATGATGCCACAGCAATGACTCCTGTTTCGGCCGAGCCACCGGCCGCAGCGATCACGTAACAACTTGAGAGTGGGCTCCGCCACACGCAACAAACCCGGCTTCCAAATGAGGGAGTCGGGTTTTCTTGTGCGCACTCAGCGCGTGTTAAGAAGGTGGGAACCAAATGATTCCCAGTTACTCCCTGGACTTCCCCAGAATTCGTGGGCGCGGTTTATGGGTTGTTGAGACTGGGTGGTGTTTTCGTGTTGAGAGCCGTCGTGTGATGGCTCAGAGAGTCATCTCGTATTGCTCGGGACTCATGTGGCCCAGGGCGGAATGTCTGCGTTGTCGATTGTAGAAACGCTCGATGTAATCAAAGACGCTGGAACGGGCTTCGGCTCGTGTGACGTAGTCTTCCTGGTAAACCCGTTCCTGTTTCAGTGTCGCGAAGAAGCTTTCCATCATCGCGTTATCCCAGCAGTTGCCTTTGCGACTCATGCTGCACGTGATGTTCTGCTCTCGAAGTAACTCCTGGTACGCATGACTTGCGTACTGGCTGCCACGATCCGAGTGGTGAAGCAATGCGGCCGTGTCAGGCCGACGCTGCGCCACTGCCGACTGCAATGCATCGAGGACGAGCCCTTTTTCCATGCGCTCGCTCATCGACCAGCCGACAATCTTTCGAGTACACGAATCCAGAACACACGCCAGATACAGCCAGCCTTCACGAGTCCAGATGTACGTGATGTCTGCCAGCCACACACGGTCCGGTGTTGCCTGCTCGAATTCGCGATCCAGTATGTTTTCTGCGACAGGCAACGAATGCCGTGAGTCTGTCGTGACGCGGAATTTCCGACTGCGAGCCGCTCGCATCCCATGATCCCGCATCAGCTTCGCCACGGTGTTCTCGCAGACATCATGCCCGCGGGACACCAGTTCCTCATGCATTCGCGGGCTGCCGTAATTCTTCATGTCGAAATCACTGTGAACCGACTTCATCTGCTCCACCAGTTCACTTCGCCGCTGCGCTGATTCACTCTCAGGTCGCTGTCGCCACGCATAGAAGCCGCTGCGTGAGACGTCCAGAACCTGACACATCAATGTGATGGGCCATTCTTCACGATGCTGTTCGATGAACTCGAACCTCAAGGCTTCTCGTTCACGAAGAAGGCCGTCGCTTTTTTTAGAATGTCACGCTCCATCCGCAGCCGTTTGTTCTCAGCCCGAAGCCTGGCCAGCTCCATTCGTTCTTCCTCTGAAAGTTCCGAGTCGTTCGCTTCAGACTCGGACTTCTTCTTCCAAGTCCTCAGCAGATTCTCATGCAGACTGAGATTCCGAGCCGCTTCGGCCACAGAATATCCCTGATCGGTCACCAGCCTGACCGCTTCCTGTTTGAACTCATCACTGTGCCGACGTCGCTTACGATTTGCCATGAATGACGCTCCTTTGAGTGCAACATACACTCTTGAATGAGCGCCCACGAATTCTGGGGAAGTCCAGAAGTGTTCTCGCACTGAGCAAAAGCGGTGTCGAGCTTCAAGCAAGCGTCGGTGTTACTCCTACGGAGACAAGACAGGTTCGGGCTGGTGACTCGGTCACAGTCAACGGTCGAACGATTCAAGCAACCGAAGGATTCACACTCGTCACTGCCGGGACTCTTAGAGAAGTCTCGATTGTCGCGCTTGGTGCCGATGCGTCGACGAGTGTTTCAATCGCAGCAAAAAGGAGTTTGACCGTGGACAATTTTCAGAAATGGTTGACAGCAAAAGGTTTCGAAGCCGACGACCTCGGCGCACAGGAGCTGGCAGCACTGCAACAGGTGTTCGATACGGAAACCGAGCGGGACCCGATTCATGCCTCACGTGAGGAATTGGCCGGGGACGTCGAGCGTGTGGCGAGTATCGCAAAGATTGCGGCCCGGCATCCCGAGCTTCATGCAAAGGCGATTCGCGACGGTTGGGGCGTTGAGAAGACCGAGCTGGAAGTGCTGCGGGCAACTCGACCAACGGCCGAGGACATCCGAGGCGGTGGCCGTGCTTACGCTGCGGACAGTCGAGTTCTGGAAGCCAAACTTCTCATGCACTTCGGGCACGGCGAAGTTGCTGAGAAGTCGTATGACGCCAACACGTGTCAACAGGCCGACGACCTGTCAGCGTTTTCGATGGTTGACCTGTGCGCTCATGCGTGCCGAATTGACGGGATTGAACCATCGCGAAACCGGCATGACATGGTTCGCGCGGCGATGAGTACCTCGACGCTGCCGACAGCACTGGGCAACACGATGAACAAAGTCATCGAGCAATTCTACATGGACACGCCAGCGTCGTGGCGAGCCTACTGTGCGATTCGACGCGCGGAGAATTTCAAGGCGCACACGAACATCCGGCCGAGTTTTCTCGACCCTCTGGAAGAGCTGCCGCCCGATGGTGAAATCAAGCACGGCGAGCTTGCCGAAAGCACGTTCTCGTGGACGCCTGCGACATACGCTAAGCAGTACCGGATTTCCCGGAAGGACTTCATCAACGACGACGGTGGCATCTTCGACCAGATTGCTCCGGCGCTGGGGAACCAAGCCGGGCGCAAGATAGCTGACGTGGCTGCAACAACCTTGCTCGATGCGGGAAGCTTCTTCCATGCCGACAACAACAACCTGCTCACGGGAGCCGGTTCGGCCTTGTCCGTCACTTCGGTCGGCGACGCTATTGAGAAACTCCGACGCCAGGTGGACAGCGAGGGCAACAACGTCCCGATGATTCCAACGACGTTGCTTGTCGGTCCGGAAAATGAACAGGACGCGAAAGCAATTCTGGAATCCGACTTCCTCCAACGTCTGGCCGACAGCACGGCGACGAGCGTTGAAACGCATCCGACGGGCAACTCGCTGAAGGGCAGCCTGCGGCTTGAAGTCGAGTCGCGGCTGTCGAACACCGACAAGTTCACGAACGCCAGCACGACCCTGTGGTACATGTTCGCGCGGCCTTTGGATGTTGCATTCGTGGCCGGGTTCCTGGACGCCAGACAGACGCCGGTTGTGGAATTCTTCGGACTCGATTCCGACGTGAACACGCTGGGCATGTCGTGGCGATGCTACATCGACGCTGGCTTCGCGGCTGGCGATTTCAGGGCGGCCGTGAAGAG
>CAYSJO010000564.1:0-23621 GCA_964431285.1 uncultured Planctomycetaceae bacterium
GGGGAGCGCAGGTCTCCTCCGTGGCCTTCCAGATCGACCCACGAATCGGTCGTTTTCTGAATGGCTTCCACCAATGCGTCGATGCGGACCTCCTCAAAATCGCGAACGTCATAGACCACCGTATGCAGTGCCGCGTCTTCCTTGGCAGCCGACATGGATGTCACATGCAGCGCTCCGTCCCGGACGATTGCCGCCAGTTGCAACGGTCTGAGAACGAGCTTCAGAGCCGTGCGCAAGGGACGTCCGGGAAGTCGCAGTGTCACGGGTGTGTCCACAGCAATCCCCTCGTCTTTCAGTGCCCGGTCGTCGATCCCAATCGGAGTCCCGGTCACCAGAGACATGTACTCGATGACATCCATCAATGGCGCATCAATGAAATCGATGCCATCAACGTTCAACTCGAGCATCTCGAGTTGCCGGGTATGTCGCCGTGGATGAGCGACGTAATGCCAGGGGCTACGGCGCGACAGTGCGGCAAGCAGCGACTCAACCTGCCGATGCACCTGAAACGACTGTCGAACTGACACGACTTCGCCGACGACCGAGAGTGTTCCTCCCATACCGTCCCCGTCGTCCCAGTCTGCGTATGTCATTGTCTGGAACGTGTCAGACAGTGACTCCGCTGTCATTCCGGTACGCAACAGACTTCGAACACTGTAGGAACGGACGACTTGACGTCCCGATTCACCATCAATCGTTGTGATGTGCAGGACCTCGTCTTCTACGTACCAGCTCAGGTCGAGTGGCCGGAGCATCCAATCCAGCGCCTGGTGCAGGGGGACACGACTGTCAGAAAACCGATCGCGAATTCGCTCTTCTTCTTCCGGTGTGAGGTCTTTGTTGGCAAGCAACTTAACCACAGCTGGTGGGTCAGAAATGTTGATCGTGATTGCGATATCAGTGCCGATCCCCGCATCGTCCAAGGCCTGCTGATCGATAACTACCGGAAAATCGTGCATGTCGCCGATGAACACAGCAGCATCGAGCAATGGGACATCGAGGAACTCGAGCGGCGTCCAGTTTTCGAATCCCTGTGGGAGAAGCGGAGGACCAGAAATGCGGTCCAGTGGTTCTAGCGGCGGTTCCTCGGGCTGGGACCTTTCTTCCGAGTTTGTTTCCGACGCTTCCGGCTTATCTCCCTGAGCCGATGCGACCGCCGGACCGAGCAACGCGGGCCCGCCTGGCTGAACTGGTGCGAAGTTGGCCATGAAGAAGGCAACAACAGCAATCAGTGCAGTGGCCGCAGCGGTCGATCGCATGATCAATCTCCGGATTCGTTTCTTCGAAACAGCCGTGAAGTCGACGGCCAGACCGGCGGCATCCCCGAACTCATCGAGTGCCTGCCGGATGGCATCGTCGCGTGGGATGCCCGACCGAACGAGAGCCTCGAAGCGTTCCTCCACATGATCCCGGAGTTCGTCGGCAATGGAGTCCTTCTGCTGCGGATTCAGTCGCAGCAGACGACTGAGTACCGACAGATACAGTTCAAACTCGCGTTCGGGCATGATCCGCTCTCGTTTCGTGATCGGACGAATTACGCAGGTTGCGGCTCGATTCCGCTGACCGGTGCAATAATCCGCTGCAGGCAGGCGACGTAGTCCTGCCATTCCGCAACTCGTTTCTGTAACTGCTTCCGGCCCGCTGCCGTCAGTTCGTACCACTTACGACGTCGGCCCGTTGAGTCATCCCAGCGGCAACTGACCAGACCGTCCGCCTCCAGCCGATGCAAAATCGGATACAGCGTACCAGCCTTCAGGCTTACTTTTTCTGAGCTGGATTGCCGCAACTGCTGCTGAATCAAGTAGCCGTACTTCGCCCCATCCGACAATGCTGTAAGCACCATCAGATCGAGGCTGCCTCGCATCAGTTCCGGATTCAGGCCATCCATTCTTCGTACTCCATGACCCCGCGGGGTTGTCTCTGATGGCCACAGGCCCTGTTTCGGGTGGGCAGTGCGACCAGAGTCCATATAGATAGCCAGTCAATATATTGGCAGTCAATATATATCTGGCGTTCTGGCGAAGAAGTTCTGGCAGTCCCATGCGGGCCTGAATTCGGCGCAGATCGGAAATCCATAGTCCAGACCTGGAAAAGCAGGCGATCTGTAGCGGATTTACCGATCGTAATGAGAGTAGGGATCGCAGGGCCTGTGCGCCCGGAATCGGTACTGATCCCATGATCCGCAGGGACGCGGAGTCTGCCTGATGATTCGTGCTGCTTTGAGGAACCCGTATCTGGTCATCGTGGTCGCTCTGGGCGTCCTCGTGGTCGGAATTGTCTCTGCGGGGAAGCTGCCGGCTGATCTGCTGCCGATTTTCAAGACGCCTGCTGTCCAGATCGTCACCTTTTATCCCGGTATGCCGCCGGAGGTGATGGAAAAGGACATCATGAGCCGCCTGCAGCGATGGACCGGGCAGTCGGTCGGCATCGAGCATCAGGAAGCCAAGGCGATGCTCGGCGTGTGCATCGTGAAAGACTTCTTCCGCGAGGACATCTCGCTGGACACGGCCATGAGCCAGGTGACCAGCTACGCGGTCAGTGACATGTTTTACCTGCCGCCAGGGACAGTCCCGCCAATGGTCATGCCATTCGACCCGACCGCGTCCGTGCCACTGTGCCTGGTCAGCGTGTCTCACCCGGAAATGACCGAGAAGGAACTCTACGACATCGCGTACTACGAACTGCGCAATCGATTGCAGTCGATTCGCGGCGTCATCGCCCCTGCCGTTTATGGCGGCACGCTGCGTCGTATTCTGTGTTACGTGGATCGCAATAAACTGGAAGCGCGCGGCCTGTCACTGGTGGATGTGCAACAGGCGCTGCTCAAGCAGAACGTGCTCATCCCGGCCGGCAACGCCAAGATGGGCGACTTCGACTTCCAGCTCTACACGAACGCAATACCCGATGCCGTTGAGAAGCTGAACAACGCGCCAATCAAAATGGTCGACGGCGCTCCCGTCCTGATCGGCGACATTGGCAGGGTCGAAGACGCCAAGCAGATTCAGTCGAACATCGTACGAACTAATGGCTCTCGGCAGGTCTACATCCCGATCTATCGTCAGCCCGGCGAGAACACACTCGAGATCGTCGGCTCAATTAAGGAACGTCTGGCCCGCATTCTCTCGCGGTTGAAGGAGATGAACTCCGACAATCCGCAGATGCAGAGTCTGGTGCTGTCGGTCGTGATGGACCAGTCGACTGGTGTGCGTGAGAGCGTCGACGGCCTGATCATCGCCGCGGCTTTCGGAGCGTTATTCGCCGGACTGATCGTCATCCTATTCCTGCGAAGCTGGCGGCTGACTGCCATCATTCTGTTGTCGATTCCGCTCTCGGTGCTGGCCGCATTAATCGGTCTCTTCTACACCGGCGATACCATTAACGCGATGACTCTGGGCGGGCTGGCACTGGCGGTCGGTATTCTGATTGATCAGTCAATCGTCGTGATCGAGAACATCATGCGCCATGCGCGGCACGGTGAATCCGTCACCGAAGCGGCGATTAACGGCACTCGTGAAGTGGCGCTGCCGATCTTCGTATCGACCCTGACATTCATTCTCGTCTTCTACCCGATCGTCTTCCTGTCCGGCATTGCGCGCTTCCTGTTTACGCCGCTCGCTCTGGCAGTGACGTTCGCCGTCGTCGCGTCGTTCCTGGTGGCCATCTTCTTTGTCCCGGTTTGTGCGGCGAGGATGCTGGCATCCAAAGGCGTTCCGGATGAGAACGAAGACGGCGGATGGCTGCAGCCAGTCATCAACTGGTACGGACGCGTGCTGAAAAGGACTCTGCGACACAAGTGGATCACGCTTTTGATCGCCTTCGTGATCTTCGTCGGTTCGATGTTTCTCTTCACGCGGACAGGGACCGAACTGTATCCACAGGTCGACAGCGGGCAATTCACGATCTACATGCGTATGCCGTCTGGAACGCGCATTGAGCGGACCGAGGAGATGGTTAAGCGTGTCGAGCGCGAGATCATCGAAGAGCTGGGCGACCCCGATCCCGGATTTGCCATCGGTCTGGAGGAACGTCCCGACTCGAAACTGCAGATGCTGATTTCCAACATCGGCGTGCTGATGGATTGGCCGGCGGCCTACACGCCGAATAACGGTCCCATGGATACGTTCATGCTGGTGCAACTCAAGGACAAGCCAGGCCGACGCGGCGTGTTCGACGTCGTGACGGCTCTACGGAAGAAGCTCAACGATCATCCTGAGTTTGGCTCGGTTGACTTCGCATTTGACACGGGAGGCATGCTGCCCGCGGCATTGAACATGGGCGAGCCATCGCCGATTCACTTCCAGATTGCCGGGTCGAATCTGGAGACTGCTCAAGAGATCGCCAGACATATCCGCGACACCGCCGCGAGTGTTCCGGGAACGGCCGACGTACGAATCGCTCAGCGAACCGACTACCCCGCGCTGGAGGTCGACATTGATCGCGTCCTGGCGGCACATCAGGGCCTGAATGTTGATGACGTTATGAAGAATGTCGTCAGTGCAACGAACAGCTCGATCAACTTCGAACCGGCGTTCTGGATCAGTCCGCAGAACGGCAATCACTACTTCCTGGGCGTCCAGTACGCCGAAGAAGACATCAACTCACTGGACACGCTGCGTTATGTGCCCATCACGGGTGAAGGCAGCATGCAGTCCATCCCACTGCAGAATGTCGCCACGATCGAACAGAAAACACGGCCAGCGGTCGTCAATCACCGCAACATCACCCGCGTCACCGACATCTATGTCAATGTGCTGCCCGGTTACGACGTGGGCTCTGTCTGCACGGCGATTGAACGCAAGCTGGAAGCGACTAAGCCGCTGCAGCTGGAAACAGAAATCCCACAGGGCAGCTGGTTCGAACAGGTCACGCACAAGCTCACCGAACCGCAGGTGTATGCGGTCAACGGACCGGACTTCACGGGCCGCGGCTACACTGTCGAAATGCAGGGCGAAGTTCGCAGCATGCGTCGCGCATTCTGGGACTTCGTGGGTGGATTGCTACTTGCCGCCGTGCTGGTCTTCCTGGCGATGGTCGCGCTGATGCGATCGTTTACCACACCATGGGTCGTGATGGTGACGATTCCACTGGGTCTCGTTGGAGTCGCGTGGATTCTGTGGCTGACTGGAACGAATCTCAACATTCAGACGTTGATGGGCATCATCATGATGGCCGGTATCGTCGTGGAATACTCGATCGTGCTGCTGGACTTTGCGGACCACAAAGTCCGCGAAGGGAGCACCCCGGAAGAAGCAGTCTACGAGGCGGCGATCGTCCGCTTCCGACCCATTCTGATGACGTCGGTAACAACGGTCCTGGCATTGCTGCCGATGGCAGTTGGCTTCGCGGGCGGTGATGCCGATCGACCATTAGCTCTCACAATTGTGGGCGCCGTGATCGCAGCGACATTGCTACCAAAATTCGTAGTGCCATGTCTGTATGCAATCGTCAAACGGCCCGAGAGCCAACTGGCGAGCGAGTCATAACGCCTTCGGCGTAAGGGAACTAACTGATGAATCGAGTTTACGATCCAATAACGATCGCCGGATCACTTCTGGTGTGCGGTCTGCTGACACTGGCAGTCAGCGGATGCGGTCAGGCTGATGTCATGGCGGACGGGAATGGCGCAGAGGCCAGTGCGGCCCGCGTCGAAGCGATTCTGGTGCCGATCATCGATCTGACGGAAGACGTCGAGGTGGCTGGCTCAGTCGAGGGATTTGAGACCGCGAATCTGTATGCCAAAGTCGGCGGTTATCTGGCAAAGATCGACGTGGACCTTGGTGATACGGTGAAGCGTGGGGATATCCTGGCTCAACTCTACATTCCCGAAGTCCTTGAACAGTTGAAACAGAAGCAAGCCCTGAAGAAACAGGTCGAAGCGAGCCAGCGACGCGCGGCAGCCGCGATCGCGGAGGCAACATCGCAAGTCACAAGTGCCACAGCCATTCTGGCAGAGGCGAAAGCAGCCCTGAAAGAGAAGCAGGCGTTAATGCACAAAGCCGAAGCCGACTTCAAACGATTGAGCGAACTCACCGGTTCTGTGCGTCAGGAACTGGTCGACGCCGCGAAGTTTGCGTTGGACGCCACCAATGCGGCAATTGATACCGCCAGCGCCCGCGTGGATTCAGCGCAGTCGAAGGTCGCCGCAGCGACTGCTCATCAGACGACTGCTGAAGAGGAGCAATCCGTTGTCGACGCGGGACTGGAAGTAGTAGATGCCGAAGTCGCATATGCCGAGACCATGTCAAAATACGCGTACATTGTCGCACCGTTCGATGGAGCTGTCACGAAACGAATGGCCGATCCCGGTGACTTCATTCAGTCCGCAGATGGAAACAGCGCCGCGAAACCTGTGCTGCAGGTTGCACGCGTGGACCACGTCCGCGTTCGGCTTGATGTCCCCATGAGCCGAGTCGCCCTGCTTGATGTGAAAGACGCGGTTGTGCTCGACCGCTTGACTGTATTGCCAGACGAATCGTTCCCGGGTGAGGTTTCTCGTTTCTCAGCAGGACTGAATCCAGCATCGCGCATGATGCGAGTGGAAGTCGACCTGCCCAATGCAGAAGGAAAACTGCGGCCAGGCTATTATGGCTACGTCACGATCACACTCTCGAAACTCGAAGATAGCCCAGTGGTCCCATCATCGGCGCTGGTGATCGCTGGAGGTGACAAATATGTCTTCGTTGTAGAAGGCGATATGGTCAGAAAGAGAGTTGTTACCGTGAACTACGAGGATGGAAATGTCGTGGGTATTGCTTCCGGGCTCAAGCAGGGCGAACGGGTCGTTCGTTCTGGTGGTGGTCAGTTGAGCGACGGACAGAAAGTCGACTCGAAGGACGCGATGTGGATTCCGAGGGGCTCGTAGCCCATCGTTTGTAGTAGCCGGATTATCCGGCTCGTCGAGCGGGTGACGAACCAACCGCATGAATGCGGTTACTACAAACTGCAGTTAATAGAAACAACGACGGCGACCAATGATGCGTATCACTCCAGTCGTGACTCTGAGCGTGCTGACCCTGACCGGCTGTCGATTCTCGATGCAGACCGGTTCGGGTTCGTTTGCCGTCGATATGCATACGGGACCGGATGCATCGCGCACAGTTGCTGACATGAAACCCGCGCCGCCAAATGTCCTAGGCCGCCCATCGGCGCCTTCAGACTTCCAGTCACCAAAGGAAGTTGCGGTCACACATAAGACGTCTGCCCTACCGGAATCGCAGCCCGTTCAACACGCAGGCTGGCGACCTTCATTACGTCGGATTCCGCTTGTTCCGGGCGTTGAATCGGATCAGTCGATCCCCGCCGTGATTGAAGTCGATGCGACGGCTCAAGCGGTCTCGTTCGAAAGACTGGATGACCCGGACGGTGCTGGTGAGGCCCCGTCGTCCGATGCCGACGTGTATCCACTGAATCTGACGACGGCTCTGCAACTGGCAGGTGGCAACAACCTGCAGATCGCTTTGGCAGGGGAACGGATCCGGGAAGCGATTTCGAAGCTGAACGCCGCCGAGGTGATGTGGCTCCCGTCCCTGAATGCAGGGGTCGGGTTTAACAGTCACACGGGCAAGATTCAGGCAACGGACGGCAGTGTCGTCGAGGTGGATCGCCAGTCGGTGTTTGTGGGCGGTGGTCCTGTCCTTGGAGGCGGACCACTGGCAGGCGGAGCAGGTGGTCCCATTCGAATGATGGCGAACCTGTCTCCCGTTGATGCCTGGTTTGAGCCGTTGGCAGCTCAACAGACACAGGCGGCGGCAGAGGCAGACCACTCCGCAGCCTACAACGACACACTGTATCAAGTCACCGTTGCGTGGCTGAATCTGCAGGAGGCCCAGTCGCGTGTCGCGATCGTGAGCAAAGCGATTGAGGACTCGCAGAATCTGGCCGGATTGACGCGCAAGTTTGCTGATGCTGGAGCGGGCTTGGAAGCAGATGCGCTGCGGGCCGACGCAGACCTGTCAGAACAGAGGCGCCGGAAACTCGAAGCTGAAGAACAGCGCGACGTTGCGTCGGCTGAACTGGCCCGCCTGCTCCGTCTGCCTGTCGAGACACGGTTGCACGCAACAGACACGCAACCTGTCCCTCTTGAGATTGTTGCCGCGGACGTGCCGCTGAGCGAGCTGCTGTCTCAAGGTATGAACTTTCGACCGGAACTGCTTCGACAGCGTGCCGTGGCCAATGCTGCCGTTCAACGAACGCGGCAGGAACAGCTTCGGCCGTGGCTACCAAATCTGCAGGCTGGAATGAGCGCCGGTGGATTCGCTGGCGGAGCAAACAGCGAATTCGGCAACCTGCACGATCGCGTCGACATCGACGCGCTGGCAATCTGGGAACTTCGCAATCTGGGATTCGGAAACGCCGCCATGCTGGCGGAGCGTGAGAGTCAGCAACGGCAGGCAAATTTGACGATGGAGTCGTTCCAGGATCAGGTGGCCGTCGAGATCGCTCAGGCTCATGCACAAGTCCGATATCGTCGGGCACAGATCGACGCAGCCGCTGCGCAGCTCAAGTCGGCCGAAGAGGCGTTGCCACTGAATCTGGCCGGCATCGAAGGCGGCGAACTCCGCCCGATCGAAGCCCAGCAGGCGATCAACAGTCTGGTGACTGCCCGACGTCGCTACCTGCGCGCAATCGTCTCGTACAACGAAGCACAGTTTTCGCTGCTGCGATCCGTCGGCGAACCGCCACAAGCAAAGTAAGTTGGGACTCCGTCCCGACCATGTTGTGTCGTTCCGTAGACATCTGTGGAACTGCTGTCATTGAGCGAGTCCACAGGTAGCAGGGGCAGAATCTACTCTGGTTCAGTTGCGTTTCGCGCCGAAGTCGGCAGTGGTAGCCCCAACTGTCTGAGCAGATTCAGGTACACGGGCTCGCTGTGGAGCGGTGCAAGACTTCGGTCTGAGCGAAGCGCCTCGACGATCTGTGGGAAGGCTCCCTGGCTGTCCTGTTGTGCGACTTTCAATCCGTCCAATAGTCGCTCCGCGGCGGCCCGTATCAGGCCATTGTGCTGCGCAGGGGTCCCTCCTGATTTTTCCAGCAACGGAAGGCACTGGGCGTAAACCGTGGCCGAGTTGTGGTACAGGCTTGCGGCCTCAAGAAACTTGCCCTCCTCGACCAGTGATGCAGCCTGAGCTCGAGTGGGTTCCTTGGCGGCGGAGATTTCGATGAGTGCTTTCTGCAGCAGATCTTCTGCGGTCTTATCGGGATCGATGTTGAGGGTCTTCAGAATACCCGGAGATAGACTGCCGGCCTGCGTCAAGGCGTAGGCCAGACCGATCAATGTGTCGGGATTCTGTCCTCCTTCCAGTTTCTTTGCGGCTCGAAAGTCGTCAATGGCGAGGGCGAGCCCGTGCGTCACCATAGCCCAGCCTCGCTTGGTCAGAGGAACAACCTGCTCCTCAAAGTTCAGGCTCAGCGTGTAGTAATGGACGGCTTTTCTTTTCTGACCGCTACCGTCGAGCGCTGTGGCCATCCCGGTAAACACGACGTCGGGTGACGGCAGATGTTCCTCGATCGCACCATTCACCATGGTGATGAAGTTTTCGAACCGGCCAAATGCTTCGTCCCGTTCGGCAAGCTGCAAATGGGACTCGGCGATCATACCAACGGTTTCCGAGTCAGTCGGATGCAGTTCGTTCGCGCGAGTGAATGCTTCCTTTGCCTGTGCGTAGCCCGACGGACCTCCGGCCTGAAAGTGGATGAAACCAATCTGCTTGTGCGACGACGCCTGTCGAATTGGATCAGGATCGAGACTGATATGACTCATGTAGCTACTTAATGCCGCCACGGCATTGCCCTGTTTCTGGTAAATCCGCCCTCGCAACTGATGGATCCCCGGGTGATACGGTGCCCGCTCGGTGTCGGCTGCCAGGTCCAGCGAGTCGAGAGCCACCTGCAGCTCAGCCTGTTCCTGCTCCAGACGCTGGAGAGCATCAAGGTCAGCGAACTCACCTTCACCCGCACCGATCGCGAGGGCCTTTGCATGATGCACCAGTGCCAGGTTAATGAATGGCTTGGCAGACTGTGGCGACAACGCTGCCGCTTTGTTGAAATCCGAAACCGCGCGGTCGTACTCCTTCTCAGCCAGTAGCACGACACCACGATTGATGAACACGCCTGGAAAATCCGGGTCGAGTTTCGCTGCCTGGCTGAAGTCCACGAGCGCTTTGCTCGTGTCGCCAAGGTGGCCATGACACAGCCCGCGGAGCATCAACGGCCACGCGTAATTCGGGCGGAGCGAAATGCAATTCGAGAATGTCGCCAGAGCGGCGCGGGCCTGCGACTGGTTCAGATAGCACAACCCTGTGAAGTGGTGAATCCAGTAGTTCTGCGGATCCTTCTGCTGGGCTGTCAGGTATCGACCGAGAGCCCGGTCGAAACGACCGGATTTGCGATCGGATTCAGCCAGCAGGTAGTAATCGAGTGCCGTCGTTGGCTTCGTTCGCACCGCCTGCAAGAGAATGTCACTGTTGTCCTCCCCGGCCAGCTCCATCCAGGTGGCTTTCCAGCCGAGCAATGCCTGCGATCTCAGGCCAATCGTCTCAGCTCGGCGGACCCAGCCCAGCGCTCGCTCAGCCGCCGCGCGCTGTTTGTCATCCGGTTCGTTGCGAGCCAGTCGGGTTTCCATTTCCGCTCGTAGCAGCAACAGCTCGAGAGTCGTGTCTTTCAGTTCCTCGATGGGCCAGACGACGTTTTGTTCGAAATAACTTCGTACCCAGAGCAGGTCCTGTGTGAAGCGTGCCGGCGGTACAGCAAATGGCGTTTCCGTATTCAGGTCGAACAGTTTCAGCGCGGCTTCAATGTGTCTGACGGCTTGTCTTGCGTCGTCGTCGATATCTTCAAGTTCCTTCAGAGTTCCGTACGCGCGTGCTTCGTCAGCTTCAATCAGGAACGCATCAAACTTCGCAGCCGTTGCCGCAATGGTCTCGCTGAGCGCAACAGCACGTTCGACCGTTTTTGACGCAACCGAAACGGCCGTCGTCAGATCGGGCAGTCGGATTTCTCCATCAAGCAGTGTTTTGACTTCGACCAGATGCGGGCGTGCCTCAAGGTGCTGCCCACTACGGATCAATGTTTCGACCTCAGCGAGCTGTCCCTCAACCTGCCGACGCAGCCGTTGCAGACGCTGCGTTTCAATCAGCTCAAGTCGATTCGACAATGAACTGTGCAGGTCGTTGAGCGACGCGTCATCGCCAGTTCGCCCACGAGCTGCGTTAATCAATTCCCGGGACCTGGAAAAATCGCCTTCGGACGCGGCTGCCTCGGCGAGTTGAATTTGAGCCTCCGCAAAGTTACGAATTTGATTCAGATTGTAAGACCGAACGGACGCAGTGAGCGCGCCCACGATGATCAGGACGGTGCTTGCCGTGGTCACAAAGGATACGAACTTCGGATGCCGACGTGCCCAGCGTTTGGCTCGGACCTTCCATGGATCTTCGAAACACGACACTGCTTCATCGGCGAGGAACGCTTCCACATCTGCGGCGAGATCAAGTGCCGAGTCGTATCGGTCATCCGGCTCTTTCGACATCGCCTTCAGGCAGATGGCCTCCAGTGACGGAGCAATGTCCGGATCATGCTGACGAGGCGGAACGATATCGCCGTCGATGACCTTCTTCAGAACTTCATTGACTCCTGCTCGCGGGATCGGCTGGTGACTCGTCAGCAGCTTGTAGAGGATTCCGCCAAGCGAATAGATGTCGCTCCGCGCATCGAGCTCGTCGACCTTGCCGCTCGCCTGTTCCGGAGGCATATACGATGGCGTACCCATCACGGAGCCCATCATCGTCTGGCTGCCAAGTGAGCGAACGTCGGTGACGATGCTTTTTCTGGTTCCCAGAACCGACGCAGTGGCGTCCGGCTGCTGCAATCCGTCCTCAGAGACGTTTCCGCTGCCAGTCGCGGCCGCCTGAGAGACAACCATGGTGGGCCCCAGACTGGCGCCATCACTGGATTCCATCACCGTTTCGCCACCGACACTTCCTATGGCCGCTAATACCGAAGCATCTGCATCTTTTGTCCAGGAAGCGGAAGTGTCCAGCACCTTGGCCAGGCCCCAGTCGAGCACCAGCGCCTCACCGAATGCCCCCAGCATGATATTCAGAGGTTTCAGGTCACGATGCAGCACACCTCGATCGTGAGCAAAGGCCATCGCGTTACAGACCGAGACCAGGCTACCCAGCAGCTTTCGAAACGCGATGGCGCGTTCCGAGCTGTCCCTGGGCAGTTCATGCATTCGTTCGATCTCCTTTTCCATCGTGTCGCCGCGAACGAGCTTCATCGAATAGAACGGCGTACCGTTCGCCTGGTAGCCGATGTCGTAGATCGGCACGATTCCGGGATGCTCAAGCTGCCCGGTGATCTGTGCTTCTTCCAGGAATCGCTCCAAAGCGTTTACGTTCTTCAACGCTGCTGGCAACATTTCTTTGTAGGCGACATCCCGCCGCAGACGAACGTCACTGGCGAGCCAGATTTGTCCCAGCCCACCCCGGGCGAAGTTATTCACGAGCTGGTAACGCTGTTCTTCTTCCCAGCGATCGGCTGTTTCGTGAGCGCCTTTTTTTTTCGCTGCGCCGCCTTGCGCGCTTGTCGCATTCCAGTTGCCTTGTCCCGATCCAGCCGAAGCCGCCGTTTGCCCGAATGCCGAATCGAAACCACTCCCGCGACTCGGCAGCTCTGATTCCAGAACGGTTCCCGCCGTTCCATCGTCAGTTCCGGAGGCGAATGCCGACGATGGGTCCATCAGAGTGGGGGCCGTGTCCGGTGAGCTCGACGGATCAACAAGCGTCGCATCAGGACTGACGGCGCCGGGTTCGACCATCGTCGCGTCAACCGGATCATCAACCCGGTCCGGGCTGATGAGCTTCGGATCGGCCAAAGTGGCCTCATGACCGTCCGGTGGTGGACCAGCCAATGCGGGATCCATCAGTGTTGCTTCGGCACCGTCTGGCGGTGGGTCAGCCAGTGCGGAATCCATCAGCGTCGCTTCGGTACCGTCCGGTGGTGGGTCAGCCAATTCAGAATCCCCATCACCCGTGATCGGTTCATCCAGTATCGTGGGGGCTTTGTCGGATGGCACTACGGCAACGTCCGCGTCGGGATCTGGCACAACGCGATCGTCGCTTGCCCGCGCCTCAACGTCCCCGGTCATCGTCATATCGGCAGGTGTCGAAATGGGCGAAGCGGCGTCTGCGATCGTTGAGTCCATCTCATCTGGAATTGCTGCGGCGGAACTTTCCAATGAGACGGTGTCATCGGAGCCATGGGACGCCTCGCCGCCGGAATTCTGATCCATCATCGTTTGATCGACGTGAGTCGCATCGACCATGTCGTCGCGGGCACTGCCGTCGTCACCGATCGTCGGATCGAAATCCATCCCGTCGGTAATTGGGAGATCAGCCGACTCGCGAGACTTCGGTTGTTCGTGATCGGGCGCTGACATGACAAAACTCCGTCGTTCGTACCAGGCGGGCGACAGCAGCAGGTGATCCACACACGCTCTGACACAGCTTAGTATTTGTGCTGAATCAGCGTTGAGTGTTCGGACCGACTCGCTCAAATGATGAATTCAGGAACGGGCGAAAGACAATTCTGTTGCCCTCTCTTTCGTTCCTCGTGGCGGGTGATGGAATACCAACGGAGGAAACCTGAGTCCATAGAATTGAAACCCGGATAGATTCCGGGGTTCCGCAGGTTGGGAGTTTGCTACGCTCGACCCTGGCTGACCCGCTGTCAATCCTGAGAAAACGCCACTTCGACGCACGGCAGCAGTTCCGCAGTTGGTCTTCAGCGGGGCACTTCCGGGCCGTCTCTGCCGGTCCGAGGAGCAACAAATGGTCCGCGCGAGAACTGTCGGGCGACGGTCGCGGACGAATACGCGTCAGTCTTCCAGCGATTTAGCTAGCTCTGCAAGCTGGCTGCGGTACCACTCGGGGTCATATGCCCCGATCGCCTCAAGTGACTGCGGCAACTGCTCGGCAATGACATACTCGTCGCCGGCCGGCAACGTCAGGCGGAGATGTGTGGTGAATTCGAGTTTCATCATCAAATCGTCGACCTTCTTCTGACCGGCCGCACGTTTCCCGTCACGCCATGCGATATAGGCCTTCAGGTTTGCCACCGCTCGTTCCACCGATTGCTTCGATGTTTCATCGTCCGGCGCGGACGCGAGTTCGGGCAGGTCGGAATTCAGTTCTGTCTGGATCGCGCGGATGGCCCACAGGACCTGACGAGCGGAATTGAAGTCGGGGTAATCGCCTGCGGGCAGAGTTGCCAGGGTCTTCACAGCTCGACGCGCAGAACCCTTACTGACAGGGCTCTTGAAGATGTCTTCGGCAAGCTGGTCAAGCCATGCGATCAGGCCATCTTCACCGTGTGTGACTGCGTGAATCTGCTGCGGAATGCCAAACGGCCGACGATCGAGCACGCGACGTAATTCTTCCAGCTTGCCATGTGCTGCGTCCCAATCGGCTTTGAACTTTGCATCGTCACTACCAGCTCGGTGCCGGACACCAACTTTCACAAGTGCCGTGGCCCAGGCAAACATCTGAGGTCGGCCGGGCACGGTCGTTCCATATCCACGAACCTGCCGCCATGCCGGAGCGGCCAGATCGTGATGGCACGCTGTGCAGTCGAAGACAGCCAGTTCCGGCCAGTGCTCACCGTCCGCATGGTGTGCCTGCGAACCGAACATATTGAGCGTTTCCCTCAACGCGATCACGCCACTGATCATGACTGACTTGGTCTGCGGCAGATCTTCCAGCGGGTTGTGTTCGACGCCTTCATAGTTGACTTTGATCCAGGCGTCCCGGTGTGTGAAGTCACCCTTCTCCTGCAGTGTTCGCCAATGGACGGGCATCTGCGATGCGAAGGTCTCCAGCTCGATCCCTGGCAGTGGCGGGTGACCGGCGGCGTACATCTCGTGCGTGACCAGTTTGCCTTCCTGCACGTTCCCGATGTGACAGGAAAAGCACAGCTTCGCCTTACTCAGTGGATTGCGAACGTCCGTAAATCCCCAGCTCAGTTTTTCTTTGGGGTGTGTCGCTCGCCATTTGGGGTCGATGTGCGGGTCGCGCCACTGTGAACCCGGACCGTGACAGGCTTCGCATGTCACGCCGTACTCAAAGGTGGGAGGCTTCTCTTCGCCCGTCTTCCAGCCCGCATGACACGACAGGCAGGCCTGGTCCTCGGTCACTTTGTAATCCGCATCGCCCCAGGCATCGGCCAGAATCTTCTGCATGTGCTGGCCGAGTTCACCTTCCAGCAATTCGTACGCCTGACGATGTTTGTCGTGAGCGAAGATATCGGTTTCGGTGAGCGCTGTGAAGTCGCGACTGAGCGCCACGAAAGGCGAATCGTCGGCTGCAAGTTTCTGGTTATGGCACAGCACGCACTGTCCGAGTCCGATGTATTCCGGTGCGGGCATCTGTTCGTCCTGGGCATTCGCCGATGCGGTTATTGCGACGAACCCCGCCGCGCCTAAGACGAGCCGACTCAACAGTGGGCGGTACATGATGATCCTCGTTTGTAGTAGCCGCATGAATGCGGTCTCTCACCTGTCAGCACTGCACCCGGACAAACCGGAGACGGATAGTGACGTACGCAAGACCGTCTACGAATCGCCAGCCAGTGCCTTGTGAATCTTTTCGAAGTGCTCCGAGATCGCTGTCGCGTTTGCTTTGCCGTAGGTCTGCGGGCTGTCGAAGCCATCAGGAAAACCAAGCTGATTGCGAATCTCTTTCAACGAATCACTAATCAGACTGTCTTCTGCCGTCGACTCTGAACCTTCACCTGCCCGACCTTGAACGTCGCGACGTCCCTGCTGCAGCGCAATCATTGCGAGATACGATTGCGTCGTTGCATCCCAGCTCTGCATGGCGTGATGACCACCCGACTTTGAAACGTCACGCAACAGATGCGTCAACTGCTCCTCAGACGGAGTGCTGTGATTGACCTTGGCGGCCAACCATTGAAGCTGCTGACGAAGTTTCCCAGACGCCTCAATCACGCGTTCCTGTTTCGGCAGCGGTTTTGACATCTCCAGCAACAGGTGCGAGAGAGCACTGTCCTTGCCGGCAATATCACCGTCACCGAGCTCATTCGACACGGCGGGCACCAGCGGAAAGAGCCATGTGCCCCAGGGATAGCCACCTGGTTTACGTCCGGCATAGCCGCGGCCCTGCCGCCAGCTCGGAGCGGTCAGGTCGTGATGACACGAGAAACACTCGACTTCGGCGTATTCGGGCCAGATCGGAATTGTCATCTCCGCCGGATACGGCTTTGCCTCAGAAAACTGTTTGATGTCCAGCGACGCGTTCTTCGCCCGGAACAGCAGAAGATCGAGCCCCGCTTCGGCTGAGGCAAGTTGACCGATGGCCCAAATTTTTGCCTCGAAGGCAGACGCTTTGTCATCGCCTGCACTGGCCCGCTGGCGGTCTTTGTTGCGATCCCAGTGAGCGGGCATGTTTGCGTTGAACGCCGCCATTTCGAAGAACAAACGCGGGTGGCCGGCCGCATACAGATCGTGATTCACATCCCGCCCAGGTTCACCGACGTGACAGTCGGCACAGACCATCGCGCGAGTCCACAGGTCTTTCGTATCACGAAAGCCGTAGCCGTCCTTTTCCTCGGGCGACTTATCGGACCAGTCCCTGCGGACATGGGGAGCAAGCCACCTCGAGGCGGCTCCGTGACACGCCTCGCATCCAACGCCATCAAGAAGTTCTGAATAGTCCGCGACCTCATGACCAAATGGCGGGTCTGTCTGCGGTGCGTGGCAGTTCAGGCACAGCAGCGCTTCGTGGGCGGGCTTGTCCAGGTGCATCAACTTCGCCATCAGCTTCGATTCTTCGTTGTACAGAACCGAGAACGCTTTGGCGTGCGCGTCGTCCTGAATCCAGATGCTGTATTCAGCACCCAGGGGACCGTTCGTTCCGCCGCCTCCATGGCAATTTGCGGCAGCACAGCCACCAACACCAACGAACCGGTTCGCAGCCTCGGCAACGGTTTCCGCGCCGGCGTCTTCACCGGAGTCACGGTCCGGGTTAGCGGTAGCCAATCGTCCAACTGGCTCAACCGCCTCCAGAGGCGGGCTGAGGCAAGTCAGTCCGATGATTGCGGCTGTCCCGATTACAAGTCTGCAGTGCGATGTCCAGTGCATGTGTATCTCCGACGGTCGTCAGCCGCGTCCTTGCGACAGCATACCCCTCCTGTCTTGCGTTCGCCCGCACTTCTGTTCGGAACGTCTGTAAAGGTCGTACCTGTATGAAGAGCGTCGGGGTCAGGGAAACTCTGCCGGCCACAAATCCATAGGGTGACGGCGACTGAGCTTCATTTCTTAATTCGAGTTTTTGCCGGACAAACCTGCGTTCGGATTTGCCTGTGATGGAGCAAGTTGTGGATTCAATGTACCGATGAACGCGTCTTGTGAGTGATCGTGGTAGATGTGGCATTCCACACAATCTGAACGTGCCCCCATAAATCGAGTGCCCGCCGCCGGAGTTGGCTGAACCGGTTTTGGCGAGTGGCATTCACGACACAGTTCAATTCCCGGAAGGATCACGTCACTGGTAAGACTGCTCTCAAACACACCGGTGTGACATTCCGCACAATTCAAGGCCTGATGAGATCGATGACTGAAGACCGCATGTGGCTGCCAGCGACTTGGGATCCTCGGCAGCACGATGGACCAGTCGCTCGGTGAGCCTTCATTCTCGATCACGTGACAGTAGGTGCAGCCGCCTCTGGCTTCCGAGCCGAAAAACACGCGTTCATGACTGAGTGCGACTTTTTCCGCGTTCATGATTTGTTCGGCCAGCCACTGTGACTGGTCATCGGACAGTTTCTGCTGCTGGTTCTTGCGTCCAGGAATCACTCGTCGCGGAGCGTCGTTGAGCTTTGCGGGCTGCTTGCGAGCCAGATCGGTGTACTTGCTGCGAAGATAGCCACGTACCGTCTCTGGCACTTCATGAGGAACGACGTCGTTCGGAAATCGTTCGTTGTCGTAATACAGAGGATGACAGGACTGGCAATTCTTCTCATACGTCATGGGCAGCATATAACGACCTTCCGGATCCATCCGGTGGCAGACACTGCAGGCCTCGGACAGGTCAGTGAATCGTTGCTGCTTGTCACGGTCGCCAAAGTCAATGATGCCGTAGACCAGATTTCCGTTCTCGTCCCTCTCTGACTTAAGGTTAGCCGAATGATTGATTGAGATCTGAGCCTTGTCTCCCCAGCCGGCACCATCGACGTAACCCAGTAGATCGTAGACCTTATGCTGATCACCGACATCAGCCGTCGCGTCCGAGCCAGAGGCAATCAGTTTTTCGAACGCAAACGGGGGATGCCCTCCGGGGCTGCCAAACTCTGTGACGGCCGTCGCAAATGTCGTCGAGGGTTCCGTCGACTTGCTGCCGTCCGGCAACACGACGAGAGCTGAATGGCACTCCGTGCAGACGCGATCTGGCGACCGTTTCAGGTCCACGTCACCAACATGATCGACGTGACAGTACGCACATGAGATGTCGTCATGAGCCTTGAACTGGTTCTTGTGATGTTCCGCACCCGGGTGGCAGGCCAGGCAGTCGTTGTTATCCACGGAGTAGACGTGAGAACTGAAATCGAAATTGGCGACCCGGTCCAGCGTGGTCCACTCGCTGTGACACTTAGCGCAGTCGTTTTCGAAAATGCGGTGAGCAGTCGCGAGATCGCCACCCTCATAGACGGCCAGATTCCCGCGGGCACCTTCGAACCATAGCCACAGCAGGCAGAAGAAGCTGAGCCACAGGGACCACCACCACGTCTTGCGATAGAATCGGTTCGGGCGCTTCTGGACGTCGATTTCGACCCGTTGCGCCAGCTCTCGACTTGTATAAGGTTGGACCATTTTGGTTTGTTCGTAATCGCCGAATCAACTCGGCTCGATTGCGTGGTTAAGACGAGGCGGACTGTCAGCCTCTCACTGAACTTTCCAGGGGACGACACGTAGAGCCACGACAATGTGGATCGCTACCAAGACGAACAATGCAATTGAAACCGGGATGTGCAGGGCCAGCCAGTAATGCAGCCAGTGATGGATACGTTCCTGCTCCGCGAACTGGCGATGTTCCTCGCAGCGTGTTTCCAGCGACTCCAGAGTCGTGTGCAGCTCGACCGGTAATGTCGACCGCATCTGTGAAAACGCCCGAGTTGATTCGGTAACGCCTGACAGACGCCCCTTTCGCCCGTCACCAGTCAGATAAGGTCTGACCGTGTCGGCGTAGAAGTCCCGCAACTGACCGGTTCGCACAACGGGTCCGGCCGGTCGAACTTTTTTCTTCGGAGGTGGCGGTGCTGCCGGTGCTGCCGCCGCCGCAGGACCGGCGGCGGCCGCTGCGGCTTTTGCGGCTTCAATTCGTTCCTCACCACCGCTGCCGGGCGGTCCCTGCAAACGGATGATCTCGACGGTGGACAGTTCGGCGCTACCACCGCTGCCGGCCGCGGGAGCATCACCACCGGCAGCCTGTTGGCGCATCATGTCAAGTGGAGACGATCCACCGCCACCACCAGCCGCAGGTGGCGCAGCCGCGGCTGCTGCCGGTTCTTCTTCTTTGGCCCACGCAGATCCATCGATGTACGGCCGGGCTTTTTCTGCACTGGTCTTCGCCAGCGCCTCGGTGTAGCCGTACTTCTGAGTCAGCAGTGCGGTAATTCCGTTGACCTCGACATCCGCTTTTCGTTGCCGCATCCCAGCCTTGATGTCGCCTCCGGCGATAAAGACGCGAGCCTGATCCGCCGCTTCGCCGGCCAGATGGTCGGTAAAGTTGTATTTCTCTTTCAGCAACGCTTTTATCTCGGCGGCCTCTTTCTGAGCTTTGCCATCCCGCAAGGCGGCAGCCATCTCTTCGTCCAGCTCGCCCAGGAACGGCCGCGCCTTTTCGGCCGCATTCGTCGCAAGGCCCTTATCGAATCCATATTTCTCCACAAAGAAGTCACGGATGGCGTCGACCTCGCGGTCGGGGTCTTGCACGAGAAACGGTCGCGTATTGTTCGCGGCTTCAGCGGCGAGTCCCGAATCAAACCCGTATTTCTCTGTCAGCAAACTGCGAATGGACTGCATTTCGCTGCTGATGTCTTCGACCAGCACTTTGGCAATCTTTGGACCTGTGTCAGCAGGTTTGGCGTCAGCTGCGGGCTTCGCGTCGCTGGTCGCTGGTGCGGGAGCTGCAGCCGACGGTGCTGGAGCTTCGCCTTTACGAACGGCTTCGAGATATGCCTCGACTCGCTCAGCACCTCCGGTTCCAAACGCACCGTGCAGGCGAATGAGCTGCGGAACAGGAACGTCCGGCTTGTCGCCAGCATCTGCTTCTTTGGGTTTCTCCGCCGCCGGGACTGGCGCCGGTTCAATGCCCTTGACGTCGTATACTTCGAGCAACATCGAGGTAAAGTCGTCCTCGGTGCGTGTCCAGCCGTTTGTTTTCGATTGACGAGCCAGGTCGCGGTAGAACTCCTGATCGTCCTCCGGCACCCAGTCCAACCAGTTGCCGCGTTCGACTTTGGCCTTGTCTTTCTCTGACTTGTCGCCGACCGCCTCGCGATCGCGCAGGGAAGCGGACTTCTTTGCCAACCCTTCGATCTGACTTTGCAGCGGATCGTTCCTGAGTGAGATCTGGCCGCAATGCTCGAAGACGACTCGGTCCGACAGGATACGGTTTCTCTTGCGAACGTAGGGCACCTGGACCGCGAACGTTTCACGAGGAATGCGGGATGCCATCAGCTTCGGCAGAAAATGCTGCATCGCGAGGCCGAAGAAACCGCTCAACACAACCGTGAGGAAAAACAGCCACAGAATCTGCTCCAGCAGTCCGCCAAGACCGAAGCCGGCGTGGAACATAATCATGGGGAAGCTGAGCGTACCGAGCCACAGGTGCCCGCGAAGCCAGAACTGAGCGCTGCCGATTCTCCAGAAGGGGACCTGACGCTTCCCGGCGAGCATGCCCGCGAAAACCATCATGGCCGTGCCGACGACCCCGTATAGCAGCCCCATCATGCTGCCGCCCGTCGGACCTCGGGGAGAGACCTGGGCGTACATGACGTACGACGCTGCGGAGACCGCAAGGATCACAGTCGAAACCACAGCCCACTTCTGATGTGTCCTGTCCAGGAGCACGGCGAATCCTTATGTCTTGAAGAAGAACTCGAGCGCGTTGACACGTTTCGCCGCATCATGCGGGCATGCGTAAACACAGGATGGTTGTGCGCTGGGCAACGTGCCGCAAAGGTCGCACACCACGGCAATATCGTTGACAGCCTTCACGTCACTGTCCCCGAGAATCGCCTGTTGTGACGCCGACAACTCCAGTTCGCCGGGCAGAGCACTCATTTGAATCGAGCCGTACGGACACTGATCGGCGCACATGGCGCAGCCGATACACCAGTCGCGGATTTGGATCTCGCCGGAATCCCCGCGGTTAATCGACCCGACCGGACAGCCGATCATGCACACGGGATCCAGACAGGACCGGCATGACAGCGGCACCAGGAACTTCTCGAATCGCGGCCCATCCAGATACAGCCGGGTGCGACCATCATCGTGTGACGCGACACAGGCATCGACGCACTGATTGCATCGCGTGCAGCGGTCGAGGTCGATCAGCATCAACTTTTGACCCTGAATCAAACCAAGCTGTTCGAATTCAGGCGACTGAGACCGCACGTTAATCTGCTCGGCTTCCTCGGTCATTGCCGCAGCAGCCTGTTCCTTGTAGTCCGCAACGATCTTGTTGAGTCGGCTCTTGAGTTTCTTTGACTTTTCGACCAGTCCGAGAAAGTCTTCCTTTGACATCTTGAGCAGTTCGCAGCGGGACGGGACTGCACCTGTGCGTGAGTCTGGCAGTCGCTGATTCGCGCCTCCGTCCGGATGGTCATAGGCAAAGACTGTTGCGCTCCTCGGCGAGTCAGTAATGACGCCGAGTTCGCCGAAGAAGTCGCCGCGACCCATGTACCGCAGAATCCGGCGAGACCCGGATGTCGAAGCACGGCGCGGCATACCCAGCGGGAGCACCCATTCCAGCAGTGACCGGTGAAAGGTCCTGATTTCGATTTCCGACCATTTCTTGGTACCGAGTGGAAAATCACGGCAGTCCGACTCAACCTGGGGACTCTCAACAGCCGCCACGACTTCTGTCGTCGTACGGCCAAGTTCAAGATGCAGATCACCCGTTCGGATGAGTGAGTCGAACGCTTCAAGCAGAGCAGTCTGATCAGCTTCGCCTGGTGTCCCCTGCGCCGCTTCCTGAACGTTCGCCGGCATCTTTGCCCAGATCAGTGCACCTGTCGGATCCTCAGCAGCCTCTTTGAGTTCTTTCCAGACGTTCTTCCAGTTGTCCGGTTTGAATTCCTCGGGCCGTAGCAGCGTCCAGGAGTTGCGAACGACCTTCACCAGCCCGCTGCGCACCACATAGAACGAATCAGCTTCGTCGCGTTCTTCGAACACGACATTACCGGCCTCGTAGTTGACAAGTTGGATCCGCTCACGAATGGCGGCGAATTCGGCGTCGGGCAGATCCTGGAATAGAGGCAACCGGCGAACCTGACCATCGAGCACGCGTTCCCTGTAGACCGCATCCATCTTCTTCTGGTACTCGGGATCGTTGTGCAGCATGTCGAGCACGTTGCGCAACATCTCAATCATGTAGCAGTCACGTGTGGCCACAACTGTGGCGGATCGCGGAGCCCGATTCAGGCAACTCATCTCGCCAAACAACTCAGACTCATGCAGCGCAGCCTGCCTGGTCTTCGAGTTGATGTCCGACGGTCCGTCAATCGAAATAAATTCCGGTCGATCCTTCTGACTGCTGACGCCCAGCAACATGCGTTTGAAGAAGCCGGTTTTTTTCTTAACGCCATCATTGAGCAGCAGATACGCGGTGGACACGTGGCGTTCGACCGGTGGCGTGTCGTCGTCGTGGTATTGTTTACGCTGCTTGCGCAACTCAACGAGTTCGTCACTGATCTGCTGATCCAGGACGCGCAGGTCCTTCACACTGACCAACTCGAAGTGCTGATGCAGGCCACGCGGATCGCGCCGCTCCTCTTTGGCCTCGAGCACCTCACGCAGTTTCTGCAGTTGCAGCTCGCGCAACTGAATGACGTCTTCAGTCGAGAGAATCGAAAACGCGGTGGCTCCAGCCTCTCCCTGACTTACCAGGACTCGTCCCGCCGGGCATTTGCGCAGAACGGTGGTTCCAGGAAAGCGAGCGAACGACGGCGTCTTCTTGAGTGCGGCAAACAGCGAGAGATCCGCGAGTTCTTCCGCGGTCAGCAATTCGTCCCCGGGCTGCAACGAGTTCGTAACTTCGGCGAGTTCCGCCGGCAGCATTGCTTCAGCCATGCGACTTCCCCTGCTCTCCACTCACTGATGCAAATCGCTGAGTAACCCGGTTGGGCCGTGAACAGACAGAGAACAGTCTGTTCGAGACAGTCAAAACTTGCGGGCAACGTACCGACTGCCTGACGCCGAGGCAAGGATTCCAGAGTTCATACTTACAGATCAGGAAAACGCAGTATCCGGTCGCGAGGTGCGCTTCTCGCACAAGATCAGAAATGAGGCGAGAGATCTTTCTGCCGTGACCGGGTCACCGAATCGC
>CAYSJO010000565.1:0-18371 GCA_964431285.1 uncultured Planctomycetaceae bacterium
TCTCTCAACATCATTGTGATCCGACGGTATCCGTACCGGCCGTATCGAGTGGCCAGATCGATGCTTCGCCTGACCAGACGAGGCTCATCTTCCGGCACATGACGAGTCCGCCGCTGCGTCGAGCGGGGCTGACCGAGAACCCGACACGCGCGACTTTCCGAGATGTGATCGCGGCCCAGAGTCTCACGCACGTGCTCCACCGTCCGCCGACGCTTCGCCGGACTCAGAAGTTTCCCGAGGCTGCCTCACGCAGGATAGCCTTGTCCAGCTCCGCCTCGGCCACCAGCTTCTTCAGACGGGCATTCTCCCGTTCCAGTTCCTTCAGACGCTTTGCCTGATCACTGCGGATACCCCATACTCCTTTCGCCACCGATAGTACGTGTTGTCCGTCACACCGATCTGACGACAGGCCTCCGATACATTCCGGCCCTGTGACAGAGGAACCTCTGCTTCACGAAGCTTCTGGATAATCTCTTCGGTCTTGAATCGCTTACGTGGCATGAACTGCCTCCATCGTTGGAACCCAAACCAGAGTGTACAACTCTGGAACTGGTTGCGGTTAAGGGGGGCAGGTCATGTTTCTGTTACCGCGATTGTCGCAGCACGTCGGATTTATGGTGGGAATCCACGCGACCACGGTGACATGATCTTATGTTCAGAACCTGCGGCGCGGTACGCTTCTGCCCTTGTTCCGGGACTTTTCGTGGATTATTGCGTCCGGGCCAGTTCGGCAGCACTCACAGTGGTGGCTTCGCTTCTTTCAGTGACCAGGCCGACGAACGTGGATGTGGACAAGGAGATGTCGGCCTGAGCCTGGCGGTGATGATCATCATGCAACTGGAGTCGTCTGCCCACTTCGAGAGGTCCTGCAAAAAAATTTCTCAGAGCATTTGGAGAACTGCCATGCAGCGAACTCTGCCGGGCCTGCTGATCGTGATCCTGGTCCTGTCATTGGCCGGGCTTGCGGAAGGGCAGAAGCCCGATCCGGGCGAGAGGGTCTCGTCCGCAAATGCCGCTCGGTTAAAACCGATCGCGGAATCGGACCGAAAGGTCTCGCACATCCGCCGCGGTCCGCGCGACGGTGAGCTGACGCTGTCCTTCCGACTCGGTGAGGTGCAGATCGTCGACGAACAGACGCTGCTGCCGCGCCGGACGGTCGGGCGTCTGGACGGCAGGAACTTCGCGATCACCCCCGACCAGAGTCTGGAAACGTGGCTCGATCTGAAGTCGAAGAAAACGGTTATTCGTCACGTCGCCACGGACAGACGGGTCGTCTTCGAGGCAGGCAGAACTCCGCATGCCCCGGCCTTCAGTCCCGATCGAAAGCGGATTGCCTTTGGCGATACGGTTGCGGATCCCGAGGGCCGGGAAGGTGCCGGCCAGACGCTTGTGCGGGTGTTTGAGACGGCAACCGGTAAACTGGTGCATACGCTCGAACAGAGTTCAACGCAATACAGCGCTGCGCAGCCCGTGTTCAGCCCGAACGGAAAACGGCTGGCGGTCAGCAACCGCAATCTCCGTCTACGCATCTTCGATGCGGAATCCGGGAAACTGTTGCACGCTCTGCCGCCCGAGATGACCCAGGGAATCGCCTTCAGTCCGGACGGCAGGACGCTGGCGGCCGGATATGTTCATGGCCAGATCGGGTTGTGGGACGTCGAAACCGGGGAGCAGAAACACTTCACGGCGAGCGGTATGCCGGAAGTCTACTCGGTCGACTGGAATCCCGAAGGTGATCTGCTGGTGGCGGCCGGGCGTGGCGGAGTCTCGATCTGGGATCCGAAAGACCTGACCAGAGTCAGCCAGGTCAACGAACTGCCATGGGTGATCCAGGCACGGTTCACTCACGACGGCACCCGGCTGCTGACATCCGGGGCGGACACGGCCTTCGTCCGTGACTACCGATTCATGGTCTGGACCGTCGATGGCAGGCTGGTCGGAAAGAAACCGACAGCGACTCCGAAATGGGACCGGCTAAAGCCGTTTCCTGAAAACAGACGCCCCAGCATCCTGTTCGCCATTGCCGACGACTGGGGCTATCCGCACGCCGGAGTATTAGGCGATCCGGTTGTGAGGACTCCGACGTTTGACCGTCTGGCCCGCGAGGGCATCGTGTTTCCGCTCGCGTTCGTTTCGTCGCCCTCGTGCACGCCGTCGCGCGGCGCGATCCTGACCGGCCGCCACTTCTGGGAACTGAAGTCCGCTGCAAATCTGTGGGGCGTCTTTCCGGACGGGTTCGCGACGTTTCCAGAAATCCTCAAAGACAAAGCCAGCTACTTCACCGGCTTCGAAGGCAAGGGCTGGGGACCGGGAAAGACGGAAACCCCGGGACGGCAGCTGACCGGCAGACGCTTCGCCAGTTTTCAGAAGTTTCTGGAGCAGCGCCCGGACGGCACCCCGTTCTGTTACTGGCTGGGAACGAATGATCCGCATCGCCCGTACAGGCGTGGCTCCGGCACAGCCAGCGGGATCGATCTGTCAAAGATCGTAGTGCCCGGGTTTCTGCCGGATTCGAAAGAAGTGCGCGGCGACATTGCCGATTACTACGTCGAGGTGCAGCGGTTCGACACGCTCGTTGGTAACGCGCTGCAACAGCTGGAAGAGACCGGCGAACTGGACAACACGATCGTCGTGATGACCAGCGACCACGGCATGCCGTTTCCGAGGGCCAAGGCCAATCTGTACGACGCGGGCATGCGCGTTCCGCTGGCAATCCGGTTCGGCAGTCACATCCGTCCCAGCCGCAGGGCGGAAGAGATCATCAGTCTTGTCGATCTGGCTCCGACATTTCTGGATCTGGCCGGCGTGTACAAACCCCGGGACGAGCGCAGCGATCGCAGCCTGTGGACGCTGCTGACCACTGAAAACGAGCAGGTTCTGACCGGTAAGCGGCGCAACTCGATCGTGTTCGGTCGCGAGCGGCATGTGCCCGGCCAGGAAGCTCCCGGTATGGGAGGCTATCCGGCTCGAGCGATCCGCTTCCGCGGCGGGACTCTCTGTATCCAGAATCTCGAACCCGATCGCTGGCCGGTCGGGACACCGAATCATGAACAGGCTACGATTCCCGGATCGTGGTTTGCGGACACCGACAACGGCCCGACCAAGACGTACATGGTCGAAAACCGCGACACGAACGAACACCACCGGCGACTGTACGGCCTGGCGTTCGGTAAACGTCCGAAGATCGAAGTGTATGCCACGCGCAATGATCCGTATCAGTTGAAGAACGAGGCCGGATCAGTCCGCTATTATCCCATGGTGCAGACGATGACAGGGCCGAGCCTGGAGCGAATTCTCAGAGAGTACAACGACCCGCGCACCGCTGGCGAAGACATCGCATTTGACGAGTATCCTTATCTTGGTGGCAGCCCGAAACATCCCGACTTTTGCCAGAAGTCACCGTGACTGCAGCGACGGACTGGCAAGCCATCGTGATGTGAAGCCGTGCCGGGACACAGCGGCCCGGGACGCCTACGGCCTTGCGTACAGGATCGTAGACGGAGCAATGGTCTGGTCTGATGAGCCGATTCTGGACAGCGCAGCCTGTTACTGAAGCAGCATCGCGTGAGGTCAAACAACTGAACCGAACTCAAAGCTCTTTGACAATCAGGCGTTATCGATAGAAATCGACATCGATTTCAGCTGACAGTCGACCCGTAATCTCGACCACCTGTCCACAATCGGCCTCGTTTCACGATCAGCGCGTACCTTCATCGCAGAAGGTTCACGTCAGACTCATGACAAGACCCGTCACGCAGCGCGTCGTTGGTAGTACTTCAGCATGCCACCGAGTCGCTGGCGGCATTCGATTCTGCCAGCGACGGTATCAGCATCATCGACTGGCTCAATCAACTCGTTACCAAGTCCCTGATGGTTCCGTTCTCCGTGGTAATACCGGACGTATTCACGCACGGCGTTCTCCAGTGACTTCCGTCGAAAGAAGATCATCCGGTCGAGGCATTCTGATTTCAGACTGCGAAACTATCGCTCCATGTATGCGTTCAAGTTGGGACTCTTCGGTGGCAGCAGGACGACCTCGGTATCTATGTTCTGTTTCATGAAGCCACGCATGGCGATGAAGCTGGTATCCCGGTCTACGATCAGGTGGCTCGCGTCTTTCAGGAACCCGTCTTCGCTGTCAGTCAGGTTACGACAGACATGATTCATCCACGTGGCATTCGGACTCGGTGTGATGCCAGCGATGTGCACACGGCGAGTTTTCAGTTGCATGACAGCGAGAACGTAGAACGTCACCAGTCCGTTCCGCGTCCAGACTTCCACAGTTGTGAAATCCGTGGAGAAGATGGAATTCCAGTACGCCTTGAGGAACGTTGACCACGCTGGTGTTCGCTGACGATCAGGTGCGGGCTCAATGCCATGAGCCTTCAGCACGTTGGCCACCGTGGAATCTGAGATGTGATATTTCAGATTCTTCAGTGCTCCCTGAATGCGGTCGTATCCCCACGTGGGATTCTCCCTGGCAAAGCGAACAATGGCATCCACGACGACCTGTCGAATTCGTGGCCGACCAGGCTTCCGCTTGTCGCTGGAATCAAACTTCTTCGCAATGAGTTCGCGGTGCCAGCGGAGGATCGTGTCCGGTGTGAAGATGGTCGTCATTTCGAACAGAGCCTTGCGGCCGATGGCATGAGCCTTCACGGCGAGCAGTCGTCATTGAGAAGCAGTCGCTTACTGCCGAGCTGCTTCAGCAAAGCCTCAATCTGTGCATTCTGGAACTCGATGATCTGTTGCTGGCGTCGGTTCACCAGGCCGCAGAGAGTGGCCAGTAGAATGTGCCATGGCTGGAGCAGGAGGGGCATGTTCGGCGCCGAAATCGGCCAGTGTCCGGTCGCGACAGATGAAATCAAGCGGCTGAGATGAGAGAATCTGAAGTCGCCGAAATACTGTATTTCAAGGCGTTTTGAGTTCGGCGGAGTTTTTTGACCCTACGGCTGCCGGAATCAGAAGCCATCATAGAGCAACTGGCCGGTTGGCTTCCGAAGAAGGAGAAGGCAACGGGCAAGCGAAAAGGGAAATAGATTCCGCTCACGGCAACTTTCAGGCTGTCGACTGACTCATCGGCTCCAGTGAGTTTCACGCACGGTCATTAACTCCGGGTACGCGTCGTCAGTGTCGCCGTACGCTTTCTTCAGCTCCAGGAGTCGGGACTTCAGCCGCTTCACTAGGGTCGCGTATTCCGGTTTCCCGTAGACGTTCTGAGTCTCCTGAGGATCCTGTTTCAGGTCGTAGAGCTCCCAACCGGGTGTGCTCGCGAGAAACACTCCGTTGCCGAGACTGGCATCGAGCGGCAGGCCATAGAAGAAGGCGAGTTTGTAACGAGAGTCGCGAACTCCGTAGTGACCAGGTATGTGGTGATGGGCAAGATGCATCCAGTAGCGATAATAGACCGCATCACGCCACTCTTTCGGTTGGCCGCCAGCAAGGATTGTCCGCAGGCTGTAGCCCTGCAGTTTCGACACGTCTGCTGATTTGTCGGCTTCTGCAAAGTCGAGAAACGTCTGCGCAAAGTCGAGGTTGGAACAGAGGTACTGGTCGTTCACCGAATCTGGCGGAATGACACCTGGCAGACGGGCCAGGAATGGCATTTGAAAGCACTCTTCATAGATCCAGCGCTTGTCGAAGTAGTCGTGCTCACCGAGGAACATTCCCTGGTCGGCCGTGTAGATCACGAGCGTGTTGTTACTCAGCCCGGACTGATCCAGGTAGTCGAGGACTCTGCCAACGTTTTCGTCGACCGCCTTCACACAGCCGAGATAGTCATGCAGGTACTTCTGATACGCAGCCGCCCCTTTTTCGCGGTCTGACAGTCCGGACAGATCGACGGAGCCGGCCGGCCAGTCAGGCTTCTGGACATCGTTGACCATTGTGCGGCGCGGGGCCAGGCGACTTGTAATGGACGTTCCCATTCTCCGCGTCGCATTTGACCGATGCGAAAAATCCTCCCAGAGCGTATCGGGTTCAGGGATCGTGACGTCGGCGAGATAGTCTTTGTGCCGCTCGGCAGGCTCCCATTTCCCATGAGGTGCCTTGTGGTGAAGCATCAGAAAGAACGGCTTCTCGCTGTCTCGGTCTTTCAGCCACTGCAGCGCGAAGTCAGTCACCAGGTCGGTGTAGTAACCCGTTGTCCGCTTGGCCTTCCTGCCGGGTCGTGAGCTGTAAGGCACATCGTCGTCTGAGCTGACAAAGACAGGGTTGTAATAGAAGCCCTGTCCGGGACCGACATTCCAGTATTCTAATCCCCAGGGAGCCGATCGAAGCTGCCACTTTCCGATCAGTGCCGTCTGGTAACCCGATTGTCTCAGAGAGTCTGCCACATTCGGCGTCCCGGAATCCGGGCCGGGAAAAGCATCCATCAGAGTCCGCACGCCGTTCACGTGGGAATGCTGTCCGGAGAGGATCACTGCTCGACTGGGAGTGCAGATCGAGTTCGTGACGAAGCACTTTTCCAGCCGCATTCCCTCACGTCCGATCCGGTCGATGTTTGGAGTCGGAGCAACCTTTGCCAGTCGGCCGCCATACGCGCTGATCGCATTGCAGGCATGGTCGTCCGACATGATAAAGAGGATGTTGGGACGCTCTTTCGCGAATGAAGGCGATGCGACACTGCCAAGCAGAATGAGTAAAGTGACGGGCTTCATTCAGAGTTCCCACGTTCGAGTCTCGGTGCACGTTCTTATGAAACGACTCCACATCCTACTGTGGCTCCTGGCTCACGTGACACTGAGCTGCGGAGTCAGGGCGCAGGCCTGGCAAGAGACGGTCGTCATTACACCTCAAGCCAGCGGTGTTGATGCTTCGTTTCGAGGCCTGGCAGTTCAAAGTGAGACGGAGGCCTGGGCAACCGGGACCGGCGGAACGGTCATTCGCACGACAGATGCCGGTCGATCCTGGAAGAAGATCCCGGTGCCTGACTCGGATCGACTCGATTTTCGTGACGTCGAGGTCCTGCCAGACGGAACAGTAATCCTCATGAGCATCGGGAGCGGTGCGGCGTCCCGGGTGCTGGGGTCAACGGACTCAGGGAAGAGCTGGAACACCGTGCTCACCAATGAAGACTCAGACGGATTCTTCGACGGGATGACGTTCCGCGTGAACGGAAAGAAGGGAATCCTGTATGGCGACCCCATCGATGGTCGACTGGATTTGTACCGCACGAATGACGGCGGCAGGACGTGGACGCGAGCTCCGATGAAGCAGAGGCCAGAACTCCTTGCCGGAGAGTATGCCTTCGCAGCCAGCGGCACGGGTGTGGTCATGCGCGGCAGACGAATCTGGATTGCAACGGGAGGCTCTGTCGCTCGCGTTCTGTACTCGGGCGACGATGGCACCACATGGACAGCGTTCAAGACACCTTTGCGCAGCGGGAACGAGTCGTCCGGAATCTTTTCGATCGATGTCGTTGGTGAGAGAACTGTTATCGCTGTTGGAGGTGACTACAAGAGACCGAATCAAGGCAGCGACAACGTGGCCCGTTCAACCGACGGCGGTAAGACATGGGATAAGCTGAGTGCCATTCAAATGCCGCACAAGGCGTGCGTTCGGTCATCAGGCAACGGACGATTGCTGACGTGTGGCCGCACGGGCGTAGCCTTCTCCCAGGATGCCGGGCGGACCTGGGAACAGATCACAACCGACAGCTATTACACACTGGCCATCAACCAGGATTCGGAATCAGGATTTCTGGCTGGCAAAGATGGTCGTGTCGCTCGCGTGCAATTCCTGCCGGCCACGAAGCGAATCCCGCCGAGTGGACAGCGCACGCCTGAGGCGTCTCAATCCACGCGGCCAGGACCATGATTGATGACGGATCAGTGTTTGCACGCGACGAGTAGTACTGCCATGTGATCGGGGACCGAATCATGAAACTCGTGCCAGCCCTGTTGACTGCAAGTCTCCTTTCGTGGTGTCTCTTTGCGACAATGTCGCAGAAAGCCCCGGCCCGCCAGTCCGAAATTGAGGCGACGACTTCCAGACTGGTGATAAACATCGTTGATGCCGCCGATAAACCCGTCGCAGCACGGTTCACACTGACTGTTGACGGAAGTGCATTTGAGCCGAAGGCACTTGGCGGGCACGGTCTTCGATTTGTTTCAGTGCACGAATCGAAGCGGCAGGTTTACCCCGTGACATTCGCTCGCGGAACTGGTCCGGTTGAAGTCGCGCTCCCGCCCGGTGCCGAGACTGTCCAGCTCAGTGTGGCAAAGGGATTTGAGTATCTGCCGGCCTCAACGACAGTCACTGTTAATAGAACCGGCGAGACGACTCTCGGGGTTCAACTGGATCGCTGGGAACATCTTGAGGAGAAGGGCTGGCGCGCCGCCGATGCCCACGTGCACTACGACCGCCTTGCTGAAGCCGAGAATCGTGACTGGCTCAACATGCTAGACGCAGATGGTCTTTCGCACGCATTCTTCATGGTCCTGAAAGGCGGCAAAGTGCCCGGTATCTGGGCGCGGCAATACGACTACGGCACTGACGGAGAGGCGAGTGATGGACAGCGGCGGCTGATCTCGGGCGAGGAGTATCGTGACTCGGCGATGGGGCACATCAATCTGCTGGGATTGAGTAAAGTCATTCAGCCAATCTCGACTGGTGGACTCGGTCAGCCCAAAGTCCACGTCAACTGGCCACCGCTGCTGGATGTGCTGAATCGGTCACGTGAGGTGGGTGGTCTTGGCGGAGTCGCCCACGGTGGCTCGCTGGGGCGTCACCCAACTGCCACAGCGGACGCCGTGCTGGATGGCGTCGATTTCTTCGAAATCGGCAACGCCCATCTGTACGCAATCGAGTTGTGGTATCGCCTGATGAACTGCGGCTACAACCTGCCGCCGGCCGCCGGCCGCGGGCACGGACCTGCCGAATTATCCGTTCCGCGATGCGTGGCAACCGTTTCTTGGCAGCATGAGGATGTATGTCAGGACCTACGGTCGCCGCGACTTCGACTCATGGAAGAACGCAGTCAAGCGGGGCGCCGTGTTTGTTACCAGTGGTCCACTACTCGAATTCACGGTCAACGGGGTAGCAGCCGGTGGTGTCGTAAGGCTCCCTGCAGCCGGCGGCGAAGTTGTCCTCGATGCCACCCTACGGTCACCACTGCCGCTGCGAGAGTTTGAAGTTGTTCAATCCGGCGAAGTGCTCAACATAAAGGTCAGCGAATCACGACACGGAGCCGTCCACCAATTGCAGATCCGTCAGCGGGTCAGAATCAACCGCAGCTGCTGGTTGGGTGTTCGCGGACGGGGAGTTCCGATCGAATCGCTTAAGAACTCCATTCAGGGCGACGCAACGTGGATCGAGACAGACGCAGTCGCGCACTCGGGAATTGTCCGAATCATTGTGGATGACCAGCCGATCCGATCGGAACCAGATGCCACGGCACTCATCCAGCTTCTGAGAGAACAGCAGGAGTATTACCGCACTGAAGGACGCTACACCGAAGCTGAGGATCGGCTGAAGATGCTGGCATTGTTTGAGCGTGCCGTCGAAGAGTTGCAGAGCCGCAGATCAGGCGACGACTGACGTCCTCATGTTTGCACAGCATGAGCCACGCTGACTATCGCGAAAATGAACAGTCGATCTGTCGATCCCGACACGGAGCAGAGGACGGACGATTGAACCGCTGCAAACAATGCAATGCCCCGCTGCCGAGCAATGGCACACACTGCAATCGGTGTAACGCTCCACGCCACGACATCGCAGAACAGGAAGCACGGCGACAGGCCCGCGGTCCGTTCGGGAGATTCCTGAGTTGGGTCCTCGCCACATTCTTCAGTCTGACGATGTTGCTCTGGTTTGCCGGGTGCGCCGTTCTGGGGGCCGGGGTCGGTCACCTCGCATTCTCACTCGGGCTCAGCGAAATCTTTTGTTGGATCATCGGCATCGTCGCGACACTCTTTATCTACGGCCTTTCGTGGCTGGTACTCATAGTCCGGAGTTGAGACCAGCCATGCTCACTGCCAGGGGGAGTTACTCCGTAGCTTTCAGCTCCACTCGTGTATAGGGACTGGATACGTACGTCGAATAGTTGATATCGCCATGAGTTATGGTCTTCCGGTGATGGTACGGAGGCTACAGCGGGTCACATCTCCACCACAAAGTCGGATCGGCCGAGAGTCTCGACGGCGTCAATTGGACTCGGACCAACAATGGCAGGCATTCGACGGGTCTGGCGGGAGACACCGACCAGCAGCTGGCCCTCTCGGTTTATTCTGACGGCCACACGAATTACATGATCTACACTCGCGCACACTTCCCGAGTCGTGGAGTCAATCTCTGGGTCATGTCGGCGGCGACGAGCGAGAACGGATTCCATTGGAAATCGGTCAGGAACGATCAGCCGCTGCTCGGAATTCCAGCGCCGCAAGGTAACTTCGATGCCGCCGATGGCCGGAAGAGCAATAACCACTCCTGCCATCCCACAAAGATCATCATCCACGATGGCCGTGCTCGAGTGTGGTACATGGGCGAAAGCAACACCAACGGCACACCACCGACCGTACAGCACATCGGCCTGATGGAAGCAGAGCTGAAACATTAGGAGTGCGGCAGCTGAGTTCTTACCCTGCCCCGTCTGCTACCGGAAAATCAGACACATATTGAGCGGGCCTGAGTTCCATGAATCAGCATTGGACGTCGTCCGAGCTTGCCGCGATGGCCAGCGAATTCCCTCGGCTCGGTTATCTTGTGATCGAGCAGGCATTGAACGCCGAAGAGCTGGCGCGTTTGAATTCCGCGGTCGATCGGCATTGGCGTGACTTTCCCAGGAACTGGATTTCGCTGAGCGATTCATTTTGCGAAGGAACGAACATTCTCCCGGATACGTTGGACTTCGACGAAGTCATCGAACTGCCGAAGACGTTATCTGTGCTGAGGACGATTCTAGGCGAGAACATCACGTTTGAAGAATTCGCGATCATGCTCCGCAATCCGACGGGAAACCTGAATGAAGTCAAAGGCTGGCATCGCGACCTCATTCGCGAATTCGACCGCCGGCATGAAATCGATGCCGTCTCCATCATGTATTATCTGACGGACGTTTCACCAACCGATCATTGTTTCGCAGTGATCCCTGAATCACATGACCGGTTGCTCGACCTCAATCCCAAAGACGTGCCACTGGACGCGGGCGTTGATTGCATCGGTCCCGCTGGAACAGCCGTCATCTTTCACGCCCGCTGCATCCACAATGGGCGATTGAAGCAAAACAGCACACAGCGCCGCACACTGCAGGCGTATTATTCAAACCGTCTTGACCAGCGCACCAATGAATGGACGCAGATCCCGGCGCGGCTGTACGAGAAACGAGACCCGGCTCTTCCGCCACACTTCTACTCGAAATGGAACGTCACCAACATCCTCGAAGGTGTGGGCAAGCGCCCGGCGGACATCGACCCCGCTGCACCGCTCTCGGAGGTCATCAAGGAAGTCCAGCGCCGCGCCAAATTGCGGATGTCGTAGTGGATTCGCCAGAATCAAGGCCAGCAGCCTGCTGATATGTAACCCGAAGCGTGAGCGAGGGATTTGAAGACGCTGGTTTCGCTTGTTTCTGTCCCTCGCTCACGCTTCGGGTTACCACTGTCTCAGTTCTTTAATGGGCTGTCAGGCGTTGACTCGAGCAGTCCTGTCGTCATTGGCCATCTTTCCCTTCCGCCAGCCACTCCAGCAACCCATAGAACAATTGCCGCTCTTCCGCGCAGCCGAACGGAAACGACCTGGCCGGTGCCCAGTAGCCGTAGTAACAGCCCAACAGCACAACCCTTCCCTTACCGAGCTGGCCTGAGACACAGATGGGGTCTCCAAAACCATCTTCAGCAATCACCCGACCGCGTGGTCCGGCAAGTAACACCATATGGTTGGGTGAGTTACTGATCAGCTTTGTCCGGGTGTTTCCAGACAGGATGCTCCGCGTCCTCAGCAAATCCCACTGCATGAATCGCCCCCACCAGGAATGCGATTATGGGAATTGAAACCCGGCGGATGCCGTTGAATTGCGTTACGCGGTGGTTGGCTGTCCGATGTGACGTCATTACGGAGTCCGTGGCGTACGCAACCAGCACGGAACCCCAACCGGTGGCGACGGCCGCCACGGTGAGGCGCTGCGGAGTTGATATTCGTGGAGAATCCTTAAGCTCGGCAAACTGGATTTGACCTGCGGCACGCCATCTTCGCAAGCTGCTGGTCCCGGAACATTTCCAAATCAAAGGGGCCGGTAATCCGCCCTGCTCCTGTTTCCGTGACGTGTCTGTTTCGGCGAAGTCATTCACCCGATGCGACCGTCCCGCCGTCTGACCGAAAGGAACCAGGTCATCAAGAGGTCACTCCTGATAACGCTCCTGTCAGTCACTGGTTCCGTTGCCCAGGGCGATGAATCACCAGGCATGCGTGTTCTACAGACGGACAATGGAACGCGAGTCGGTTTGTTCGGCGAGCGGAAGGACACGCCAGCTCCTGTGTTTTTCGTGTTCGCGACAAGCGTCGACGACATGGCCAGGTATGAAGTCTATTCCCGGACGGGGCGGGAACTGGCCAGGCAGGGCTGGTTGTATGTGACGGTCGATCCGCCGTGTCACGGTCGTGATGCGAAGAAAGGTGAGCCGGCAGCTCTTGCTGGATGGGCTCATCGCGTGAAGAACGGCGAAGACCTGATGGGGCCGTTTGTGAAGCGGTGTCGCGACGTGCTCGACTGGCTGATTGCCGAAAAGTTCGCCGATCCGAATCGAATTGCCGCCGGTGGAACGTCGCGTGGAGGGTTCTGTGCGTTGCACTTTGCGGCGGCTGAGCCTCGCGTGAAAGCGATTGTCTGCGTCTCGCCGGTGACGAACCCGCTGGTGTTGCGTGAGTTTGCCGGATTGAAGGCGGACCAGACCGCGGGTATCGATGCGGGATCGCTGGCGGACAGGCTCGCGGGCCGTCCGATCTGGATCAGCATCGGCAACCGTGACGAGCGTGTTGGCACGGACGACTGTATTGCCACCTGTCGCAGGCTTGCTGCGGCTTCGCGAAAGAAGAATCCTGATGCGGTGTGCCCCGTCGAACTCATCGTCGCACCGAGCAAGGGCCACTCGGCGATCGACAATGCTTACACGCTCGCGGCCAGGTTCATCTCAGACGTCTTCAGTGATGATCGACCTTCGCTGCCGTTCGCGACCGTCGAAGCCGGGCAGATGGTCATGGGCGAGGACGATCAGGGCGGCTTCGACGAGAAGCCAGCACACACGATTCGAATCAGCCGGTCATTCGAAATCACTTCGCGCGTGATAACGAACTCCGAGTACGAGCAGTTCGATCCCCCGCACCGGAACTGGCGGGGTGTCACAGGGATCTCAAAGGAAGATGACGATCCCGCTGTGTACGTGAGCTGGAATGATGCGGTCGCCTTCTGTCGGTGGCTTGGTGAGAAGGATGGTGTCCCGTATCGCCTGCCCAGCGAAGCGGAATGGGAGTTTGCCCGTCGATCGCAGCCGAAGCTGTTCAGGCATGATGGTGCCATCGTGGAGAACTGGTGCCTCGACGGTTACGGACCCTACATGGCCGCCGCGGTGACTGACCCGACCGGATACGCGGACAGTCAGATCAAGGTGGTCCGCGGTGGACCATTCAAGTCGACCGATCATCTGCCACACACGACGAACCGGCTGGGAGGTGTGCCTGGCGATCGCAACCGCGTTGTTGGTATTCGTGTCGTCCGGGGACATTTGCCGGAGTCATCGACAAAGAAGGTGGTCCCGACCCGCCGCTGGCAGCGGGATGTGGTGCAGGCTCGACACGAATGGAAGTCGCCGGTAGCTGCTGACGAGCCGTGGTTCGCCGAACCGCTCTCGTTCACAAAGATTCCGGCCGGACTCGATGGCGGTCCGCTGTTCACAAAGCACAACCATTGCCCGGGCATCGCCTGGTGCCAAAACGGTGACCTGCTGGCGGTCTGGTACACGACGATCGAGGAGTGGGGTCGCGAGCACGCCATCGCCGCCAGCCGCCTGCGGCAGGGGCGAGATATCTGGGACGAAGCCGATCTGTTCTGGGACGTCCCGGACCGCAACGATCACACACCGACCATCTGGAGCGACGGAAGAGGCAGGCTCTATCACTTCAACGGCATGTCGACCGCGATCGGCTGGCACGATCTGGCGCTGCTCATGCGCGAAAGCGACGACAACGGTGCTACGTGGACGAAACCCCGCATCATCAATCCGAAGCACGGCTTTGGAAACATGCCGATCTCCAGCGTGTTTCGCGGCGCGGACGATGCAATCTGCGTGCCGTGCGACGCTGTTCCCCACGCCAATGGCGGCTCAATTCTGCATATCAGCAAAGACGACGGAAAGAGCTGGCTGGTGCCTTCCCGCAGCAAACCGGCGCCGAAATTCCTGGCCGGAAAGTCGGGCGCAAGGATGGCCGGAATCCACGCCGCTGTCGATCAATGGACCGATGGCAGCCTTGTCGCGCTCGGTCGAGGCGACGCGATCAGCGATCTCATGCCTCTGAGCATCTCGCGGGATGGCGGCGTCACGTGGACCTATTCGGCCAGTCCATTTCCGCCGATCGCGGGCGGTCAGCGCGCGGTGCTGCGTCGGCTTCGCGAGGATGTGTTGATGCTCGTGTCGTTCACAAATGGGTCGACCTTCACCAGCGACACAGACGCCGAGTTTAAAGGGCAGGGTATGTTCGCCGCGCTGAGCGAAGACGGCGGCAGCACCTGGCCGATTCGGAAACTGCTGACAGACGGCAAGCGCCGGACACTGGACGGTCATGCCCACACGGATCGCTTCACCATGGATGCCACTCACGCCGAGCCAAAAGGATACCTCGCGGCCACACAGACACCCGACGGTATCATTCACCTCATCAGCAGCGGAATTCACTACCGCTTCAACCTCCCCTGGCTGCGCCTCCCGAACCGGGATCCGTGAGCTCATTTGTGGAATGCGATTTGGCAACCGATTCGACTGGTTCGAAAACGTTGGCCAGCCGGGTGATGGTCGCGAATGGACTCGGCATGAGGTCGACAAAGACATAGCAGAGATGCGCACGATCGCCATCGCCGACTTTAACCGAGACGGTCGGTGATATTCGGACGCGTCTCGTGCGACGCGGATAGCGATGCTTGACGGAATTTACATGTCTGCAAGAGCGGGCATTGATCCCTTGTGGATCGTGTTCTTCGCTGTCACGTTTGGAGGCTGCTCACAACAGGATGCTCCAGCGTGAGTATCGGGCCGCAATCAGCAGGCATATGGCTTGCGACAGTAACGGATACTGTTATCGGCTCGCGCCCTCGCCTCGTTCTGACGGTGGGCAAGGTTTCACTTTGAAGGCCTCGCGGAAACCGCACCCCGAATCGTATTCTGATTTCTCGGCAACCGTGCCGTTTCCCGTGCTGAAATAGGCATCTGACACGTCGCTGTTTTCTGCAGGTCTCGCGGTCGATTCACAAGACCGACTCAACCTTGTCTGGACGACCGAGGAAGGACTAACCGCTTACAGTGTATGGAGACGGAAACGCTGCGAAGTGGTAACTGCGAAGTAAGCTGGGTGCATCCCGCAACCGGGGAGAAGGGCGGGCTTGTCGTCGCGGCAGCCCGGTCATGGGTGGGAGATATCTGCCGGGCGCCCAATGGTCGAGTCTGGCTCACATGGGCGATGAGTAGGGCAAATGATTCGGGACTCGTTACCGCTGGCCGTAAAGCTGGACGCGATGTGTCCGAGGGCGAAACCGTGCTGAATGGCGTCAAGCGTTTCTTTGCCAGCAACACCCACTGGTCTCCGAATGATGCCTGGTACATTGAGCTACGAGACTGTATGGCGCGGGCCATTGTGAAGTTGAACAAAGCCTCCGGGACACGAGAATAGTGGGATGCCGCTCTTTGCGAGGTGACGTGATGCGATTCGGTGCGATCTGTGTTCTGCTGACTTTCTTCTGTCCCCTGTCACACGCGCAATTGCCAGGCGGTCCGCCAGGACCGCCTCAGCGCGGGCACGCATGGGTGCGCCAGCATCCGTTTACGATCATGGGCCTCGTGCGGGCGTATCCGAAGCCCTTCGATGTTGCCCAGTATCGTCAGGCCGGGTTTAGCGCGCTGCTGGCGTGGGAACCGGGCACCTATGACGATCTGCTTCCGACCGTTGCCAAAGAGCGGATGCCGTTCATCGTTCATCTGGAACATTGGGGCGGGGAAGAGACCAACCGCAAAGGCACGACCGAAGAGTCGTTGCGTAAGGCGATTCGCGGGATCGACAGCCCCGAGAATCGCGACTATCTCCGGAAGGTGACCAGCAACCCCGGCTGCATCGGCTTCCTCGCCAACGATGAAGCGGTCCAGCCGTCCTATCTGCGATACACGCGGCAGTTGCTGAAGTGGCTCCGACGACAGCACCCCGACAAACTGGCTTTTGGCAATGCCCACCCCGATCCGTGGGAGGGCGACTACGACCGCTACATCGATGAGTTTGCTGCCATTGTCGAGCCCGATGTGCTGGTGACCGATGTCTATCCGATGGGTGATCCCGACGGGCTGGCCGCCAACTACTTTGGCATCATGTCAGACATCCGCAAAACCGGCCTGGAACATGGAATGCCGTACTGGATGTTTATCCAATCCTTTGAATCGACGGGCAACTTCGACCGCCGCTTGCCGAGCGAGTCAGACCTGCGACTCCAGATGTTCGTGCCGCTCACCTATGGCTACACGGGAATCATCTACTTCACGTACGACGTCGCATTCGAACGCGGGCTGATTGATAAGACCGGTAAACCAAATCGTCTCTATCATGATGCCGCGAAAGCCGACCGAGAGGTCGCCAACCTGGGCCGAGCGATGCGATTTCTGACAAGCACTCACATCGGATGTGTGCCGGGTCGTCACGATGAAGGTGGAAAAACCGTGCCGAACGAACTCCGTCGCAGCACCAGGGCGCTCGATCTCGCGCAGCAGCCTGTCCGTGAAATCGTCATCGAATCGCCGGGCGAGCGCAAAGACGCCATGCTCGGCTTCTTCCGCGACGACAGGGGCGGCCGCTATTTCATGGTGACGAACCTATGGCACAACGCGAGAGCTTCAGCGTCCGACCGCGCGCTTCCTGTTGTCATCAGGCTCGCACCGGAAGTCAAAGACCTCTATCGGCTGAATCGTCTCACTGGCAAAGTCGAGCGGCTGACGATCAGCAACGCGACAGTGCGGATCAAATTGCCCGGTGGAACGGGCGATTTGTTCAAGCTGAACGACGGAGAGTTTCCCGGTCTGGCAGATCCACGATAGCCCACCGACGTCGTCAACGACCGGGCCTTCCGCGGTTGCCTGATTGCGAGCGTGACTGGCGGGTGGGGCATGCGATACTTCGAGCGAGTCAACGCTGATATCTTCGAGCCCGACGCGTTTCGCGACCGGGGGCAACTACAGGGGCTGGGCAGCAACCTGAAGCTGCGGGGCTATGTCCGACCCGTTCCGTTTGATGCCGACGGCAACGGCACGATGGACCTGCTGTGCGGCGATGAGCCGGGACATTTGACGCTTGTCCGGAACGTCGGAACGGATCAGCGGCCGGCGTTCGTATCCCCCGAAGCCATTAAAGACCACCAGGGAGCGCCGACAACGCTCAGCGACACCACTCTGTTTCCGAGGTCTCGATCGAGAACGTACATCGGTCAGGTGAAACCGTTTCTCTGCGACTGGGACTGCGATGGCGGGTTGGACATCATCGTGTGCGGGTCAGCAGCTCAGGTCCTATCTTAGAACTTGGTACCATCTCTAGGGGCAGGTCAACTCCGACTCGAGAACGAGGTGAATCAGTGGCACTATGTTGTGTCGCTCTTTCCCATACCCCAATGAAAGTGGTTGCCATGCGATCCTCAATCGCTCTCGGCCTGGTGTTGGCTGGGCTTGTGTGTCTCGTGGGCCGCGGGGGCGACGATTCACTCGAAGTCGCCCCTGCTGATGGTGGCGGCGACCCACCAGCCGAAGATGCCCCTGCGATGCCTGGCCCCGGCATGGCCGACCCGGCGGCAGCCGTCCCTGGGATGGCCGATCCTGCCGGCCAGGCCACGTCGAGTCCCATCGAGTTCTGGAACGTGTGGGGCCCGTCGTGGGGGAAGAGCGGGTTGTCGGCGCTGAGCCCTGGGATCGAGACGCGCATCCGGCCGACTCCCGGGGACGTCTCGTTCTCCTGGGGGACAGATCGCGCGCGGTGCCTGGTCTGGAGAGCGTATTCCGCCTCCGACGGGTTCATGAACTTCTACTCGGAAGACGTCCTGCCGGGCGTGACGAAGATGGTGGTCGAGGACGGCGCTGGACGCTGGGCCGGCGCCGCGGCGTATGCCCACACGAACCTGCACGCGGCGGAATCCAGGGACGTTG
>CAYSJO010000566.1:0-3853 GCA_964431285.1 uncultured Planctomycetaceae bacterium
GCCACTCTCCAAATTGTTGAACTGCTGAGGAGCAGGATTGCCGGTCCCATCGCGCACGATTCCCAGAACGTCGTCACCCGTCACGACACCGATACTCAGCGATCTGCATCCGGCTTGTTCGAGGGCTTCGCGACAGGCGTCCGCACAGCCCCGCGGATTCAGTCCACCGGCGTTGACGATCAGCCGACAACGACCGCCTGACGACCAATACGGCGCAAGCGACCGCACCACATCGACGAAGTCGCGGGCAAACCCGGCCTCCGGATCTCGCTCTCGTTGTACGGCCAGAATCGCCATCGACACTTCGGCCAGGTAATCCAGCGTGAGGTAATCGAGAGCCGGTTCTCGCGCCAGCAACTCTGCCGCTGCATCTCCGCGGTCGCCCCAGAAGGCCTGAGCATTCCCGATCCGAACCGGTTGTTTCATGGATGCGACCTCATACCTGTAGCACTCCTGTCTGGAAGCTACCGTCAGTGATCGTCGGCAGAATGTCGAGTGCCGTTTTCAGCCACAGCCTCGTTTCGTGCGGCGTAATAATCGCGTCGACCCAACCACGGGCGGCGCCGAAGCGGATGTCTGTCTGAGCTGTATAACTCTCGCAGATGGATTGTCGCAGTTCGGCTGTTTCTTCTTCCGAGAGTTTCCGCCCCGCGCGTTCGGCGTCGCGGAGTTGCAGGGCCAGCAGGGTTTCAGCAGCCTGCGCGGCTCCCATGACCGCGTACTTCGCAGACGGCCACGCGACAATGAGCGCGGGGTCGTACGCCTTTCCGCAGAGGGAATAGTGGCCCGCGCCAAACGAGCCGCCGATGATCACCGTCAGCTTCGGCACGATCGAATTACTGACGACGTTTACAAGTTTCGCTCCGGCTCGAATGATGCCCGCCTGCTCGGCCTGTTTGCCAACCATGAATCCCTGCACATCCTGCAGAAAGACAATCGGCACTCGCATCTGGTTGCAGTTCATCACGAAACGGGCAGCTTTGTCAGCCGCTTCGGGATACAGCACGCCGCCGATCTGCAATTCTCCACTCGACGTTTTGCAGCGTTGTTTCTGGCTGGCGACGATTCCCACAGGATGTCCACCGATTTTTGCAAACGCGGTGACCAGAGTCGGGCCGAACTCGGCTTTGTATTCCTGAAGCGTGTCGCCATCGACCAGACAGGCAAGGACGTCACGCACGTCGTACTCGCCGCGACCGTCAGCGGACACCAGGTCGTAGAGACGCTCGGAAGATTGAGAAGGGGAGACTGAAAGAGGGGGAGAAGGGGAGACAACGAGAACGGGAGCGTCGTCACTGGTCTCTTCTGTCGGAAGCAGTTCGCCGAGCGCCCGCAGTCGTTTGAGGCACGACTCATCATCTGGCTCATGAAAATCGACAGTGCCACTGATCGCCGCATGCATGGCAGCCCCGCCGAGTTCTTCCGGATCGACCGTCTGACCAATGGCCGCTTTGACCAGCGCGGGACCCGCCAGGCAAAGCTGGCTGCCGTCCGTCATGAGCAGTTCGTCACACAGCACAGGCAGATACGCTCCGCCCGCAATGCAGTTGCCCATCACGGCGGCGTATTGCGGAATGCCGGCCGCCGACAACACCGCGTTGTTGCGAAAAATGCGGCCGAAGTCGTCTTCATCGGGAAAGACGTCTGCCTGCAGCGGTAGAAACACTCCAGCCGAGTCAACCAGATAAATCACTGGCAGTCGAAATCGAAACGCGATCCGCTGCGCTCGGAGCAGTTTTTTGACCGACTGCGGGAACATCGCTCCCGCCTTGACCGTTCCGTCACTGGCGGCGATCAGACACGGTCGCCCGCTGACGAAACCGATCCCTGTGACAATCCCGGCCGCTGGCACATCACCCCATTCCGAATACATCCCGTGTGCCGCCCACAGGCCGAATTCCAAGAATGGCTGTTCTTCGTCGACCAGCAGCGCGAGCCGTTCACGTACGGGCAGGCGGCCATGCCGACGTTGTCGCTGCTGCCCCTCCTCACCTCCGCCAACACGAAGGGAAACTTCCTGTCGCAGCAGTTCGTCAGTCAGTTCACGAAGTGTGGGCACAGAGCCTCGTCCATAAATGAGTTCACGGGCCGTTTACGCACGCGTCGTGTTGCCGTGCTGATCGAGACGCGAGCCCATTCCGGTTCCGGAGATCAACTGATCAGGCCCGGTTCCGAGTTGCCGGGACTGACTGTTGTTCCATTGTCATCTTCAACTTAGCGCTTGCTTTCACTCGCATCAACGCTCGCTTACCCTTGCCCCGTCAACCCGAGACTCAAAGTAGACGAGGCGACTCATGCTTCTTTTGGCGGACGAAGCTGGCAAATACCTTGGCATGCACATGCTCGATTGGATCGTGCTGGCAACGTATTTCCTTGTGATCATCGCGATCGGCGTCTGGTCCGTGAAGAGGGTCAAGAACATGGCCGACTTCTTCATGGGTGGCCGACGATTCGGCAAGGTGTTCATGATGTTCTTTGCGTTTGGGGCCGGTACCAGCTCCGAACAGGCAATCAGCGTCGTCGCGGGCACTTGGCGCGTCGGTCTGGCCGGCATCTGGTGGCAGTTCCTGTGGTTGTGGGCGACCCCTTTTTACTGGATCGTTGCTCCCGTCATGCGTCGTATGCGGGCTCTGACCACGGCCGACTTCTTTGAGCACCGCTACAACACCAGCACCGCCACGCTGTATTCAATTTACGGCATCATCATGGCGATTGTGTTCATCGCCGGCGGTCTGTTTTCAAGCGGAAAAATGGTGAATGCCCTGACCGGGGGTGAGCTCGATCAGGTCGCTGCGCGGGCCAACATCACCGTCCCCGCCGTCAGCTTCAATGATGAAACACGAGTGTGGGAAACCGGACAGCGACAGGTTCAGGGTTACGAATTCGCGGTACTCGCCATGACCGTGCTGTTCGTCGCGTACGGAATGGCCGGGGGACTTGGGGCTGCGATTATCACGGACTTCATTCAGGGCATTCTGACAATCACATTCTCGTTCCTGCTCTTACCCTTTGTCTTCGGGATGATTGGAGGGTTCGGGCACCTGCACGACCATGGCGAAGTTAAACAGGGGATGTTCGAGCTTGTCGCCAGTGCCGAGGTCGCCGCTCAGCTCGGTCGCGAACCGATTACGATCTTTTACGTTTTGATGCTGTCCCTGACGGCGCTTTGCGGGATCGTCGTTCAGCCTCACATCATGGGCGTCTGCGGTGCCGGCAAGACTGAGTTTGAAGGCCGTTTCGGATTTACTGTCGGCAATTTCCTGAAGCGATTCTGCACGATTGCATGGACCTTTACCGGGCTGGCGTGTGTTGTCTGGTATCTGACGCCGGGACTCAGTCCGCTGACAGAGCTTGAGATCAACCAGCTCACACCGGGGCACGCGGACTTCGATCCGGCTGTCAATAAGGCGTTCGCCGACGACCTGTTTGGCCGGGCCGCGTACACGATTCTGCCGACGATTTCACACGGGCTCGTGGGCCTCCTGCTGGCCTCACTGCTGGCCGCAGTGATGAGCACTGGCGATGCCCAGATGGTCGTGGGCAGCGGCTTGTTTACTGAGAACATTTATCGTCGGTTTTTCGTCAAGGTTGCATCCGATCGGCACTACCTGTGGGCCGGAAGAATTGCCGGGCTTGTCATCGTACTGCTGGCCCTGATTTTGCAGAGTTCGTTTACAGACGTCATTCACGCCCTGAAGGTCATCATCAAAACACCGGCAGCCATCGGTATCAGCCTGTGGTTTGGGATCGTCTGGCGTCGCTGGACGTGGCCAGCAGTCTGGGACTCGACGAAGGCAGCTGTCGGAGCCTGGGCGACGGTTGCCAATTACCAGAAAATACTTGCACAGCTCGG
>CAYSJO010000567.1:0-6099 GCA_964431285.1 uncultured Planctomycetaceae bacterium
CGATTTGAATCGCGTTGGCCATGGGCCAGTCGGTTTTGATCGTGTGCTGTTTCCAGTTCTGACTGGGGTCGCCCGTGTTCTCGAACCACGCAACCTTGCCGTCTTTGCCCCACGCGGTGGCGACCACGTCCACGTCTTTATCGCCGTCCATGTCAGCAGCGCAGGCTTCGAATGATCCGGTGTATCCGTCCGCGATCAGGTGTTTCTTCCAGACACCCCGAGCCGGCTGGCCGTCGTTCTCGTACCACACGACCTGTTCTGTCGACGGGTTTCCCGTAAACGTCATGCCCAGCGACATGACCGGGTCCAGGTCACCGTCAGCATCCATGTCGACGATTTGTCCGTGAAGCGGCTGCGGCGACGTGTTGTCGATTGGATGTTTCTTCCACTCGATCCGTCCATCGGTCTTCGTGTTTTCGAACCACGCGATCAGAGGCTCCTTTCTGGCCGTGCCCACCAGGTCCAGGTCCTTGTCACCATCGATGTCGGCAGCGCGAATCATGCGAGTTTCCGTAGTGAGCTGATCGATCAGCCGCATCTTCCACGGGCCATCCGCCGGAGAGCCGTCGTTCTCGAACCAGACAAAGTAATTGCTCAGTCGCCAGGTGGAAGCGGCCACGTCGAGGTCGCCATCTCCGTCGTAGTCGCCCAGCGCAACATGGTAGGCGCCGGGAATCTTCTTGCTGTTGATGACGTGCCGTTTCCACAAGTTGCCGTCTGCCGGCCGGCCGCTGTTTCGGAACCACAAGAGGTCGCCGACCAGGTTCTTGACGATGACGACGTCGGGATGCCCGTCCCCGTCAATGTCGCCAATGGCGTGCCGTTCCAGACGTTCGGGGTCATCCTTCTGAATGAAGCGTTTCTGAAAATGTCCCTGACCGTCGTTCTCGAACCAGTACAGATCGTTGTTCGGGAGCGCGTCGGCGCTGGTGATGTCCAGGTCCCCGTCGCCATCAAGATCCGCTGTCGCAATTCCAAAAGAATAGGTGTATCCATCCATGACGAGTTGTTCATCAAAGCGAAGCGGGAGTTGAGCCCAGGCTCCGGGGCCCGAGGCCTCGACAGTCAGGCTCAAAAAGAAGAGCACCCGAAGAACGCTGCGGATGGTGGGAAGAAACGTCTCGGTCATGGCTATTCCTTACTTTCAAACGCAGCCAGCGCATATGGTGTGAAGCGAAAGTCGAGGCTATGCGCGCCGGACCAGCCGTCCCATTTGCCCTCGGCGATTTCCTTACGCGCTGCGGCGATTCCCGACTTGAGCGACTCGCGCAGGATTCGCCGATGCTCGCGGTTGCCGGTCAGTTGGGATTCATAGGCGATGGCGAACGATCCCAGGAACGTGGTGGCACTGACTTCCGGTGGCGGCTTGTGTCGCAGGCAGGTGCAGGAAGTCAGATAAAAGGACTTATGCTTCTCGCTGTAACATTCGCGGATCAGCTGCTTGACACCATTCGTTAACCCGACGAGCACTTCGGGGTCTTGCGTGATCTGGTGGTAGCGAGCGACGCCGGCGAGCGTCAGGCCCAGCATGTAGGCGTTCTGGCCATGACATCGCTTCGCGGGGGCTCGTTGGTTGCAATGCCCAAAGGCCAGCATGACCTGATAGCCCTTGTGGGGATCGAGGTGCTCCTTGAGCTGCCGCCATTGTTTGGTCGCCGCTTCGAGGTATCTTCGTTCGCCCGTCGCGTCGTATGCGTCGAGCATCATGTTCAGCGGCCAGCCGATTGTGCGAATGTGATCGTTGTACGCCGTTGGACAACGCTTGGCGACGACATCCGACGCCAGCGTCGCGACCTCCAAAGCGCGGCGGTCACCGGTCAGGCAGTAGTAATCGAATTCGCCCCCCATCCAGTGATGACCGAGATTGGAAAGGCCCAGCTGGTAGGGAGCGGATGGTCCGATCGGCGCGAGGTCGTGGTACTTCTCACCGTCCCATCGTCCGTAATAACCGCCGGTGTGCCCGACACTGTGCGCCCAAATGCTGCCAGGCGCCATTTTATTGGAGCCGCCGTAAGCGAGCAGCTCTTTGTTAACAGCGTGCGCCACGTCGACATCGATGTAATGCCGCGCGGCCTGTTCGGCACGGTCGAAATAACGACGATCGCCACTGCGGAAATACTGGGCAAAGAAACAACGCGGCAAGTCGTACTCCAGGTTCCCCCAATAGTCGCGCTGTGCCCACCACCAGTCGCCGTAATTCAGCAATCCATATTCGCGCTGCTTGTCCCGATCCTGCAGGTGGTGTTCCAGGAACTCACTGATTAACGCGTCGTATCCGAGGAACTTTTCCATCTTCGGATCGGCGACGGCCAGGTCTCCCGCCGCGCGGGTCGATCGAACATATTGCGGATCGCATTGCGCTAGGAGCGGTGTTTCGGTCGCGCGGAAGAAGCTGGCAAGCTGCTCTTCGTCTGGATGCTCCGACGCAAAGTGGGCCCACAGTTCATGGGTCCTGGCAGCGCCGATCTTGAGTGAATAGACGCCGTCGCGCAGGTAATAGTAGAGCTTCGCTTCTTCGCGAAGCGGCTTTCCGTCATAGAGCCCCTTGGGAAATGACGGCAGGATACCGACGCGCAATGTCGCGTTCTCTGGATTGCCCGGATCGACTTTCAAGCTCTTCGGCCAGTTCTGCCAGAACTCCCGCACGCCGACAGCAATACCGCCGTTCTGGTCGCCAACGTGCGCCCAACCTGCCGCTCGTCCGTCGGAACTCTGGCCGTTGATATCGTAACTCCGATCATCGATCTGAAAGAGCCGTGTTGGATCGGTTTGACTACCAGCCAGCAACGCCTGTGGCTCTCCCGATCTTCTAGCGTGAGTAAAAGTGAGTTCGAGCGAGTCAATCTTCGACATCAATTCCGGCTTGTTGTCGTTCAGGAATGTGTAATGCAAACGAACGAACGGCTGTCCGCGCCAGGCGTGCAGCCGCACGATGTAATGGAACATCTTCCCGGAAGGGCCAGTGTGGTCGCCTTCCATGCGCAGACAGGCTCGCAGCGGCCCTCGCTGCTCGATGCCAACCTGACACGGCGCGGAGTCAGCTCGAAATACGTCACCGTTGGGAGTGGTGACTTCAATCCCGGCTCCCTGAGAGGCGGTGACTCGCTCTTCGTCCGCATAGCGCCCGTCTCCATCCCGGTCGAGCCAGACTCGATCCAGCAAACGAAACCGCTTCTTCGACACTTCGATTTTCATCACACCGGTGTCCAACGTGACGGAGTCGTCCGTCTCCTCGACTCGAAGCATTCTCGACGGACTTTTCGCGACAACGTCCTTCCCATAGCGGAGCTTCAACACGGACGTCTGATTCGCGCGGAGGTCGATCGGAAAGTCCAGCAGCAGCCAGCGGATCGAACCATCCGGCCAGCGCGTCAGAACCTCGGTCTGCAATGGAAGCGGCTGACCCTGCCCATCGAACAGCGCGGTGCGGTCCGGGTCTAGCAGCGCGCCGCGTCCGAGCGGAATCCCTGACGTCACCGGCCACGAAGATCGAGCTACACCACTCGGCTCGGCGACCGTCAGCCGAACTTCCGCTGACCAACCACAGGCCGGAAGCAGTCCGAGAAGACAGAGCAGGTATCGATTAAACGTTGGCATTAGCGATCAGCTCCCAATGAATTCCAACTCGCAAAGTATTCTGGAGCCCATTTACGCGCGAGGTGGATCGTGCGATGGGCGTGCATGCCGTGGGGGAGTGCTTCCTCACCCTCGATCCACGCTTCGGCCGCTTCTAATGACGGCAACTCAATCACCCACGCCCGATGCCAGTCCGTCTGCGGCGACAGCAACTGGAACCCTTCGAGCCGCATCAGGCCGTGCTCCCTGGCGATGCCTTTCATCAAGTCGACGTGCCGCTGATCGCCGCGCTCTTCGGGAGTCAGTGCTTCGGCACCGGGCCGGTACCGGGCGAACATCAGAACAACGATGCTGTGTGGGTCGGTTCGCAACTCCGGAATGGTATGAGGGTCTGCCGCGAGTGGGACGACCGGTGGAGCGGGCTGTGTCACCCACGTCGAATATGGCTCGTGTTCAAGTGGTCGCGAGAGGTGATACTCGTAATGGCCGTAGAGTCCGTAGGGCGGAGCCATCTCGGCTCGAATCCACGCCTCGGCACCTTCCATCGCGGGAAACTCGATCAACCAGAATCGCTGCCAATCGCCTTGAGGTCCGATTAAGCGAAAGCCTTCAAGTCGCGTCATTTTGTGCTGCTGGGCAACGGACAACATCAGATCGACATGAGTTTGTTCAAACTCCCTTCGCTCCTGGTCACTCAATTGATGCCATGCAGGCAGCCGACCGCCCTTGAAGAGAACAACAACAGGTTCGCGATCAGTCACTCCTCACTCTCCTCGGTCTTGATTTACTTCTTCGTCGCCGTCAATTCGAGCCGGACGATGCGGTGTCCGCCTGGTTGGTACTTGTTGAACGTGCCTTCCTGGTAGCACACGCGAAATCGGTCTTCGCCGAGTACTTGCAAGTTGCTGTATCCGCCGGTTTGCCCTTCGTAGATCACCAGAGGCTTCGTCCATTCTTCCCCTCGGCCGTCCCAGCTTGCGATGATGTGCATGTGAGTCCGCATGCCGTAGCTGGCGACCAGAACGCCGCTGGGCAGTCGCAGCAATTGAGGACAGACGCCGGGCTGGTTGAGGTTCCGCGGCTCGCTCCAGGTGCGCCCGGCATCCTTGGAACGGACGAGGATCATGGGCGAAGACCGGATGAGCGCGACCAGTTCGCCCGATGGCAATCGTTCGATGCCGGGTTCTCGCGGTTCTCCCACCTGCTTGATCACGTCGTGACACAGAGCTGTCACAAAGCGAAAGCTCTTGCCGCCATCGGTGGATTCAACGACGCCGATCACCGAGTCGGCCGGGTTCCGCTCGCGACTGATGATCCCCCATAGCAACCGGCCATCGGACATTTCGATCGCGCGTCCCCACAATGTTACAAGGTTGGCATTGGTGGAAAACGGCATGTTGGTGATCGGGGCATGTCGTCGCGTCCAAGTTGCTCCTTTGTCTTTGGACAACAGAAGAATGGCCGTGCCGGTTGTCGTGCCAAACGGTCGGTCGTCCGTCCCTTCCCGCTGAATGCCGGTCATGCGGCAGCGGTAGCTGATCAACGTACCGTTTTTTAACCGCGTCACAAAAAACTGGTACATCCAGGGCTCGGCCCGCATGCCCATCCACGGAATCCACGTTTTCCCCCGATCGCGCGACTGGATGCATTGCACGCGGTTTCCTGCAGATTTCCATTGGGCTTGGTTATGTGGTCCTTCACGATAGGTGAGATACCAAACACCGTTTGGTGATTCGAACAACCAGGGAAAGTGAAGTTGTTCGTCAGGAACTCTGTACTTGCCCGGATTGGAAATCAACACGTCGCGTTTGACCGCGCGCAACACGCCGCCGGAGTCTTCAAATTGCTTTGCGGTGGGATCGGCATCGGCTGCGCGTGGAAGTGACAGGTGGCAGATCAACACCAGTGATACAAAGTATGGTTTCGAACACATCGTACTTTCCCGGAGATTACTCTTTGCGGAACCAATCGATTGGGATGATCTTCAGCCGAATCGAGAATAGCTCGCGTTTTGAGAGCGGATACGGCTGCGTGTTATATGTCAGGAGTGCTTCATTGCCGACGAAAGTGATGGCGGGTGTCGAACTGGCTCCTGGATTGCGATCTTCGATCGTTCTGATGTTGCGCCACGTCTCGCCCCCGTCGGTCGAGATGGCTGAGGTCAGTGGATTTCGCGGCCCATGTCCGTTCTGAAAGTCGGGATGCTTAGGGTCGTAAGTGTTGTTCCAGACAAGCAGCAAGTCATTAGAATCTGGCAGTTTCTTGAGCAACGGAGTCGAAGCGGGTGCCGCCAGTCCTGTCGACACCGGCTCGGTCCACGTGTTGCCCTGGTCGCTTGAGTAAGACTTGTAGACGGCGCCCAGCGACGTTCGCAGCACAGCCAGCAACTTTCCGTCTTGCAGCCGAACAATCGACGGTTCCTGAGCACCATGGCCGGAGAGTTTCATTTTCTCTTTGCTGACGTGCCAGGTCTTTCCTGCGTCGTCCGAGAAATAGCAAAACGCGTCGAACGGAAACCACCGA
>CAYSJO010000568.1:0-2531 GCA_964431285.1 uncultured Planctomycetaceae bacterium
AGCAGTTCGAACTGGCGCTGTAATCCGTTTCCTCGAACCTCACCAACAAAGGCAGTCCGGATTTGCCTTCTCTGTCCCCGGTCGTCACTCACAATTCGAACGAGTGACCGACGACCGGCTCCGACGAAGGCAAATCATCCAAGGCGTATTGCATCACACAGATGCTCTGTCCCATACAACCATCACCCCGCGCCCACGAAAACTGGGGAAGTTCACTCTGGCTGGAAATTGGGCGAGATCGTGAGAACGGCAACATTGTTTGAGGCGGGCCCACCTCCACCGGCTCCGCCTTGATTATGGCACTCTACGCACGAGGACTCGTTGAAAACCGGAACGAGTCCGTCTCCGCCATGGCTGAGAGGGTCATTGGGAAGCCACTCGCGAAGGAACAGCTCTCTTCCAACGTCATTCGAATTAGCAGTAGCCTCCGGTCGGGTTTCGGGTGAAGTCTCGGCAACGGCGGTCAGAGTCCCGAGTGTGGCAGCGAAGCCCGCTGCGCAAACAAGCAAGAGTTTCATGACAATCCTCCTCATGTCACGAAATACGAATTGAGTTGTTCTGCGAGGATTGAGTACGCCTTCGGCGATGTTCAAGGCCAATGTGCAAGATCCAGTTGATTCTCTCAATTATCCGACCAGGTCCTCAATGACGTGACCATGGACGTCGGTCAGGCGGAAGCGGCGACCCTGATATCGGAACGTCAGCCGTTCGTGGTCGATTCCCAGCAGGTGCATGATCGTTGCGTGGATGTCGTGGATGTGAACCGGATTCTCCGCAATGTTGTAGCCATAAGGGTCTGTCTCACCATAATTGGTGCCGCCCTTGACTCCACCGCCCGCCATCCAGAGAGAGAAGCAGCGGGGGTGATGGTCCCGACCGAAGCTCTTTGCCGTCAGCTTTCCCTGGCAGTAGTTGGTGCGTCCGAATTCGCCACCCCAGATAATCAGAGTGTCTTCCAGCAAGCCTCTCTGTTTCAGGTCACTCACCAGTGCTGCTGATGCCTGATCCGTTTCTCGACATTGTTTCGGGAGTTGCTGCGGAAGTCCTCCATGCTGGTCCCACCCCTGATGATAGAGCTGAATAAATCGCACTCCACGTTCGGCAAGTCGTCTGGCCAGAATGCAGTTGGCTGCGAACGTGCCGGGTGTGCGAGAGTCCTTGCCGTATTGATCGAAGATGTGATCTGGTTCCGATGACAGATCGGTCGCTTCCGGAATCGATGCCTGCATGCGGAACGAGAGTTCGTGCTGGGCGATTCGCGTTTCGATCTCAGGGCTGGAATGCTTTTCAAGCTGAGCTTCGTGCAGCTTGCGGAGCGCGTCGAGCATTCTTCGTTTGCTGCTTCCATCCAGTCCGGGCGGGTTGCTGAGATACAGGACCGGATCGCCGCCGGATCGGAATCGCACACCCTGATGTCGCGACGGAAGAAACCCGCTGCCCCAGAAGCGCGAGACCAGCGGCTGACCGCCTTTGCCCTTAGTGTTCATGACGACAAACGACGGCAGGTCGGAGTTTTCGGTCCCCAGCCCATAGTCGAGCCACGCGCCCATGCTGGGACGCCCGGGAAACTGTGACCCCGTCTGCATGAATGTTGTACCGGGGCCGTGATTAATCGCTTCGGTGAACATCGACCGAACAACACACAAGTGATCTGCCACGCCAGCTGTATGCGGCAACACTTCGCTGAACGACAGGCCGCTCTCGCCGTGCTGCGAAAACTTGAACGGTGAGCCCGCCAGTGGGAGGCTCGACTGATTACCACTCATACCCGTCAGCCGTTGGCCAGCGCGGACTTCCTCGGGCAGTTGCGTACCGTGCTTCTCGTTGAGCAGCGGTTTATGGTCGAACAGGTCCACCTGGGACGGAGCACCGGACTGAAAGAGATAGATAATCCGTTTAGCACGCGGCTCGTGATGCAAATCAGACAACGCAGCATCCTCTGCTGTTGCCGACTGATCGCGGTGTAGAAGATCGGTCAGGGCGATCGCACCGAGTCCCATGCCAAACTTCTGCAACACCTGTCGCCGAGGCATCGCAAGCGAAGGTTCAAAGTCTGAGTATTTCTGATTCATGCTGATCTCTTCCGAGTGTTTTTAGTACGCGATTGCCGGCCCGATCGCGTCATCTTCGATTCAGGACTTCGTCGAAGCTGAGTAGGGCATTCGCAACCGAAGCGAGTGCCGCCAGCTGGGCCTTATTCAGTTTGCCATCCGCCGGACGGTCTCCAGTCTGCAGATATGCGGCGGCCTGCTTTACGTTCGTCTCGAAGTATTCAAGCTGATTGGAATACAGCTCCGACAATATGGCCACTTCGTGTTTCGCTGGTTCACGACTTGTCAGCGTTCGAAACAGCCGATTCAGCGGGACCGATTCCTCGTCGTGTTCTTGCATCAGTCGCTCGCTGAGCACTCTTGCTGCTTCCTCGAACTGCGGTCCATTCATCAGATCGAACGCTTCCAGGGGAGTTGACTTCCGCTCGCGTCGCATGAGGCAGACGTCCCGTTTGGACGCATCGAGTGTCATCATGATGG
>CAYSJO010000569.1:0-4469 GCA_964431285.1 uncultured Planctomycetaceae bacterium
ACGGCTCGCGTTGATGTCATTGGCCTTCGGTGGGCAAGGAGTATTCACGGATGGCTGATCAACTCTCCGCTGCATACACGACAAAGCTGCCCGTCAGTTCGGCACAGCACGGACGGCTCAGGTGGAAGATCGGGATGGCCAATCTGGTTCTGGGTGAGCTCGCTGAGTGGCTCGTCTGGAATGTCATTGCACAGGATCGCACGCACCAGGTGATGTATTCGATGCCCGTGTTGTCGGCGACCGCGCTGGCGACAACGTTGTGGTGGTTGTTCTTCAGCAGTCTGGACTGGTCGGTCCGCGGTGGAGGAGTGCTTTTTGTCGTTGTCGCGTTGGGAGTTTTCCGTACGCAGTATCGCTTCGAGGGATTTGACGGAGCGATGTTTCCTCGGTTCGCGTCTCAATCGGAACCAACTCGCGAGGAACGGCTGGACGAGTTTCTGACAAAAACCGCTGCTGCGGCCAAAGGCTCGCCCTCAACAGCGGCAACCGATGGCAACGATCAACCGCCGATCGCTCCGACTGCCAAGGGCTCGGACAATGCGCCGGGGCAACCTGCAGCAGATGCCCCGCGATTGCTGATCACCAGCGCTGACTGGCCAGAATACCGCGGACCATTGCGGGACGGTGTTGTGCGGTCGGGAGTCGGAGACATCGACTGGACGCAGACGCCGGAAGAAATCTGGCGGCATCCGGTCGGGGCGGGGTGGTCATCGTTTGCGGTTGCGGATGGTCGAGCCTTCACGCAGGAGCAACGTGGCGATCTTGAGTACGTTGTCTGCTATGACGTCCAGACCGGTCGCCAACTCTGGGAGCACGCTGACAATGTGCGGTTTGAAGAGGCCATGGGCGGCATCGGTCCGCGAGCCACTCCCACACTTTTCGATTCACGCGTTTATGCAGTCGGAGCATCCGGTCAACTGAATTGTCTCGATGCGCTGACGGGCAGGGTCCAGTGGACGACGAACATTCTGACGGATGCCGGGGTCGAGAACATTCCGTGGGCGATGGCGGGGTCCCCGCTGATAACAGGGATCGCGGTCATTGCAGTGCCAGGCGGTAACAAGGGACTGATCGCGTACGATCGGATCAGCGGTGAAACACTGTGGCACAACGGCAACCATCCGGCGTCATATGCGGCTCCGATGCTCGCGACACTGGGCGGCGTTGAGCAAATCCTGTGGTTTCACGGTGATGGGCTGTCCAGCCACGCGATTGATGGGGGACACCAGCTCTGGAATTTCGAGTGGCATAACCAACCGAAAATCAACGCGGCTCAGCCGATGATTGTTGACGAGTCGAATGTGCTGATTGGCAGCGGCTATGCGACTGGAGCAGCGTCGATCAACGTCAGGAAAGGCACGCGTGCGAATAACTGGGTCGTGGATGCCGCATGGACTGAGAGCCGGCGATTCAAGTTGAAATTCAACGCAGCCGTTCGCCTGGAAAACTACGCGTATGGTCTGGACGAGGGCATTCTGGAGTGCATAGATATCCGCGACGGAAAGATGAAATGGAAACGGGGACGTTACGGATATGGTCAGTTGCTTCTGGTCGGCGACGTCCTGATTGTGCAGTCTGAGGACGGCGACGTGGCCTATGTCCGGGCCAGCTCCGAACAATTCGAGGAACTGCACCGTTTCCCAGCGCTTTCGGCCACTACATGGAACCATCCGGTCTTGTGGAATTGGCTGCTACTGGTTCGAAACGCAGAAGAAGTGGTGTGTTTCCGTTTGCCAATCGGACAATGATCGCCCGCCGCGTCGAGTCGCTCCAGATTGAATCTGACAATCTGTGTGATACCGGCGACGAGTCTGCGCCTTGCTGCAAAGTCTAACAGGCAAAGGTAAGCGATGCCGACACCCGCAAGCTCAATCGTGCTGTTCCTGATTGCCTCGCTGCTCGGAGCGGTCGGCCAGTTTCTCTACAAGTCTGGAGCTGACGCGGCTGGAGGCTCAGTGGGCAGCTACCTGCTCAAACCTCGAATCGCTGGATGTGTTGTCTGCTACGTTGCAGTGATGGTGTTGTTCGTAGCCGCTTTCAAAAAGGGAGGCGCGCTGTCCGTGCTGTATCCCGTGTATGCCACGACGTTTGTCTGGGCAGCCCTGGTCGGGCTGATTGCATATCAGACTCCAATTCGGCCAATCAATGTTTGCGGAATGCTGTTGCTGATCGACGGCATGTATTTGATGGGACGCTGAGTAGGAGTGATTCCTCATCAGCGCCATCCGGACGGCGGCCATTGAAGAGTCGCGGGTGGAGTTTCTTTGGTCGGCTCGCTGGCCGGCTCGCCGCGGCGGGAGTGACACCGAACGCGATTTCTGTTTCGAGTGTTGTGTTCGCAATTGCCGCGGGTGGGACTCTGGCGGCCACTGGGATTGTCGATTGTCAGTTCGATCGTCGCGCGCTGTGGTTCGCATCCGCGATGCTAATCCAGTTGCGACTGATTGCGAATCTTCTGGATGGAATGGTCGCCATTGAGGGCGGAAAGGCGTCTGCGGTGGGCGAGCTCTACAACGAGGTTCCCGATCGTCTCTCCGACCCTGCGATTCTGATCGGCGCTGGCTTCGCCCATGGCGGCTGTCCGATCGTTGGCCTGACCGCCGCTCTCGTTGCGGTCTTCGTTGCGTACGTACGCGCGTTCGGAGCCAGCGTCTGTGCCGGGCAAGTGTTTCTTGGCCCGTTCGCCAAACCGCAGCGCATGGCAGCAATGACGATTGTCTGTATCGCTTGTGCAATCCTGCCATCCACGTGGCAACCGGTTCACGAATCCACACAACTGGGCATCTGCGGTGGTGCTTTGATTCTGATCATTGTCGGCGGGGTACTGACCGCACTTCGGAGGCTGCGGCGAATTGCGGCAGTGATGAGAACACAACACGACTCATTCGAAATGACATCATGGATCACCATGAGCATTGATCATCTACTACCGGAAGTTCGCTGGAGCCTCGCTGGAATCGCGGTCGCCCTCGTTGTTGCGAGTGTTGCCGTTGCCCTGCTGCGCAGGCTTCAACCAGAACGCGATCACGAAGAACTGCGACTGCGAGTTCGGACCTGGTGGGTCATTGCAGGGCTGTTCGGACTGACCATTGTTCTGAATCGCGCGACATCGATGGTCTTTCTGGCCTTCGTCAGCTTTCTCGCGTTCAAAGAATATGTGTCGCTGATCCCGACTCGACGCGCCGATCGCCGAGTTCTGTTCTGGGCGTACCTGGCCATTCCAATTCAGTATTACTGGGCACATCTCGAATGGTACGGGATGTTCATCATCTTTATTCCCGTCTACATGTTCCTGCTGTTGCCGGCACGCATGGTCTCGATCGGACAGACTGACGGTTTTCTGCGAGCGATCGGGACATTGCACTGGGGTCTGATGACCACAGTTTTCAGCATGTCTCACGCTGCGTACCTGCTTGTCCTGAACCCCGTGGCCACCGCTCGCATTGCACCATCCTGGCCGTCTGGCGGGGCCACAGAAAATGCCGGCCCCGGTCTACTGATCCTGCTCGTCCTGCTCACACAGTTCAACGATGTGGCACAGTTTATCTGGGGCAAATCGTTAGGGCGGCGGCGGGTTGTCCCAACGGTCAGCCCTGGCAAGACCGGGGCCGGGCTGCTTGGCGGAGTTTTCAGCACAGTCCTGCTCGCAGCGGCGATCGGACCGTACCTGACGATCCTCGACTGGGAGCGCTCATTGATTGCCGGTCTGATCATCGGCATTTCGGGCTTCGTTGGTGACGTATCGATCTCAGCACTGAAACGAGACCTCGGCGTCAAGGACTCGGGAACAACACTGCCGGGACACGGTGGAGTGCTCGATCGGGTCGACAGTCTGACATACACCGCTCCGCTGTTTTTTTTACTTTGTCTACTACTGCTACTGCTGACAGGACTGCATGAACGCGTTCTTGCGATACATGTTTTTTCTGCTGATCGTTCGGCCAATCGTGCTGGGCCTGAACGTCCGCCGCAATCAGCTATTGCCCACGGAAGGTCCGGCGGTTGTCGTCGCAAATCACAACAGTCATCTGGACGCACTCACGCTAATGACGCTGTTCGGCATGCGGCGTCTGGCCATCGTGAGGCCTGTTGCGGCGGCCGATTACTTTCTGAAGAACCGACTCCTCGCGTGGTTCTCAACGCAGATCATTGGAATTATTCCTCTGTCACGAAAAATGTCCGGCGTGCACAGCGATCCGCTGGCCGGCATCACGGCAGGACTCGAAGCCGGTCAAATCCTGATCCTGTTTCCGGAGGGCTCACGCGGCGAACCCAAAGAACTCAACGAATTCAAAACCGGCATTGCACACGTCGCGAAACGGCACCCGACCGTTCCAATCGTTCCTGTCTTTCTGGAGCTATTGTCAGAAGTTGTGTTTACGAGGAGTTGAAGACGGCGGCGTGCTGAGGGATGAATCTGATGTTATCACGAGTTTTCAGACCTCTCCCAAAGGAGCACGCCACGATGA